>NZ_JABSUZ010000054.1:0-31392 GCF_013284345.1 Brevibacillus sp. MS2.2
CGCCCGCATGCCGCCTTCTTGCCATAACGGCCAGCTAATGGAACAAGTACGGCCTTTTCTTTGGCCCTCCGCGGCAAGTCTGCTGCGGAAGGCGGCATACGCGTCCATAAACGCGTTCGCCGTGCTATAGTCCGCCTGCCCGGGATTGCCAAGCCAAGCAACCACAGATGAAAACATGACGAATACATCCAAAGGGATATGCTTCGTTGCTTCATCCAGGTGGACGAGCCCCGAAACCTTAGGAGCCAATACCGCATTCCATTCGTCCTTGCTTTTGCGAAGTAAATAATTATCCGCATGCACGCCGGCGCTGTGAAGGACCCCGTTCAATCCTCCGTACTCCGTCTCGATAGCGTGAACCAGCCGCTCTACCTCCTCCTTCCGTGTCATATCCGCTTGCTTGTATACAATGTCGGCGTTTCCCGAAACTGAATTTTTGATCTCGTACAGCTTATATGGATCGTACTGTGCTCGGCCGGTCAGAATGATCGTCGCTCCACGTACGGCTCGGGCGATTTCCTTCGCAAAAATGATACCCAAGCCGCCTGCTCCGCCCGTAATGAGATAAACGCCATCGTCCTTCCATAACCGGGAGTTCGTTCCCTCTCCTGGAGCCCGCCTCTTGAGTGTCATCACCATACGACGGGAACCTTGATAGCCGATATGCGTATCCTCGGGATGATCGAGATTATCGCGAAGCTTTTGCACGATTGCGTACTCTGTATCGTCTTGCGATATTTCGATCAATTGCCCTGACATATGCGGGTTTTCCAGACGCATCGTTTTTAGCAGCCCGCGCAGTCCCGCCAGCAGCTCGCGTCCGCTACCGGGGGTATAAACGATCTGTATGACGCCTCTCCCTGTTACTTGGCGCAGCAAGTGCTGGGTCTCTTCGAAGATCCGCTGCGCGAAGCGGCTGAATCTCTGCTCCATGGCGTCCTCTTCGGCCGTCAGCACCAAGCAACGGACACCGGGAAACGCGCTTTCCACCGATGCTTGCAGCATGGGAGCGGGCTCGCACAGGATCACGGTATGCTCGGTTACTGGCGAATTCGCCATTCCAGGCTGTGGAGCTTTGTCCCTCCATTCCGGAACCATAAAAAGGACATCCTCTTGCCTGGCACCCGCCTCCATCGCTCTGGCGCAATACCCCTTCATTCGTACGCAAATATTCCCCTGCTCGTCCAGCAGATCGATGTCAAGGCTTGGAAGCTGATTGTGTCGACCGCTGCCGCTGCTGAAGCGGGCGAAAGCCCACATAACAGGCAGGCATTCATTCAGCAGCTCCAACTCCTCTAGCGCAAAAGGAAGCGGCGGAGAGGTATCTGGTTGGTAGCCGACTTCCGTATCGAGTCCGAGCAGCAGGCATGAAGCTGCCTGCAGCGCGCCGTCCAGCAAGCTCGGGTGCAGCGCAAAACTCTGCACAGACGCAGCTAAGGATTCGGGAAGCACCAGCTTCGCAAGCGCCTTGCCCTGTCCGGTGAGCAGAATGTCCATGACCTGATGAGAAGGACCATAATTGACACCGATCCTATTAAATGTCTCGTAGCATTCCGTCCGGCTGATCGAACGTGTAACACATTCCTTCAGTAGCCGGTCGATCGGAATGCTCGGCTGCTCACCCGGCTCCTCCAGGCATACGGAGCCTTCACTGCATAAGACGGTTTCGGCTTCTGCCGAACCGTATACCCGAAAAGCAATATCGCCGTCGGTTGACGGTGTCAGCGTAATTTCGGCCGAAACGGCTGCAGCCCCTGCCGTAATGGGCTTAGCCCATATCACATTTTTGAGCCGAATCTTCTTCCCGCTGTATTCCCCATCGCTTACGGCCGACTGAACGGCCGCCCGTGCCATCTCTAAATATGCAGCTCCTGGCAGCACCCGCTGCCCATGCACCACATGGTCTTCCAAGAAAAACTCTTTGCCGGTAAAGATCGACTTAAACCGTTGTTCGGCAAACGTAGAGACATTCCGATGCAGCAATGGATGAAAAGCCTCCGAGGATTGCAAAGCTTCCTGTGCTCCTGCATGCGGACTGCTCTCGCCCTCGTTTACCCAATACCGCTCATCGGCAAAGGGGTAGGTCGGAAGAGACACTCTGTTATAACTGCACCCCTCGAACAATTGTTCATAGTTCAAGGAATAGCCTTGGCTGTATAAGTCTGCCACGGCAGTCAGACTCTCGATAAACTTGGCATCTTGGTCGGCCGCTGCACAAATGGCTATACATTCATTGCCATACTGTTTCAGATCCGGCTTCTCCCGTTGCTCTTTCGTTAGGGCATCAGATCCATAGATACCCGGACCTTCTCCATTCATCAGCCAAGTTTCAAGCCTGAGAAGAAGCTCCTCCGTATCTCTGGCCAAGAAGGCGAGCCGGTCGGCAAAATGTCTCCGTCCGAGAAGAAGCGTTAAGCTCATATCCCCGATGAATATACTGCCGTTCTCTCGCCTGCAAAACGCAGCGAGCCGTTCCGCTTGCCTGCGCAGCTGCTCACCTGTCCGAGCCGACAGTACAATCAAGTAGAGAGAGCGCTGCCGCTTACCGCGTCTGATATGCGGCGGCGCCTCCTCAATGACCGCATGGGCGTTCGTGCCGCTGAAGCCAAACGAGCTGACAGCAGCGCGGCGCGGCGTGCCGGGCTCCGTCTCCCAAGCCCGAATGGACTTGTTGATGAAAAACGGACTGCCTTCCAGGCGGATATTCGAATTGATGCGCTCTGCGTGCAGCGACGGCGGTAGCCGCTTATGCTTCAAAGCAAGCAATATTTTCATAACGCCGGCTACTCCGGCAGCGCCGACTGAATGGCCGATATTCGTTTTGATCGAACCAAGAGCGCAATAATGCTCCTTATCCGTATAATGCCGGAACGCACGCGTTAAGGCCTGAAACTCGATCGGATCGCCCAGTCTTGTTCCCGTTCCATGCGCCTCCATCATTTGGATCCCCTGCGGATCGAGCTGGAAGCGGTCATACACTTGGCGCTCCAATCGTTCCTGGGATTTGGCGCTTGGCGCTGTAATGCCGTTGGTCGTTCCATCCTGATTAATTCCGGAGCCCCGGATGACACCATAAATATGGTCGCCGTCTGCCAATGCGTCCTTCAATCGCTTCAGCATCACGACACCAACCCCTTCGCCGGGTACAAAGCCGTCCGCCCGTTCATCGAACGTATAGCAGCGGCCGCTCGGCGAGAGCATCCCGGCTCGAATGGCGTTTTCATAAAATCGAGTCGTCGCTTGCACGAAAACACCGCCCGCCAATGCCATTTCGACCTCATTGGACCAAAGCGCTTGGCAAGCCAAATGAATAGCCGTCAGCGAGCTGGAGCAAGCCGTGTCAATCGTAACCGCAGGCCCCTGCAAATTAAGAAAGTACGCGATACGAGATGGGATTACGGATATGGCGTTCCCCCAAAACGATTGAGCCGGCGGATGATTACCAAACAATTCATTGTAATCGCTTCCACAGCATCCGACATAGACCCCGCATTGCCGGCTTGAAACTGCCGATCCCGCGTAGCCCGCATCCTCAAGCGTTTTCCACGCTTCTTCGAGAAACAGCCTTTGCTGAGGGTCCATATACGATGCTTCCAGTCCCGAAATATTGAAGAACATTGGATCAAACCGGTCGATATGGTCCAAAAAGCTGCCGTCGCGGCAAGCATCCGAGCCGCTCCAGGCCAGGTGGGAAGAAATATCCCAGCGGGTGATTGGGCCCACCAAATCATGGCCGCTTGCGATATGCTGCCACAGCTCGTCCGTCGTTTCCGAGCCGGCAAACCGTCCGCTCATCCCGATAATCGCAATGCCCTCCGCCGTCATCGGGTCACGAGCAATCTCCTGCTCTTGCTCCGCAGTATCGATTACGACGCTGTCGGCTACAGCATTAGCTGCTTCTGCTTCTACTTTTGGTTCAAGCACATTTTTATGTATAAAAACGTCCATATAAGCCGACTGGATATGTGCAGTCAATTCGTTCACGGAGGAGTAGTCGAACAGACTCGTCGTTTCCAGCTCCACCTTTAGCGCCTCGTTCAATATACGCACCAGATGAATGCCAAGGATGGAGTCGACGCCGTAATCAGCAAACGATTCATCGTCTTGGATAATATCGGCACTCACCTTCAACGATTCGGCCAGTTTCTCTCGAATAACCGCTCGAATCGTTTCGGATATCGCGTGCTGATCGATGTCCTGAACGTTCGCCGCTTCTACCTTGACAAGCGGCGCTGGGTAACCATGCTGTGTTTCGATCCGATCCAAGCGTTCCGAAGACGAAGCCCGAGCTCCCCCAGGCTCTGCAACTCCGGCAGAGGCCGGACGTTTTTCAAGCTGTCGAACGATGCCGTCGCTCTCTGCAATGACAATTTGCTGCCCCCATTCATGTCTGTCTTCAGCAGGGAAAAATACGTGCCGAAAACCCTCCGCCTCCAGCACCCGCTTCCATGTCTCGGGGTACAAGCCGGGACAGCCGGGTATTCGGAGCTCTGCATCCTCATACTTCCACCAGCCTTCCAGAAATCCGAAGGTAAGATGGGAGAACAGGGAGTTGTCATTTAATTCATTGAGAAGAAGCAGCCCATTCTTTTTAAGCGCGGCTTTGGCATTGCGCAGTGTTTGCCTGATCTGCTTTGTAGCATGAAGAACATTCGTCGCAATCACCAGCTCATAGGCTCCCGGCTCTATGTGCTGCTCCGCTAGGGGTTTCTCCAGATCGAATATTTGACAGGTCAAATACGGATTGTCAGGCCGGTATTCTTTCTCGGCGTGCATAAAAAAAGCGCGGGACAGATCCGTGTAGCAGTACTCCTCAATATTCGCCTGGTACGGTTTCAGCTTGCGAAAGACCATCGCGCTCGTTCCGCCCGTGCCGGCGCCGATCTCTAAAATCCGGATGCGTACCGATGCGTCCTGACGCTTTCGTTCTTTTACATAATCGACCACGAAGTCTGCGATCACTTCATTGAAGTAATCCGCGGCCAGATTGTTCTTGTAAATCCCCTCCGTCAGCGCCATGGAGGCCTGAGGGAATATAACGTCGGTTGCAGGCATTTTGCCCGTAATGATCTCCGGCAGCGCCTTAAGCGTGGCTTCGGCCAAGACGGCCTGCGCTTTAAGATTCGGGTCGGCGAGCCACTCCGTTTTTTGTCGGTCCCATTCTGCCCAGATGGTCTCGATATGGACAAGCGATGTATCGTAAACATTGATATTGCCGCCGCTAACCTCGAGATAACCGTGCCGCGCAAGTGCGGCGACACTTTCTTCCAGCCATCTTTCGTATATCCCGCGCAAGCCGGCAGCTGCTTTTAGCGCATCCATTGTCGTATTCCGTTCCCTAAACATGCCAATCGATTGCAGTTGACCCCAGAGTAGCCGGCAAAGAAGCGGATCGTTCCACTTCATTTGCAGACTTCCAACCTTAAATCCCGACATTAGCAGGCCATCCTTTCTTTTATTATGCATCGCCTTCGGATATTGGGTATTAGCTCTTGTCAGCGCCGATTCTTATTGCCTCGCGCACATATGAACCGATCTGACGCAACGATGCTTGAGCAGACAGCTCGGCCGGCTGTAAATCGATATGATACTGCTGATTTACCGATATGAGCATTTCGTTAAGAACGACCGCATCGACCCCGTATTCCTCCAGACGAGTATCCACACCAATTTCACCGAAATCTACTTGAAGCCATTCAGCGGCTAAACCGGATAAGTACGTCAGCACAGGATCGGCTGTCTCATCGACAGATACCGAAGAAGCAACTACAGGATACTCCTGCTCCGATGCACTGCGCCTCTTTCGCTCCGATATCAACCGTTGGATATTGGACGAGAGCTGTTCCGGATAGTTTGCAATCCATTCATCATGCTTCATATCAATTAGCGGATAAGGCTTTGTTGTTTTGATTAGCATCATTTGGTCAAACGGCCCAGCAAGGAGCG
Organism: Brevibacillus sp. MS2.2; assembly: GCF_013284345.1. NCBI lineage: Bacteria > Bacillati > Bacillota > Bacilli > Caryophanales > Paenibacillaceae > Brevibacillus > Brevibacillus sp. MS2.2. The sequence continues at coordinate 5,947 of NZ_JABSUZ010000054.1, forward strand.
TCTCCAGTGCGTCCATCGCTTCTTCCGGCTCGATGGAGCCAACCCCTGCTTGTGCCATGCGCTTTTGGTAATGTTCCGAGGAAACGATGCCTGTGCCTCCCCAGTAGCCCCAGTTTATGACCTTCACTTTGCATGGCCATTCCATCGCCAGACGCTGTGCGAATGCATCTTTGAAGGTGCACCCTGCCGCGTAATTGCTCTGACCTCCGGGTTTTGCAAAAGAGTTCATGGAAGAGAAGAACAAGACGAAATCCAGTGGTTCCTTTCCGAATGCCTGTACGATCCGTACGCTCACATCCACCTTTGCCGTCAATCCCGCTGCGAACCGTTCCTCCGACATATTCGCCAAACTTTGATCCAAAAGCACAATTGCCGAGTGTATGACGCCATGGATCTGTCCGTAGCTGGATTTTATGCTCTCGTACGCCAGTTTCAGTGCCTTCCCGTCCTTTGCGTCTGCTTGGATGTAGCACGGAGACGGCCCCAGTTTTGACAGCCGATCGATCTTCTCCTGAATACCGGCGTCAATCTCCCGCCGGCCAATCCAGACGATGTTCGCCTGGTACCGGCGAATCATATATTCGCTCCATGCTTCTCCGATTCCGCCGGTTCCGCCGATTACCGCATAGACCCCTCCCTTCCGATAGGCTGTACCTTCGGGTTTGGGGATCTGCGCCGGGATCATTTTCTGCCGGTACCACTCCCTGGACCGGTATGCCCATACGTCGCCCCGGTCATCAGGCGGCAATGCGATCAACTCTTCAATCGGCCAGGCATCCTCCCGCTCCAAATCGGCAAAGCTAACTGACCAGTTCGGATATTCCTTGGCCATCGAGCCGATAAGCCCATGCAGGCTTGCATGAGCCGGCTGAATCGTTTCCTTCTGGAATACCTGCACCGTTTGGAATGTGATGACGCTCCACTTTAACGGCTTTGCGCCATATCCAAGCATCAGCAGCACTTTGATGATCCGAAACAGGAACAGCACGCCTTCATGCTGCGCCGCAAGCATCGCATCCGATTCCGCTGACTCTATCGAATCGTCAGGCGCAATCCAAACAAAATGGCCGATCTCGCCGCACTGCCCCAGCTTTCGTGCCAATACTTCTAGGTCATCCTCCACCTGTAGCTCTACATCCTGCGCATTCGGAATAACCCGCCATATCTTGTCACGGCTCGCTGCCGAACCTCCAGCTATTACGGTTCGCAGTTTCGGAGCATCCGTTTTACGTGCAGCCGGTGTGATCGGGTCCCATAGCGGCACCATTAATCCCGCATATGCCTTTGACGCCTCCGGTTTTGCAGGAACTGAGACGCCGCCTGCGAACCCGCCCTCAAGCGGCCTTAGGACGAAGCCCTTGATGCTCACACAGACGCTGCCATCCTCATCGCATACATCAATACGGAGACGTTTAGCCTTTTTGCTGTCCTCCGCATCTTCCTGGCTTACAATCGCCCAAGCAGCAGAAGCGTACGGACGTATAATTTCGAGCTCTCTCAGCGTAAAAGGCAGCAAGGGCTTGTTACTTTCACCAACGGTCGTTTGTCCCGCATTTGAATAACTGTAAACCGCCGTCTGCAAAGCGGCGTCCATCATGCTCGGATGAAGAACAAAGTGATTTCGCGTATCGGAAATGGGTTCCGGCAACAACAGCTTAGCGGCAATAAAGCCATCCATTTGATATAGTTGCTCAATTCCTTGATGAGCCGGACCATAATGAAGACCCATCCCCCTCATACGTTCATAACAGACGAGCGATGGGACGGGGGTTCGCCCGGATTTTAAGAAATCTTGAATTTGCTGTTTCCTGGAAGCCGGATCAGCCGAACGAAACGAGACATAACCTTCGCAATGAAGAACACGATCTTGCTCTAATTCACCGGATACGCTGTACACTTGAAAGCTGCAGCTATCGTCATTTTGCACCGAAAGCGACACATGAACCTCAACGGAGCTATCCGTCACAATAACAGGCTGCGACCACACCACCCGATTCAGGACGATACGCTTACGCTCACCTAACCATTTTCTGCCGGCCTGTTCAGCCGCCTCGCGAACCATTTCCAAGTAAACGACACCTGGTAATACACGCTTCCCGGCGACGACATGATGAGCGAGAAAAAATTCCTCTCCTGTGAAAACCGAAGTGTAACGAACCCCAGCAAAGTCCGATGTGTTCCGATGCAGTACAGGATGAAGCTCACCTATACCTCCGCTGCCTGACGTCGGCACAATGGCAGATTCCGGAGTACTGCCCGTAATCCAGTATCGGTCTTTGGTAAAAGCATAGGCAGGCAGTCGAAGTCTATTCAGGTCCATTCCTTCAAAGAGCGCCCATTCATCGAAGTCATAGCCCTTTACATACAGCTCTGCCAAAGCCGATATTTTCTCCCGATACTTTTGCGTATCATTCACACATTCACGGAGCTCCCGGATCAGTAGTCCTGCCAGCTCTTGAAAAAGCGCACTTTTGATCTTTTCTATTTTGGATGCTTCTTGCTTCAAAAATTGCTGTGCTTCTTCCCTGTCGGACAGCAGCTCCTTTAAACGACCTTTAAGCTCCTCCACACTTTGAGCCGCGATAGCGGTACGAATGCCAAAATGCTGTTTGCGCAACAGCAAGGCGGCACTTAGGTCCGCGGCTTCGCACTCGCTTCCTTCGCTGTCCAACCATGCGACTAACGTCTCTAGCGATAGAAGAAGCGATTTTTCAGACTTTGCGGAAAAACAAAATAGATGGCATGGCAATCCATGCTGCGCCATCTTGCGAGACGACCGCTGCGGCGCTTCCTCGATCAGCACATGCGCATTCGTCCCTCCGAAGCCGAACGAGCTTACGCCGGCTCTTCTCGGAAGCGGCTGTTGATTATGATCCAAAAGCGGCTCCCATTCCCGCGGCCGGTCCACCATATAGAAAGGAGTCCCGGTCAATTCAACCCGATGGTTCAACGTTTTGAAATTTTGTAATCCAGGGAGTGTTTTGTACTTCATGGAAAGCAGCACTTTAATCACGCCCGCGATGCCTGCTGCGGATTCGGCATGCCCGATACTTGTTTTGGCTGAACCGATGCCGCAATAATGATGACTAAGCGGCTTATCCATCTCTGCTTCGAGTTTTTGAAACGCAAGCGTAAGGCCCTGAAACTCAATCGGATCGCCTTTAGGCGTCCCGGTGCCGTGTGCCTCCATATAATTCACCTGATCCGGCGTTAGACCCGCTTTGCGGAACGCCTCCTCGATGACTTCAGCCTGCGCCTGTGCATTCGGATAAGTTAAGGTGTGTGTCTTGCCGACATGATTCACTGCGCTTCCTTTAATGACGCCATAGATTAAATCGCCATCCTTTTCCGCCAGTGCCAAGGGCTTAAGCAAAATAAGACCGGCGCCGTCACTGCGGACATAGCCATCCGCGTTATCATCAAACGTTTTACAGGAGCCCGTAGGTGACAGCATGCCGGTTCTGGAAAATGAAATATGGCGGGTCGGAGTCAGGATCAAACTGACGCCACCCGCCAAAGCCATGCTGCATTCACCGGTCTGCAGCGATTGGACCGCCAAATGAATCGCTTGCAGCGAACTTGAGCATGAGCTGTCCACTGAAAGGCTGGGCCCTCTCAGATTCATAAAATGGGATATTCGATTCGCGATAACAGTAGCTGCGGTTCCCGTCGAATAATGAGCTTCAATAAGGCTGGAGGGCCTCTCCTGCAGTTCCTTGTAATCCAAGTTGAACACGCCGATATAGACCCCTGTCTTGCTGCCCGATAACGTTGACGGGACGATCCCGGCATCTTCAAGACACGACCAGGAAAGCTCAAGCATCATCCGCTGCTGCGGGTCCATCACCTCCGCTTCTCTGGCCGATATGCCGAAGAACGCAGCATCAAAAGCGTCTACATCGTCAATAAAGCCGCCCCATTTGCTGTTGGTCTTCGCATATTCAACTTTCGGATCTCCCCAATAGTCTCTCCAGTCCCACCGCTCCTTGGGAATTTCCCGGATGGATGAACGGCCCTCGATCAAATTGGACCAGTATTCATGATAATTCCGCGCTCCAGGTAGTCTGCAGGACATCCCGATGATTGCTATATCACCCATAACGTTCTCCTTCTCAGTCAATTGCCAACCAATTCGGAAATTCGGCGGTTCAACAGGGCTGCCGTTTCATTCAGCAGCATCTCGCCAATCTGATCGATATGACGGTTTCTCCAATGCTCCAGCTCCGTACCCAGCACCCACTGGTTAAATGCTCCGAGCGCAGGACCGCAATGAATTTGGTAATCTACCTTATGTTCCTTGCTGCCCGTCATCGCCAACCGCGTCGAATAGGAGAAATACCACTTGAATATAAGGGCCATTTTATGCTTCGGATTACGCTCCGCCTTCTCGATTTCGGCAGGAGCTTTGTGTGCTATCACTTCCTGATAGATTTCTTCAAAGGAGCGATGGAAAAACTTATCCTGAATACGCTCCCTTGTCGCCTCGTCTATTTCTTCCAAGGCGTTGAAATGCCGGTACAGATCATACAATTTATTCGCTCTTGCGGGGAAAAACAGGCCCTTCTTTAAAACCTGTATCTTGGCGCCAATTTCAAACATATCGCCCGCCGGAGCATAATCGGTATCCTGCACATTCGCCTGCTGCAGAAGGTCTTTAGCGGCATCACTAGTCGCAGCCTCCACCGTACATTGGTTAATAGAACCAGTCACAAGGAAATCCGCACCTAGCAATATCGCGGCAGCCGCCGCCTCAGGAGTTCCGATCCCTCCGGCAGCACCTACGGAAATCTCGCTCGTATAACCATGTTCGCGTACTATGTCGTCACGCAGCCTGATCAACGTCGGCATGAGCACATACGCGCTGCCTTGATCGGTATGTCCGCCCGAATCCGCTTCGACGCACAGATCGTCGGCAACCGGCACCATTTGCAGCAAGCGACCTTCTTCCTGCGTGATTTTACCTTCTTGAACAAGCCTCTCAATGATCCGCTCCGGTGCCGGCCTTAGGAAATTAGATGCGACCTCCGGCCTGGAAACCTTGGCGATAATTTTATTTCGAATCTCCACCGTTCCGTCCGCTCTTCTTGTCAGTCCCTTCGCCCGATATTTAATTAGCGCAGGAGTCATCGTAATGAAGGAAGAAGCCTCTATTACGGTTATGCCGTACTTCAAGTAAAGATCAGCAACCGCTTCTTCGAGAGCCTGGTTATCCGGATGGTGAAGAAAATTCATTCCATAGGGCTCGCCGCTGCGTAATTGGCGCTGAATGTCCCGAATCGCTTCCTCGATTTGCGTAATCCTTAGTCCTCCGGAGCCAAAGAAACAGAGCATGCCGGCCTTTCCGGCTTTCACAACCATTTCAGCCGAGGCAATCCCCTTGTACATGGCTCCCAAAACATAGGCATATTTCAGACCATACCGTTCCTTGAATGCCGGGCTGCCAAGCGAAGCTGCAGTGATTGTCTTCCGGGCGCTGGGCATAAAGACCGATTCCCTGTCAACCATCGGCAGGTTGTTCTCGTTCTTTTGTTCGTTTGTGCTCGGCTCTTCCGGCGTTTCATCCTCTACGAATAACGGAGAGCTCGACTGCCTGATCTTCTCCGTCAACTTTGTAAGCACGTCCTTAGGCCCGACCTCCTCGAACAGCTCTACCTCTTTTCCCATTAAATAGCGAATGGTGTCCGTCCAATTGACGGAGCTTGTGATTTGCTCAGTCAAGTTGCGTTTGATTTCGTTGAACGGACAGGGACGGGCAGATACGTTTGCGATGACAGGGATAACAGGCTTGTTGAAGGTAAAGTTATTCAAAAATTGCTCAAATTCTTTCTTCGCTTCATTCATATACCGGGAATGGAATGCGCCGCTGACATTAAGCGGAATATACATCCCTGCCCCGGCCTGTTCAAAAATGCGCTGCGCCTCCATTATATGGTCTTTACGCCCCGACAAGACGGTTTGCACGGGCGAATTATAGTTGGCAACGTCGATTTCCAAGTGTCCATTCCGGCAAATAATGTCTTCAACCTCTTGCGCTTGCATGCCGATTACTGCCGCCATTCCTCCGCCTGCAGCCAGGGCCATCAGCTCGCCCCGCTTCTTAACGAGACGCAGTCCGGTTTCGAAATCGAAAACCTCTGCCGCAAACAGGGCGTTATACTCGCCCAAGCTATGACCGGCTACAAAGTCGGGACGTCTGCCTGTTTCCTTTCTTTTCTTCATATACATCAGAGCATTGACCGTGTATAAAAGCGGTTGGGTAAAAGCTGTGTTGCCCAGCTGATGCTTCGGATCGTTCAGGCATAGCTCCTTTACCGAATAACCAAGAATGGCATCCGCCTTTGCAGTCAAATCCGGAAATTCATCAAAAAGCCCCTCCCCCATGCCAACGTGCTGCGAGCCTTGTCCTGGAAAAAGATATGCGATCATGCTTTTATCGTTCCCTCCCGTAATCGAGTCATTTGGTCGTGCAATCGTTCGCTTGAGCTCATTCATTTTCTCAAAGTCAAAACCGTATACCGTCATAAGCACAGCGCTTTCAGAGCTTGAATCGTCCTTAAGAAGCCGTTTCGTGAAATTTGCGAGCACCCCCGAAGGGCTCAAATCCAAATAAACGGCCGGCTGTTCCCGCTCCATAGCAGTTACTGCTTCCCGAAACCTCATCGGCTGCCTGACCACATCCCAGAAGTATTCGTGTCTCACAGCTTCAACCAATTCTCCATACATGCCGGAACAAAAAGGAATGGCCGGTTTCTGAAGCGATAAAGTACGAAGATGACTGATAAACGCGTTTTCGGCAGGATCAATTTCCCTAGAATGGAACGCGTAGGAGACAGGAAGCCGAATGGAAGCAATACCTTTATCCCTCAAATGCGTATGAATGCCGTCCAAGCCCACATTACCGCCCGCGATCACAAAATGCCCATCGTAGTTAACTCCTGCCAGCTCGCTGTTGTGATGTAAGAGCGGGTTCTCCCGAAAGGTGCGCGGATCATCCAATACAGCCAGCATCCCCCCGCCTTCACAACTCATCTCAAAGATTTGAGCTTGTTTGATGACAGCAATGAGAGCCTGCTCCGGGTCCACAATATTGGAGACAGCGGCCGCGACAAATTCCCCGAGACTGCTGCCCAGCACATAATCAGGAAAGATCCCGTGATGAAGCATTTCTTGTGCCAAGGCGTACTGCACCATAAAAAGAGCCGGATGAGTAAAAAGTGTGCGATCGAAGGCTTCTGCTTTCGAATGTCGAGGGTCATAGAGCAACTGCATGATGGACCGCTCAACTAACGGTTCGGCAATTTGATCCAGCCGGGTCATCCATTTTTTGAATACATCTCCCTCGGCCAGGAGCGTCTCACCCATGTGATAATATTGGGAGCCTTGACCCGAGAACATAAACACGACTTTTTTCTCCATTGTCCCCTCCGTTTTACTATCGTCTCTCTTTCGAATCCGAGCCATAGCCTTGAGCATGACGCATTCGGAACGAAATGAATTGCGCGCGTTTCACAAGGTGAAAATAGATGTTGTTCTCCAATAAATACCAAAGTGGATATCCAGGCTCTTTCCCGTATGAATGTCCAGGATAGATTCTGGCGTAGATCGGCACGGTGTCTCGTATTTTTTGCAAGCTGTCGAACATATCATCCGGATTTCCGCCGGTTGTATCGCATCTGCCGCAGCCTTCGATAAATAGCGTATCTCCTGTTATCAAACAACCGGACAATAGATAACAGGCGCTTCCGGCCGTATGGCCCGGCGTAAGCATACAGGTAATCGTGGTGTTGCCCAGCGAAATGGTATCCAAATCGTTAAATGTATGTAAATTGGGCGCAGAAAACGCGTAATACTGCGCTTCCTTCTCTGATATGTACACATTGGGCCCATACCGCACACTTAGCAATTCCACAAGATTGACGTGATCAAAATGGGAATGAGTTAACAAAATGGCATGCAGCTTCACGTCCAGCTCCTCGATCACCGTCAAAATTCGATCGATCTCCCAAGAAGGATCTACAAGAGCGGCCAGCTTTGTCGCTTTATCGACGATTAAATAATTGTAATTGGACAATTTATTGAGATAGCTGGTACAAATGGTATGGATCTGATAGGATTCGCTCATCGCAGCTACCTCTCCCTTCAAGAGCAAAACCCAAAACAAAATAGCCCCACTAAGTGGAGCTCTTCCTTCGAAGCCTAATTCTTTTCTATAAACACAACTTTTAATTTATAGTTGCTCTTCATTTACTGCAGCCGCAATCGAATGCCAGAAAATGATTTTGCATTTGCAAGGGATCTAAATGCCACTCGCTTTTGCGAGGGGCTACGATTGACCAGACGTAGCCGCCAGTCAGGTACGTTTTGGCGCTGTACTGCGGAAAATTCGTGAACGTACTCACATAAAACCCGCTGTAAGACTGAATCGTTTCGATCTCCAGCAATTCGAACGGGATGGTAAGTCCCGTACGAAGCACCTTTGATAGCGCCTCTTTGCTGGACCACAACAACGTTAACAAGAATGCTTTGTTGCTAATAACAGTTGCGCCGCTCTCCATCTCCGCCGCTGTCATTAGACTGGCCATTGTTTCGTTTCTTGACGGATTGATAGCTTCCACATCGATTCCCATTGGGCTTCCTTCGGGGAAAACAATAGCAGCTCCCATGCATTGGCAATGAGAAATGCTGACCGCTAATTTATCCGGGCTACCGGTATGAAGAACTGGCTGTCCGAAGACTCCCTGGCTAATGGTTATCTTTGTTAAATCAGACCGGCTCATCATTGTCGAAGCCGCTCGTTTGGCAGCTATTCTGCCAAGCACATAATTTCTCTTTCCGACATCATATTTCATTTTTCGATAATCTTCTATTTCGTCGAGGCCGAATATAAGCGGATCTATCCCAGGTTCCTTATCCTCGCTGATATGAACGAAGCTTAGTCCGACGTTCATGATTAGATCAGGCCTATTCAACACGATGTATTTCTCGAACGAACGCCACTGCAAAGATGACCACCACCCAAAAATGGACATGACGAGACATTTCGCGGCTATATAGCAGCAAAAAAAATGGCATCGAATATTCAGAATCCAAAGCGAACTAACGTGCCGAAACAACGATTAGCTCGTGCCGTTTGGGACTATGTACAAAGATAGTTTAGTGAATTATAATATTTATATCCGTATTTTACCACAATTGTATTTTACCACAATTTCAAAAGTCGAATTTTAAAATTATGTCGATATTTCAAGAATTATGTGACATTTTCAACTTACATTCTATGAGGTGGGAATTGATGAATTGGTATGCCCTTTATGTAGAGACCGGATACGAAGAACGAGTGGCCAAATTTCTTTCGGATAAATTCTCTTCTCACCAATTAAGGGCCGTTGTACCGAAAAGAAGGCTTCCTGAACGAAAACAGGGTCTTATTACCCACCCTTTAAAAATTATGTTTCCGGGTTATCTACTCATTCAAACGAATTTGGACACGAAGACATACTACGACATTAAAGAAACACCCAGAATCTTCAGACTACTAAATAGCAATAAGCAGACAAGACAACGATCGGATGGTTTACTGGAAGTGTCCCAAATCCAGGAAGCAGAAATCCGTCCGATTTTAAAATTGCTGGACACAGACGGGGTGCTCGGATATTCAACCTTAATGATGACCGGCTCCAAAATTACCGTCAAGAAAGGTCCCCTTGCCGGAAAAGAAGGAATAATAAAGAAAGTGAACCGTCGAAAGAAAAGAGCCAAAATTGCAATTGACTTTCTGGGAGACGAGAGAATGATTGACGTTGGAATTGAAATATTGGAATAAATACTCATATGGCGATAAAAAGGGCTTATTGCGTACGATATTTCACCTAACGAAAGAACTGCTGAATTGAAAAGTAGGTTCGTCCCGTCAATTATAAACTCCAAAATGTAAAAGAGACAATCTCTTCGTGCTTCGAAATATAATAATAACCCGATCTGAAGGTCGGGTTATTTCTTAAATCGCAGTAGTTGAATTTGCTTTACACTCATTATGAACACCTTGCTTCTAAAAGGCCGCCCTTATGCCCGAATATAAATAAAAAACTTTAAAGCATATGTTTGCCTAAAGTTTTTTAAAGCACAATCTTGCCGTTGCGGCAAATATATGATTTAAGTCATAACCCTCATCAGGTGGCTTCACTTTATGTATTTGGTGGAGGCGGGGGGATTCGAACCCCCGCCGAAAACAGCGATACATGAGCATCTCCGAGCGCAGTCACTCATTTAAATTTCGGTACCGGATTCGCGGAGTGACGCGCTGACCCGGCACCTAGCCTGATTGATCTTCTTCCTTTGACCCCAGGCGGAGGTCTCCGGCGTATCCCACTAAAGTTGAGCGCTAGTCACGCCACATGGGCGATGGAATGGTAGCGCCTTACTGGTTTAGGAAATGAAAGTCCTTTTTAAGACCCTTTACTATAACTTTGACATTCCTATTGAAAATGAAGGAGCCCCTTTCTACTAGAGTGAATAGTTGCTCATTAGAATTTTGTATAGTGTGATAATGTAATTTAGCGTTTAGTGTTATTTAGATTTCTCTATTATCCACTCACTTAAATTTGTCCATGTGATAACAGGATATAAAAGATCTTCATCTAGTGAAGCTACTGAAAAGCTACTTGTTGTAATGACCCCAGAGACCTTAATGTTAGCATATTCTTTAAAGCATTCTCCCATAAATTCTATAACGTCTCTCTTATTTTCATTGATAACATTAATTTTTTGACTTAACTTATACTGCACTGATTTTTTGTTAATTTTTTTATATTTCCCATACTCATTTGCAACAGATTTTGGAGTAGTTCTTAAATTTGTATTTTTACATTCAATTACATAAATATGATCCTTATACAGTAGGAGAACATCTATTTGACCAGGTAACTCAATACATTTTCCGTTATTTAAAATATCTTTTTGGCCTATGTTAGCTTTAATTTTTGGTTCCACTAAGTTGTCCTTTAAATCTTTATATACTGCAGTCTCAAACTTTTCGTCCTCAATTCCAGTTATTTCATGCAATCTATTCTTTAACTCTAAGTTACTAACATCACCATTTTTTAAATCCTTATAAAAACCAAGTAGACTATACTTTAACAAACCTACAGGACATATAAATAGATCATTTATTTTAACTAAACAATTTCTGGTTATCCTACTTTTCTTTTTAGAAACATCTTTAAAAAGCTCGTCTCTATTTATATGAAGGGTAAGATATTCGAAAGCTAACTCGGCTTCCTCGTTATTACAGCTAGTAAAAAATTTAATCATCATAATCCACGTATCTTTATCTCCAATTAAAAACTCGTCACCGTTATTATAAGTATTAGAAACTCCTTCTCTCAGGGATAACATCTGTTCTAAATTTAGACCATAAAAGATCTTTACAATTTTACTTATCTTTTGTTCAATTTCTTTATCACTGAAGAATGATTTTCTATTAGACATATCCCTGTAATATTTCTCATAAAAAACAGATGAAAAGCTTAGATTATTGCTTGTTCTAATAAAACCATCATATGTTATGTTTAAATCTTCCTTTTCATACATACCTTCACTAAATTCCACTTTTAACAAACGAATTTCATTAATTGCTCTTGAAATCCCAAGGACTTGCCCATATTCAAAAGAATTGTTTTCTTTGATAAACGTATCTCCACTTTCCTTCACAATGTGGTAAGCATTTTCAATTGCTATTTCTAAACTAAGTCGATCACTCGCTAATTGAACTTCTAAATCAGAATAAATCTCTTTAATACAAATCGGGTTTTGGATATTATTTAGCCCGATAGATTCAAATGATTTAACAAAGTCTAAACTATCTAAGATAATATTAGCAAAGTTATCGTTTGTTCTTTCAAAGTTCCGATTATTTTTATTTCTAAACCAGAGAACAATATTTTGCGCTAAAAATCTATTGTATTCCATATTACTTACAAGAGATACTAAGTAGTTCACAGAATTTAATTTTATTAAATTAGTTAGTTCATCATAAAGATACCCTAAAATTAGGTTCAAAACTTGAATTTTATCGTTTTTTAATTTGTACTCTGTATTTTCTAAATTCAATCTCTTTATAATTTCTTTTATGTAACTCTCTCCATCAAATCGTGGAAAATTGAAATTCCTTGAATTGCCCATAATAACTTTATCATCAATTTTTACAGGCGTATTCAATAGTAACCAATTATAAGTATCGTTAACATATATTTCGTATGCTATACCGCAATATTGTTCAATTGAACATTTAATCATACTACAATTTTCACATTCAGTTTTTTCCCCCATATATAAACTCAATAGATTAAAGGAACTATTTTTTTTACACTTAGTACATATCATAATATTCAATCCCCTAATTATTTTTCAGAATTAATCCAGTTACCAAATAAACAATTAGTTATAGAGATACAAAAATAGACACCAGGAATCATGGTGTCTATTTTTCGCCTACATTTTGTACTTCTTTTATTATTTGTTTACTTTTTAATATGTATTTGGTGGAGGCGGGGGGATTCGAACCCCCGTCCGAAAACAGCGATACATGAGCATCTCCGAGCGCAGTCACTCATTTAAATTTCGGTACCGGATTCGCGGAGTGACGCGCTGACCCGTTACCTAGCCTGATTGATCTTCTTCCTTCGGCTCCAGGCGGAAGCCTCCGGCGTATCCCACTAAAGTTGAGCGCTAGTCATGCCACATGGGCGATGGAATGGTAGCGCCTCACTGGTTATTAAGCAGCGAGAGAAAGTTGTTTGTTGCCAGTTAATGGCGTTCCGCGTTGTTGACGAGGTCCGCAGCCCCCCGGCTCGCTTCTCATGCTCTACCATCCCCGTCGAATCCAGAACGCCCCCAGGTAGGAGAGAAAAAGTCTAGGTGAAGAGCCATTAAATCCGCACCTAGACTATATTGTAACTAACAGTGTATTGGCTTGTTGTTGCTTATTAAATATAGCACAGGCGACAACCAAAACTCAACGTTGATTGCTACCAAGCCTGCCAGTGCAATCCAATCAGCCTTTTTGGCGTTCGCGCAGAGCACGCTCGATATCACGTGCAGACTCTTTTTTCTTGAGGTCTTCGCGCTTGTCGTAGTTCTTTTTCCCTTTGACAAGTGCGAGCTCGACCTTGGCCCAGCCGCCCTTCAAATAAATGCTGAGCGGGACCAGCGAGTACCCTCTTTCGCGAATCAGACCATTGAGCTTGAGGATTTCCAAGCGGCGCATCAGGAGCTTGCGAGTCCGCTCTGGCTCATGGTTAAAACGATTTCCCTGCTCGTACGGACTGATGTGCACATTGTACAGAAGCAATTCGCCATTGTGCACACGGGCGAAGCTGTCCTTGAGCTGGACACGCGCCGCACGCACGGACTTGATCTCCGTACCGGTCAGCTCAATGCCTGCCTCGTATACTTGCTCGATGTGGTAATCGTGGCGCGCTTTTCGGTTTTGGGCGATTGTCTTGGTTCCGGCCTTATCTTTTGACATGGAGATCACCTCACTTGTACGTACTGCGTTTCGTACCAGTTAGTCTAGCAAATTTTGCCCATTGTGGCAAGTCATTTACCCGGTAAATAGACATCCCCGAAAAGGGAAACGGATCGTTCCAAGTACTTTTCGGGGATTAAACAACTGTTTAACGGCGTTTCCGTTTCGCCTGACTGGCTACATTTTTGCGATTCTTTTTCTTGGACTTGACGAGATCTTCCCAGAATCCCTTCTGGCGTTTCGCTGGGGTATCCCCTTCTCCTGCACCAATTGGCAGCACTTCTTCACCGCTCGATGCTCTGCCCGATCCAGCACGACGAGGAGGTTTGTTCCCTTCCGCTTTGCGGCGATCCTTGTATTTCTGGCGGATTTCCGCCGGATGCTTTTTATCCTTTTGACGATCTGGTCTGTCAGGACGATCTGCACGGCCTGCGCGTGAACGATCTTGTTTGCCACGTGTCGGCTTACGATCTCCACCACGGCCATCTATTACACGAGGCGTACGCTCACGGCTGCCGCGGAAGCCAGCCTTTGGCATCCCGACGATTTCGAAGTCGATGGTGCGTTCATCCACGTTGACATTCGCTACACGTACCTCGACGACATCCCCGATCCGGTACTGCTTGCCTGTACGCTCACCGACCAACGCAAACATTTTCTCATGGTAATGATAGTAGTCGTCGGTCAAAAAGCTGACGTGCACCAAGCCTTCAATGGTATTAGGTAGCTCAACGAAAATCCCAAACGACGTAACGCTGGAGATGACGCCTTCGAATTCTTCTCCCACTCGCTCAAGCATGAACTCTGCTTTTTTCAGATCATCTGTTTCACGCTCGGCATCGACAGCCAACCGTTCACGCTGTGATGCATGCTCCGCGATTACTGGCATTTGCTCTGCCCAGTACCCCAGACGTTTTTCTGAAATTTGATTTCCCAGCTCGATCCATTCGCGAATGCGGCGATGGACGATCAGGTCAGGATAACGGCGAATCGGCGAAGTAAAATGGGTATAAAACTCCGTAGACAAGCCGTAATGCCCCAGACTTTCCGCGTCGTAGCGCGCTTGCTTCATCGAACGCAGCATGACGGTGCTGATAATAATTTCTTCCGGCGTTCCTTTTACCTCTTCCAGCAACTGCTGCAACGCGCGTGGATGGACAGAATTGCCCTTCCCGCGGATCGAGTAGCCAAAATTCGTGATGAACTCCATGAAGGCCATGAGCTTCTCAGCGTTCGGGTCTTCGTGAATCCGGTACATGAACGGCTGCTTCATCCAGTGAAAATGCTCGGCCACTGTTTCGTTGGCAGCGAGCATGAACTCCTCAATGATCTGCTCCGCAATCGATCTCGTACGAAAGCCGATTTCGGTAGGGGTTCCCTCTTCATCGACGTAAATTTTTGCTTCGCGGAAATCGAAGTCAATCGCACCGCGCTGCATCCGTTTTTTACGCAGCTTCAAGGCCAGCTCTTTCATATCCTCGAACATCGGGACGAGTCTGCTGTACTTTTCGGTCAAGGCTTCGTCCTTGTCTTCCAAAATACTGCGTACATCTGCATACGTCATGCGCTCATCTGTACGAATCACACTCAAAAAGATGTCGTACTTCACGGTGTTTCCGCTCGAGTCCATCTCCATATCGCAGGAAATCGTCAGTCGATCTACCTGCGGATTGAGACTGCATATGCCGTTGGACAAACGATGTGGCAGCATCGGGATAACGCGGTCAACTAAGTAGACGCTAGTACCACGGCGATACGCTTCATTGTCCAGCTGAGACTTTTCACGAACATAGTAGCTGACATCAGCGATATGCACGCCGAGTCTTACGTTTCCATTTGGCAGCCTCTCCAAGGAAACGGCATCGTCTAAGTCTTTGGCATCCGCACCGTCGATCGTAACCATCATCCGCTCGCGCAAATCTCGACGACCGCTGATCTCCTCCTCGGAAATCTCATCTGGTGCTGCCTCAGCCTCTTCTAACACGTCATCTGGAAAAGCTTCCGGCAGGTTGAACTTGCGGATGATCGACAGGATATCGACACCCGGATCGTTCTTATGGCCGAGAATCTCGACGACCTCACCCTCAGGATTCACTCGACCCTCTGGGTAACGAACGATGTTCACGACTACCTTATGACCATCTACGGCACCGTTATAGGCTTCTTTTGGGATAAAAATATCCTTGCCGAGCCGCTTTTCGTCGGGAATGACAAACGCGTAATACGTCTCGTCCTTGAACGTCCCTACTACCTGCTTCATTCCTCGTTCGACGATGCGAATAATTTGCCCTTCCAGACGATTGCCGCCCGCTTCCTTTTCCACACGAACCAGCACGGTATCCCCATGCAGCGCACCGTTCATATCATTCGCATGAACGTATACGTCCTCCATGCCCTGTGTTTCCGGGATCACAAATCCAAAGCCCTTTGGATGACTTTGCAGACGTCCACGTACCAGATTCATTTTTTCAGGCACGCCATACCGATTCGCTCTGGTGCGGATCACCTCTCCGCTCGCTTCCAGTGCATTCAGCGTTTTCACAAGCTCCTTGAACGTGGCAGAATCTTTGATTCCAAACGCTTCTTCCAGTTCCCTCACCGTCATCGGGTGATATGCTTGCTCTCGCATAAACGCGAGTATTTTTTCTTGGTCTTCCATTCACAAACCTCCTTTTTCGCGTGGCATTCCCGCGTTTCTCCATGACCATCCTATTATGTAGTATTCACCGTTCCCGCATATCGCAATCGGAATAGAGAAAAAGACAGCAAGTTGCACTCGCTGTCTTTCGGCCGTTCGTCTATTACGCTCCTGATTTCAAGAAATACCCGAGCAAAATCGCAAAAATCATGAAGCCAACCGCAAATACAACGGTCAGTTTCCCTAAAAGTGCGTCAATCCCGCGGGCTTTTTGTTTGCCCATCAGTTGCTCTGCGCCGCCACCAATCGCTCCGGAAAGGCCGGCACTTTTTCCCGATTGCAGCAACACGACGATAATTAAGCCAATACTTGCGATCACAAGTAAAATTTTCGCAGCTAATGCCATTTTCATTCACCTCAAAACGTATTTCCAAGGCGGAAAAAACCAATACAACAACTTTATCACACTTGTCTGGTAACAGCAACCCGCTATCCCTTCCATTATAAGAGAAATTCTTTCAAATAATATTGACTGTTATAAGGTAGAATAAGAGCAACGTGTTTTTACGAAAAAATGGCAAATTGTGTACTTTCTTTGTCTTGTTTGGTAGTCGCCTTGATATTGTCAAACTTTTGCCGTAAAATTACCATGAAACTTTATTATTTTGCTTTGGGAGGTCTTTGTCAGATGGCTGGGTCCAACAAAAAAGACATGAATCAAAACGATGTAATTGATTCCGCGAAGGCCTTTTTCACTTCGTTTGGTATCTTGTTTCTAGTTTTTCTCATTGCACTTGTAGGATCAATTATTTTTCCACCAAAACATGGGGAAGAGGCCAATGGTGGCGGCGCACCAACTGCACAAATTGACGCTGCTGCTGTATTCAAACAAAATTGCGCTTCCTGTCACGGTCAAAATCTCGAAGGCATTGCAGGTCCAAACCTGACGAAAATTGGAGCAACGCTCAGCGCTGACGACATTGCTAAAATCATCAAAGACGGTAAGGGCGGCATGCCTCCTGGAATGCTGAAGAAACAACCAGAAATTCAAGCGGTTTCACAGTGGCTGTCGGAGAAAAAATAAGTACATAGATAGCCTGTAAGAAAGAAACACCGAAGACTCGTCCTCTTCGGTGTTTTCCGCGTTAATGGGGAGGCTTTTACATATGACCATCAAGATTGAAGCTTTAGGGAAACAAATCCACTCTCCCACGAGTACATGGTTGTTCCGTGACATAAACGCGAGTATTGATGAACCTACGATAATTGGAATTCTGGGGAAATCGGGACAGGGAAAAAGCACCTTGCTTCGTATTTTGGGTCGCCTTCTACAACCTGACGCCGGTACGGTTTCCTTGGAGAATAAAGAAATGTCACTGTGGGACGCGAGAGCTTGGCGAATGAAAATCAGTTATGTGGCACAGCAAGCCGTCATGCTGCCCGGCAACGTGGAAGACAACCTGCGGACAGTGAGCAGCCTGCATCAGCGTCCTTTTGATAAGAAGCTCGCCTTAGGCTTGATGGAGCAGTTATATATGGAAGAGATCGATTGGTCAAAACCAGCCGCTCAACTATCTGGCGGAGAAAAGCAACGGCTCGCGCTCGTTCGCAGTCTGTTGCTCCAGCCACCTGTCCTGCTGCTGGATGAGGTCACCGCTTCACTCGATCCGAAAAGCAAGCAGGCTGCTGAGCGGCTCCTCGTCGATTTGCACCACCAAACGGGAACGACCTTAGTTTGGGTCACGCATGATTTAGAAGAAGCGCGAGTCGCTTGCAAGCGCATTTGGTTTATGGCCAACCACCTGCTCGCAGAAGACGCTGAATGTGAAGCGTTTTTCCACTCGCCCCAATCCGTGGAAGCTCGTGAATTTTTGCAAGATGGTAATGTCCATGCTGCCCTAAGTGGGGTGCAGTGATGACGCATACGTTTACGGTTTCATACATGTGGCTACTCTTTGCCTATGCCTTTGTTTTCATCGCCCTCCTGCTCTCTGTTTGGCAGAAGCTCGGTTTGGAAAAAGACATTTTGATTGGCACCATTCGCTCTACCGTTCAATTGCTCGCGATCGGCTACGTCCTCCATTTTGTCTTTGCTGCCGATAGTGTCTGGTTTATTTTATTGATCATTCTCATGATGATCTGCGTCGCTTCGTGGAACGCTGCCAGCAGAGCGAAGCATTTATCGGGGATTTTTTGGCGGATCTCCCTTTCCCTTGCGATCACAGAGGTCATCACCATGGGACTGTTGGTTATACTCGGGCTTGTCTCTCCTACGCCGCAGTACCTCATCCCGATGAGCGGCATGATTATTGGCAGCTCCATGATCGTCACGAGCCTTTTTCTCACGCATATGAACAGAGAAGTGGAAGCCTCTCGTGGGGAAATCGAGACACTGCTTTGTCTGGGAGCCACTACACGCCAAGCCGTACATGTGGTGTTGAAGCGCGCGGTCAAAGCGAGCATGATTCCTACCTTTGATACGATGAAAACAATCGGACTCGTCCAGTTGCCAGGAATGATGACCGGAATGATCGTCGCGGGTGCCAGTCCCATCGAGGCCGTACGCTATCAAATCCTCATTATGCTCAGCTTTAGCTCCTCTGCTGCTATTTCGGCGGTTCTGATCAGCATGCTCAGTTATCAGCTCTGGTTTACGCGGGACTCCATGCTCCACTCTTAAATACACACACTGTCGGACACAGCTTCCGGCAGTTTTTTTGTTTTTGTAATGAAATGCACCCTGAGTCGTCAAATTACAAGTAGAACGTACAAAAGGTGGTTCAGCTATGGACAAAAACGGTTTAATGGAGCAATGGTTCCTACGCTATGGCGATGATATTTTCAAATTTCTTATTTACTACACAGGAACCCGCGATGTAGAAGACCTCGTTCAGGATGTCTTTCTAAAAGCGCTTCGGTCTCTGGACGCATTCGAAGGCAGATCGCAACCGAAAACATGGCTATTGACGATCGCGAGGAATACCGCCATCGATCATAAACGAAAGCAACGTCTTCGTAATTGGCTGCCAGATAAATGGCTGGCGAGTGTAGAGACAGAAGAAAAAACACCGGAAGAAATTCTGCACGTACATGAGGAGCAGCAAGCACTTTACCAGGCAATCCGTGAAGTAAAACCCGCTTTTCGCGAGGTGCTCATTTTGCGTGGAGTCAAGGGACTGTCCTCCAAGGAGACGGCTGAAATACTTGGGTGGTCCGAAAACAAAGTAAACGTGACACTGCACCGTGCGATGAAAGCTGTCAGGGAAATACTTGAGCGTGAGAAAAAGGAGATGATTGGCGATGCGATCTAATTCAGACCATGACTTACTAGCTAAATTGAAAGGGATGCCGGATATGAAAATGAGCGGAGAAAAAAATCACGAGATCGTTTCTGCTATTCGCCAAACAAATGTGAGTAAATCTCGGGGGAGTGCTTCTTTTCGTGGTTTCTCTGCACTTGGCAAGGGATTGGCCCTCTGCTCCGTACTTGCTGTGACCGTCTGGCTGGGAGCCTCACTCCTTACGAATCAACAACAGAGTACATTGCCAGACACCGTTGCGCCTATTGCTCCTGGCTCTCCTACTGCTTCTCCGGGACCGGTTCCAAACAACAGCGTAACCACACAGCCTACTCCGCAGTCAGAGGAGCTATTGTCACAGATTCTCTCAAATGCGAAAGAAGGCAGAGTCATCTGGCTTCCTTTCGCTCTGGAAAGAACGGGAGATGAAGTGGAGAAGGGCTGGGGAAAACCTGAGAAAACCTACACAGCAAATGGACTGATCTACTCCACTTACCCGAAAAAAGAAGTCGTGTTTGGCTACAACAAAGGCATGCAGATCGTAGACATGCACAGGACAGATTCACGTTTGCAGCAAATCAGCCTGTCTGCCGTCGAAAAGAGCTGGGGAAAACCCGGGCGTATTAGCGAGTTTGGTAATCAAACGATTTACACCTACGATGTCACAAACAACTATCAGGTGAAATTCCACTTCCAAGGTACGAAAAGCACGAGCAAGGAAGACTTGATTCTTGCTGAATACCATCTGTATCACCCGCAAGGAAACAAAAATCTCATGCTGTATGGAGACAATGCCGAATTGTTGCAAAGCGTGCGTGATCTCGCCGGGAAAGGCCAAATCTTTGGCAGTCAGTATCGTTTAGAAAAGGATGTATTCGATGACGCAGAAAAACAACTGGGCAAACCGGATGTCGTCTCCTTCATCAATGGTATCACGTACAATACGTACCGGGATCTCAATCTAGTCTTCGCCTTTAACAAAGGAATGCAGATCGTGGATATTCGTTCCTATGACCCGCGCCTGCAAGCAATCACACTTGCCGAAGTGCGTGAAACACTTGGGGAGCCAACGAGCAAAACCACAACGGGCGGCCAAACCATCTACACCTACAAGGTAACCCCTGATTACGAATTGAAATTCATTTTCTCAGGCATCATGACCGATGATCCAAACACCCTTTACATTGATCACGTAAACATTTACTACCCACGAGGAACATTTAACAACATGGCGGGATAACCACACAAAAAAGACGGGAGCATTAGTCCCGTCTTTTCTCATTATTTACCGATGATGTAGCCTTCCAGCTCATCCAGTACTTTATTGGCAGCGATTACGCCACCGGAAGTATTCCAGATGGTGTCATCCACTTTGAATGCCTTGTTGTTTTTCACGACGTTCAGGTTTTTCCAGAGAGGATCGTTTGTCCACTCCTGCTCCAGCTTGGAAGCCTCGCCTTTGCCTGTTTCGTACGTGAAGTAGAACATGATGTCGCCGTCCATTTCTGGAATGCGCTCTTTGGTTACTTCTGCTGCGAATTCTTCTTTATCTTGGGAAGCTGGACGTGCCAGGCCAAGATCCTTGAAGATCGCGCCAGTGAAGGTGTCTTTGTAGTAGATGCGAACTTTACCAGGCATGAAGCGAACTACGGATACTTTCGTGTTCAGCTTGTCGCCGGCTTTAGCTTTGAAGTCTTCTACGCGCTTGTTCCAGTCAGCAAGGACCTTTTCGCCCTCAGCCTTTTTGTTTACTGCTTCTGCGAACAAGGAGAAGTTTGCTTTCCAGTCACCACGCGGCTCATCCACAAATACGGTTGGAGCGATTGCAGTCAATTGTTGATAAATTTTTTCGTGACGGAATTTCATCCCCAGAATCAGGTCAGGCTTCAGTGCCGCGATTGCTTCTAGGTTAGGTTGTCCTTCTGTACCGACGGATTTTGTCCCCTCAAGGAAGGACTTGGTGAAATCGTAGAATTGAGTAGGATCAATGGTCGAACCTACAGCCCCTACTGGCTTTACACCGAGAGCCATCAAGGTTTCTGTACCTTGGTTAGTCAACATAACGATACGTTCTGGTGTTCCTTTAATGGTTGTTTCACCCATTGCGTGTTTCACTGTGTAGCTTTGGCCGGAACCCTCGGAATTGCCAGTTGCTTGGTCAGCAGGCTTTTGTTCTGCTGGCTTTTGTTCGCTTGCTTGCGGTGCGCCACAACCTGTAACGATCAGCAAGAGCGCCATTAAGACAGCAAAGAAAGCTTTACCGCCTGCGGTCCGATATGTACGAGAAAACATGATGAAAGGACCCCTTTCCCTTTTCTATAATGAGAATTCATATCAATGACAGAGTCTATCCTACTCCCCTGCTTGTCAAAAGTCAATCATAAAATGATAATGACTATCAACGTCATTGACACTTCCTTTATGTAGCTCTACACTTAACTATGAAACCATCTAAGAAATAAGGATGTAGCCATCATGAATTCTTTTTTAACTAGCAACTTTCGTAAAATTCTGGGAGTGGCATTCGCCCTTCTCCTCCTGACTTACCTCAGTTATGCCAGCCTTATCTTTGGCGTCATTGACACGAGTTGGCAAACTGCGATTGATGCCTACACGAATTTCAACGGCTCCAATGAACACATCGTCATTAAAGAAGTACGAGTACCGCGTGTGCTCAATGCGCTTACGGTCGGTTTCTGCCTCGGCTTGGCCGGAACACTGCTCCAATCCTTGACGAGAAACCCTGTTGCAGACGTTGAACTGTTCGGTCTTAATGCAGGTGCTTCTCTTTTTGTTGTGTTCGCCGTTACATTTGTCGGGATCAGCTCCTTGACCCAGTTTACGTGGATTTCCTTTTTAGGAGCCGCTGTAGCAGGTTTGATTGTCTACCTGCTCGGTTCATTCGGCAGAGATGGTCTTTCGCCTGTGAAGCTGGTTCTAGCGGGTGCAGCTATCACTGCTTTGGCTTCCTCGATCCGACACGGCATGATGGTCCTGAATGAAAAAGCTACTGACGAGGTGCTTTTCTGGCTGGCGGGTTCCGTTGGAGGCAGAAAGCTGGAGTATTTATCCACTGTCTTTCCTTATATGATCATCGCCTGGATTGCTGCTTTTGTCCTCGCACGTCCGATTCAAACGTTGTTGATGGGCGATGACGTTGCAAAAGGTCTCGGACAGCGCACATTATTGGTCAAATTCAGTGTTGGAATCGTCATTGTTCTCTTATCCGGTTGCGCGGTTGCTGTTGCTGGACCTATTGGTTTTGTCGGATTGGTTACCCCGCATCTGGCCCGCTATCTTGTCGGAATCGACACACGCTGGGTGCTTTTGTATAGCGGTCTGCTTGGTTCCATCCTGCTGCTGTTAGCAGACATCGGCGCTCGCTTTATCGCAATGCCTGCTGAAGTTCCTATTGGAGTAATGACAGCCCTGATCGGGATTCCGTTCTTCATCTATGTCGCACGCAAGGGGCTGGATAAATAATGAAAGACTACCTGTCTCTTCGCATCGGCAAGCGCTTTTCATCGTTTCAGCTACATAAAAAGACGATCTGGTTTTCGCTACTCGCCTTGCTGATCGTCATCGCAGTGGCGGTTGTCAGTCTCGGGATGGGTGAAATGAAAATCGCTCCGCTCGATGTGGTAAAAGTTTTGTTGGGAATCGGTTCAGAAGAGAATGCTTTGATTGTGGAGCAATTTCGCCTGCCACGCATCGTCATTGCTATTCTGGTAGGTGCCGCACTCGCCGTTGCGGGTGCCATCATGCAGGGCCTCGTCCGCAATCCGCTGGCTTCCCCGGATATTCTTGGGGTATCGGGGGGAGCATCTGTTTTTGCAGTCGGCTTCCTGATCCTATTTGAAACAGCGAGCATCAAGTGGCTTCCTCCCATCGCTTTTTTGGGAGCAACATTGACGACATTCCTGCTGTACGCCCTCTCTTGGAAAAAAGGAGTTACGCCGCTTCGTCTCGTCATGATCGGTGTTGGAATTAAAATCGCAGCGGGTGCCATTGTCACCATGCTGATCATGTTCAGTCCGTTTTTGCTGCAAAATAAGGCATTGCTCTGGCTGACCGGAAGCATCTACGGCGTTGCCTGGAACGACGTATTCATGATTTTGCCGTGGGTAGTCGGACTGATTCTCGCAGCGTGCTTGCTTGCAAGACGCGTGAACATTCAACAGCTCGGCGATGATCTGGCTACGAGTCTCGGCAGTTCCTTACAATTGGATCGCTTCCTCCTGCTCATGATTTGCGCGGCTTTGACGGGAACAGCCGTCTCTGTTGGAGGAGATATCAGCTTTGTGGCTTTGCTGGCCCCACACATTGCCAAGCAACTGATTGGTCCGTCCTTTGGCGGTGCCATGACACTTTCAGCTTTCTTGGGTGCCATTATCGTATTGCTTGCCGATTTGATTGCACGCATGGCTTTTTCACCAATCGAAGTGCCTGTAGGGGTATTCACCTCTGCCATCGGCGCTCCGTTTTTCATCTACTTGCTGTACAAAAACCGAAATCGCTAGGGAAGAACTTAGTCCCGCTGTAGTGGTGGGGAGGAAACAGGAGAAAACACTCAGATTCTTGTCCCACCCGCTGAGGGATTCACTGCCCGACTCCATGCAAAAAGCGAAACCGCGTCCAAAGTAGTTCTTTCAGGATGTTTTTCAGAGGTGGACGCTTAAGAGCGTGTTTCGCTTTTTGCATTCCGTCTCGGTCGGTGTACCAAAGATCTTCGCTTTTTTCTCCTGTTTCCTCTACGAGCTTTCGTGCTATACGGATTTTAAAAAGCCTTTTAAAGATTGAAGAATCTGATCAGTAACGCCAGAGAAGAATATTTCCAGACGTAGCGACTTGTGGAGTCCTACCGAGCGGAGAAGGGATTCGCGGGCAAAAGAAACGTAACCGTGCCCATACGACGAAGCGGCTACCACTTTTGCGTTTCCCCGCGAATCCCTTCGGAGCGGACAGTCCCAACCCTCAGCGGGACGGAGCACTGAGCCTAGACTGGAAATATTCTTCTCCCCACCGCAACACATGCGACCCTGAATATATTTTTTAATTCCTATACGTTGAAAGGAGTCCACCCCATATGCAAGCTTTGGAAACCCAACGACTTACGCTATCGTACGGAGAACGCAACATCATTGAAGCATTAGATTTAAACATCCCGCGTGGAAAAATCACAGTTTTCATTGGCAGTAATGGCAGTGGCAAATCGACATTGCTGCGCTCTCTGGCACGTTTACTCAAACCAAAGGAAGGCGCCATCCTGCTTGAAGGAGAATCGATCGCGAAACGCTCTACCAAAGAGGTAGCCAAACGTCTTGCTATCCTTCCTCAAGGCCCATCTGCACCAGAAGGATTAACGATTCTGCAATTGGTCAAACAAGGACGCTATCCTTATCAAAACTGGCTACAGCAATGGTCAGAAGAAGACGAGCAGATGGTCAACAAAGCATTGGCAGCTACTCAACTCACGGATATGGCCAATCGTGCCGTCGACAGTCTTTCTGGCGGACAACGTCAACGCGCCTGGATTGCGATGACGCTCGCCCAAGGAACCGAGACGATTTTGCTGGATGAGCCTACGACTTATTTGGATATGTCGCATCAGATTGAGATTTTGGACCTGTTGTTTGAACTGAATCAAACGGAACAACGCACCATCGTCATGGTTCTCCACGATCTGAATCTCGCTTGCCGCTATGCCCATCATATCGTTGCTGTTCACAATCAAACTGTAGTGGCAGAAGGCGCTCCGAACGAAGTGCTGACGACCGACCTTGTCCGTACGGTATTCGATATGGATTGCCAAATTACGCAAGACCCGCTGTACGGAACTCCTATGTGCATCCCGTACAGTAAAAGTCGCCTGGGCACTGTGCAGACCGAACGAAAAGCATTCGCCATGTCATAAGCGCCAAACAACAAAAAGACTGTCCATCGAGTTGTATGGGCAGTCTTTTTTCTTATGCAAAAACTTGAGT
>NZ_JABSUZ010000055.1:0-30697 GCF_013284345.1 Brevibacillus sp. MS2.2
AATCGTCTACCTGCCCGAAACGCATCGATTTTTCCTTCGTCTTTTTTTTTCCCTTTTTCACGGGTGGTACATTTGGCGCGGCGGCGGTGGCCGTCTTTTGTGCTGCTTGCTTGTTGAGCGTCGCGATATTCTCCCAAAAATTCGTATCCAGCATTTGTCCCATCTGGCTCAATGCTTTCCATGGATGATCTGGGTCAAAGCCGAGCTTGGACAAACTTTCGGATGCTTTTTGCAACTGTTTCATGGTCTCTTGCAGGTTTTTCATCACTTCCGCACTCCCTTCCCAGCAAAGGCAAGACTGTCTATGTACAATAGAATATGTGCTTTTGCCTGGGGGGTGTGCTCATGATCATCCAGTTTGCCCTACATCAGCACTATCTGTCGCTGGTGCAGGTGGAGCCAAAATATCTGGTGGTGGCATGTTGCTGTCCGTTGGCTCAGGATGGGATTGGCCGCCATTTCCATCTGGTACAGTCGGCGCTGTTACAGGCTCCTGTGTTGGTTTTGGAGCCGTATTTGGTGGTGGTGTGGCTGGTTTTTGTGTTTTTGGCTGCTCTTTTGTACCTGTCGTGGGCTTGGGATTCGGAGCTGGCGTTCTCTTCTCCGCTTTCATTTCGACCTTGGCTACTTCCGCTACGGCTGCATCACTGAGCTGTTCGCTCGATCCAGCTACACCCACTTCTGTTTGCAGGGCAGTTCGAACCGCTTGCATGTTCTCCCTCGGCCACAAGGAATACGGAGAGCTCCAGATCGCCCCATTATCCAAAGTAACCATGTTGCTTGACGAAAAGCTGGCAAAATCGAGTGCCAATCCTTTAATTTGGTCTGTCGAGAGGTCGGTTTTGATATGCTTACCAACGGTATCCAGCACAGCTGTCAAACTCGTTAATCCATCCATCGACATGCTCTTTTCTGCCACGGCACGAATCACCTGCTGCTGTCTACGGTTGCGATCGAAGTCGCTCGAGTTGTAAGCGTCTCCACGTCTGTCGATGCGATGACGGACGAAGCCGAGTGCCTGCTCTCCGTTCAATACTTGTTTCCCTTTTTTCAAATTACGGTATACCCCTTGCTTCGGCAATTCATATACGAGATCGCGATCTACGTCAACCGTAATCCCGCCCAGCTTGTCAATGACCGCTGTGAAGCCCTCAAAGTCAAGCTGCACGTAATGCTCAACCGAGATTCCCAGCATGTGATTCAATGTTTTTTTGAGCATCGTCATGCCATTTTCTGTAACAGGCTTTCCTTTGATTTCCGCATCTTTCCTGATATTTTCCCCTAATGCAAATACTTCATTGACCTTGTGGTAGCCAGGATAGCCTGGGATTTGAACCCGGGTATCACGAGGCAACGATACCATGCTCAGCTTTTGCGTAACCGGATTGGCGACTGCGACGACGAGAACATCCGTGTTCAACATGCCGATGTTTTTGCGCGTATCCACCCCGACAATGACAAAGGCGATTGATTTCTTTTGTTCGTACGGCTTTTCTACTACAGGTTGATCCGGCAGCTTGTAAGGGTCTTCCGTTACGATGTCCAGTGTCTTGTTAAACTGGTTGAGGGCGAAGCCTGCTCCTACAGCCAACAAACAGAGGAACAAGCAACCCGCCAAGAGCAGATACATCCGCTTGCTTCGCTGGCCACGCTTGATCCGTTTACGAGGCTGTTTTGCAGGAGCTTGAGGCTTGTCATTCTTGGCTTGCACGTTCGGTTCACTCCTTTTTTAAATCACAGGGTCCATAGTGCTTTGGGCTTTTCATTTTCAATATATTCTGGAAAACTTTCGTCCCATTTTACCACAAAATGCCTTCAAAATGTAGAATCCTGCCGATTCAACTCGAGCGGTTTTCCCTCTGAGTTCTTGCACTTGCGAATCGAAACAGGTAGTCTAAAAATGAGGAAAATCAGATAGATGAATAAGGGAATCGGAGGGACTTGAGAGTGGAACACATACAGGTGCTGATCGTAGGTGGCGGCATCGCAGGGTTGTCCGCAGCAATATGGTGCCAACGATTAGGTCTTTCTTGTCTTCTTATCGAAAAAACGGATCGACTCGGCGGCCAACTGCATCACATTTACAACGAGATTACCGACTTTCCGCCCCTTGTATATGACCAGGGAGCTGCCCTTGTAAAGGTACTGATTGCACATCCTTTCATCCAGCAGCCAAACATACGATTGAACGAAGCCATTCTTTCCATTGATCGGGAGACGAAACAGGTAATCACTTCGAAATCCGTTTATCGTGTCGACTATCTACTCATCGCCACAGGAGTCGGCTGGAATGAAATACCGGCCCTCGCTGATTGTCCGAGCGTCCTGTCGCCTTGGTTTTCTACAACTGCCCAAGCGCACACCATCGCCGGGCAAGACATCGCCGTGATTGGCGGAGGAGATCGTGCATTAGAGAGTGCAGCAAATTTGAGCTTTCATGCCCGACAAGTCTATCTGTTGGTTCGGAGCAATGAGTGGCGTGCTCGTCCCGAATGGCAAAAGAAAATCACAGGCCTCCCCAACATCCAAGTCCTGTGGGAAACACAAGTAAGTGACTATCAGGACGAAGAGGCACGGACGGTTCTGACACTCATCTCTACGCGCGCAGATAATCCAGAGACGATCGTAGTCGATTGGATTCTGCCGCGAATTGGTGTTCATGGAAACACAGCGGGTCTCGAGGGCTTGGACACGTTTGGCGATGACTATTTGCAAACGGATTCGTATCAACGCGTCAACTCTCCATGGATTTACGCAGTCGGAGATGTGAGCAACGGAGCCGCTTATGCGAGTTTGTCACTGGCAACTGGTCAAGCGATGAAGGCGGTCAAGCATATTTCCTTGCAAATCCAAAATAACAGATCAATGAGCCTGTAGAAGGAGAGCTTTGCATGTACGCTTTTTACGACGATTTTGGCTTACCTGTCAAGCTAACCTTTTCCTCCGAAGAGTATCGTAACCACCAAGCAGGTCACGTGCTGATCTTCGCTTTTTATCAAGGAAAGCTGTTATTTACTCGCCATCGTACACGCGGCGTGGAGCTACCAGGGGGAAAAGTAGAAGCGGGTGAAAACAGCCTGGCGGCAGCAGTTCGTGAGGTCTATGAAGAAACCGGCGCCATTCTGGAAGGGATTGAGCGCATCGGACAGTACACCATCGACGACTCGATGCGAAAAGATATTTATATCGCGAAGGTAGCACATTATACAAACCAGCCAAGCGGCTCAGACGTGCTTGCCACCATTGTGTTTGCGGATATTCCGCGAAATCTAAAAGGCAATCAGGAGTTTAGCCGCATTCTCCAAGATGATGTGTACCCGCTCGCACTTGAACGAGCTTTACGTCATCCCTTTGCGGAGTCCTAACCATCATAAACAGGCTCGTCCCTGTCGCTCCCCGATATTGTATTCGGTGAGAATGACCGACAGAGACAGCCTGTTTATTGTTTTTCCTTTTCCTTCTTTCCAGACAACACACGCTTGACGAGCTCATTGGGATCAAAGCCGTACTTTTCGATGGCGCTCTCACGCTGTACCTCGTGTACCGTTTCTGGTTCAATTCCCAGTACCTCTGATATTTGCCGCCACCCTTTCGTCTCGCTGTCTTTTGCCCCTTGCCCTTGCTGCTCTACCTGCTTGGGCTTCAAGAAAAAGATCGCAAGCACAGCGAAAACGAGCGATAAACCTGCGATCGATAGAAACATGACCGTCCGAGAAATTCCGAGCAACCAGGTAAAAATAGGCGGGCCAATCGCAACACCGATAAAACGGACACCGCTATACAAAGAAGTAATCATACCCCGCTCTGTTTTTTGTACGGCCCCAACGATCATGGAGTTCAAGCATGGTAAAATCATCCCCGTTCCCACGCTACCGATGACCAAAATGCCTATGAGGACATAAGCCCCTTTGACAAAGCTGGCCAGAATGTAAGACGTAGCCAGCAAAAACATGCCGATTATCACAAACAAACGCATCAGCTTCAGCTTCTTTTTGATAATGATTCCTGTCACATAGGCCGCTATACTCATCACGAGCAAGGGAATCGCCAAAAAGAAGCCTTTGATGACACCATCAATCTTATATTTTTCCTCCAATAAGTCAGACAGGTAAAACAGTACCCCAAACAACGTGAACAAGCAGATGCTCCCAATAAAAAACGCGGGGACAAGCCATTTTCCATGCTGTTTAAACACCTGCGCGATCGAATGCATGTACTGCTTAACGGGGAGCGGCTTCTTATCCTGTTTCTTTTCCTTGGTCAGAAATAAAAACATCAGGAGGACGACACCGCAAATAATTGGAAAAGCTAAAAAGACCATGTACCAAGAAATGAGAGCAAGCAAGGAGCCAAAAATCGGACTTAATACTTTTCCCATCCCGTTGGATGTCTCCAAGAGCCCCAATGCCCTACTCTCCGAAGCGCCATCGAACAGATCCCCTACCAATGCCATCGCGATGGGCGCTGTACCGGCGGCCCCGATCCCCTGCAAGACACGCCCTCCCATGATAGCCATATAAGGTTGATCTATCCACAACGCGGCAAGCCCTGCGACCAAACCACCCAGACCATACAGAGCAAGGGAGATGATAATGACGATTTTTCTCCCAAATCGATCCGACAAATAGCCGGCAAAAGGGATCACAATACCTGCTGCAATCGAAAAAGCGGTGATCAACAAGCTCGACTGTAAAGCGGTGAGCTTCATTTCTGTTTTCATTGTAGGCAGTACAGGGATCAGCATCGAGTTGCCCAGCACCATAACGAGTGGAACCCCGACGAGCCCAATCAGGTTTTTCGCATTTTGTGCCATACGAAACTCCTTGTCTTACGCATAAGCGCTACCGTCCCAGCGCAACGCGTTAATAATCTCCCAGTCAGGTTCAATGCCTATTCCCACGCCAGTAGGAAGCGTCACTTCGCCATTTATGGGTCGCAGCGGAAACAATTGTGTAAACGGGTTCTCCATAACGTCCCATTCGACAGGCTCAATCGGATGGCTATCCATCTTGGTCCATGCCAGCAAGCACGCCTGTGCAAATAACGTATACAATCGTGCCAGTGATCCGTCAAAGGAATGTGGAGACACGCGATAGCCAAACTGACGGGCCATTTGCAGATGCGTTCGATAATCGTCAATGCCCCCCGTATGCATCAGGTCAGGCTGAGCAATATCGATGGCCCCGCCCTCATACAAAGGCAAAAACTGTGCGCAGCGAATCAAGTTTTCTCCTCCAGCAAGCGGAATGGATATAGCTGCACGAAGCTTGACATATTCGTTTGTGCGATCCATGGGCATCGGCTCCTCCAGCCACAGCCAATTGCCATAACGGGAAAAAAGCCCTTCCCACTTCCTTGCAGTCGCACAGTCGTAGCTCTGATTGGCATCTACCGCTACGTGAACTTGTTCCGGTAGCAAATTCATCAGTTTTTCGATATGCGTCTGATCCTCTTGAACAGAGCGCCCGCCAATTTTTACTTTCACCATTTTGAACCCATCGTCGACTTGCTGGCTGACTTGCTTCCATGACTGCTGCATCCAGTCTGCTGTTTCACGGTAAGATTGGAGGGAAGCATATACCGGGATGCCAGAATGAATCTGGCCTCCCCACAGTTGACACACAGATAGCCCCGCTGCTTTCGCCAAAATTTCCGTAAGTGCCATACTGACACCTGAAGCTGATCGCTGATGCCACTTTCCTATGACATCGACTATGGCTACTCTGTTATCCACCTGCTTACCCAACAAGTACGGGATGATGCGCTCACAAAAGCCCTTATGGAGCGTCGGCAGCCAATCGATAATTTCTCCCCAGCCATCGATTCCAGCCCTCGTGATTATCCGAATGAGATAACTGGTTCGATAACGCTTATACCCATTTGCATCGCCGTAAGCTTGCGATAGACGTTGTAGAAGCGGATACGTTTCCACGCGCTCAATTTGCAGGTCAAAGACCGCTACCTGATCATGAGTAGTCATCCATGCCCTCTCGTTCTGCTTGCTCTCCCTCGTAATCGTCATACGAGAGGAAATTTCCTTTCCCTTCTCCTTTTCTCATGTACTCCTCATACGTCCCGCTTCTCATAAAATGCACACTGTCCGGTCCGTGATAGCCCTCAATATCGGTATAACCGATTTCCTCTACAGCTTCTACAAAGCCATCCGGCTCATTGCTCTCGATATACATTTCGTCGTAATCCGTTTTATCGGGTTCCTGGTACGAGAAAGGCGTGCTGGATGTCCCCCATGACTCGACAATTTGCCAAGCATCCTCACCATCGAATCCGTTCTGTCCTTCTTTTTCATCCAGAGATGTACGTCCGAAAGGCGGCTGCAAAAACTGTTCCTCGATCGGACGTGACTCGTTGATTGACGGCGCTGGTGCATGCTCCTTGCACGTTTGTGCCTGAGGCAGTGCTTCCAGTCGCTCCACCGGTATTTGCTCTCCACAGACCGTACAGAGGCCGTAGGTGCCTTCCTCCATACGCAGTAGCGCCTGATCAATCTCTTTTAATGTCTCACGATCGAGACTGTCTAGGGCCAAATCTTTTTCCCGTTCAAACATCTCACTGCCGATATCTGCCGGATGATTATCGTACATGGCAAACTCTTGCAAAGAGGTTGTCATCGGTTCTCTCATGCCATAATGGTCCTGTACGCGGTCTTCCAGTTCTTTTTTCTGTTCCAGCAGCTTTTCCCGGAAGCTGGCCACCATCTTTTGGTCCACGCTGTACACCACCTTTGTTTGGTTTCCTCAACAGGTAGTATGTCTTGGTCCCGTAGGAAATATGACCACGAAACGGTCATGGCCGTTTTGGTGGTTCGCATATGGCCTATCACAGCAAAAAACCTGCCACCCCCAAAGGGAATGACAGGTTAATCAACCGATTTTTATTCTGTTACATGTGCGTAATGTTGTTCTACGACATCTGCGCAACGCACGCAGAGCGACGGGTGCGACTCGCGAGTGCCAACATCCGGTTTCACTACACGGCAACGCTCGCATTTACCACCGTCTGCGGCCGAAACCACAGTAGCAATTCCTTCGAGTTGTACTGCTTCTGCCGGAGCAGAACCGCTGTGTACATCCACGTGAGCTACGATGAACAGGTCAGCGAGATCGTCCATTGCTGCCAATGTTTTCGCAACTTCTTCCGTTTGTGGGTACAGAGCCAGCTTCGCATCAACGGAGTTACCGAACACCTTGTTGCGGCGCGCTTCTTCCATGGCTTTGAGAACCTCGTCACGAATCGCCAGGAACGCATCCCATTTGCTCTCTGCTTCTGCTGCAAAGCTGAGATGTTGTTCATCGCCTTCTGGCATGTCCGTCAACTGCACACTCTTCTCTTCCACGCCTGGAATGAACGCCCACACCTCATCGGCTGTGTGCGGCAACAGTGGAGCAACCAGCTTCACCAGATTGAGCAAGCAATCGTACATCACTGTCTGTGCAGCGCGTCGTTTCAGACTATCTGGCGCTTCTACATAAAGGCGGTCCTTGCAAATGTCCAGATAGAACGCGGACAAATCAATGACGCAGAAGTTGTGAACAGCATGGAAAACGGTATGGAACTGATATTCATCGTACGCTTTGCGTGTACGCTTCGCGACTTTTGCCGCTTTCGCCAGAACATAACGGTCCAGCTCTCCCAGCTCTTCGTACGCTACGCGGTCTGTTGCTGGATTAAATCCATCCAGGTTACCCAACAGGAAACGGAACGTATTGCGGATTTTGCGGTACACCTCAGCGATCTGGTTCAGAATCGCATCGGAAATCCGCACATCAGCCTGATAATCAACAGAAGCTACCCACAGACGCAAGATGTCTGCGCCCATCTTGTCAATAACTTGTTGAGGCACGATGACGTTACCGAGGGATTTGGACATTTTGCGTCCCTCTCCATCCAATGCAAAGCCGTGGCTCAGGACGGATTTGTAAGGAGCTGTGCCATACACGGCAACACCCGTCGAGAGAGAAGAGTTGAACCAGCCACGATACTGGTCAGAGCCTTCCAGATACATGTCGGCTGGCCAAGCAATGCCTCTTTCGCGTAAAACAGCCTGGTGGCTGGAACCAGAGTCGAACCAAACGTCCATAATATCCGTTTCTTTACGGAAATCCTTGCAATCGCATTTGGTGCAAGAAAGCCCTTCTGGAACCAGCTCATTTGCTTCACGGGAGAACCATACTTTCGATCCTTCTTTGCGGAACAGATCAGCAACATGGTTGATTGTCGTGTCGTTAATGATCGGTTCGTTACACGATTTGCAATAGAAGATTGGAATCGGAACACCCCATACACGTTGACGGGAAATGCACCAGTCGCCACGATCCGCAATCATGTTTGCCAGACGAGTTTCTCCCCAATGCGGAATCCATTTTACATTTTTAATCGCTTCGAGCATTTGTGTACGGAATCCGTCGATAGACGCGAACCATTGCTCTGTCGCGCGATAAATAACCGGTTTTTTCGTACGCCAGTCATGTGGGTAAGAGTGGGTGAAGAAATTGAGCTTCAAGAGTGCTCCGTTTTCTTTCAGCTTTTCTGTAATCACTTTGTTGGCATCTTCGTAGAACAGACCTTCAAAGCCTGGTGCCTCGTTGGTCATTTTACCTTCGTGATCTACTGGGCAAAGGACACCCAAATTGTATTTTTGACCAATGTTAAAGTCATCTTCCCCGTGTCCTGGAGCAGTATGAACGCAACCAGTACCTGCATCCAAGGTTACATGCTCACCCAGGATGAGTGGAGACTTGCGATCGTAGAACGGATGCTGCGTTTCTACGCCTTCCAGATCTTGACCTTTAAAGGTCGCGAGAATCTCTACGCCTTCCCAGCCAATTTCTTTGCTCGCAGCTTCAATCAGACCGTTGGCTACGAGGAATTTGCGGCCATCTACCTTCACTACGTTGTACTCGAGTTCAGGGTTCAGGCTGATTGCAAGGTTTGCTGGCAATGTCCACGGAGTCGTTGTCCAGATAACAACGCCTGTTTCTGTATCCAGCTTGCCTTTTCCATCTGCTACCTGGAAGCTGACGTAAATAGAAGGAGAGCGCTTGTCTTTGTATTCGATTTCTGCGTCAGCCAGAGCCGTCTCAGAGGACGGAGACCAGTACACGCAACGCAGACCTTTGTAAATATAACCCTTTTTCGCCATTTCGCCGAATACGCGAATTTGGTTGGCTTCATACTCAGGCAGGAGTGTTACATAAGGGTTTTCCCAATCTCCACGAACGCCCAGACGCTTGAATTGGTCGCGTTGCTTGTCGATGTAGGACCAAGCATACTCTTCACAGCGCTGGCGGAAATCGTTCACTTCGATGCTGCGACGATCCAGCCCTTGTGCATTGATAATCGCTTGCTCAATCGGCAAACCATGTGTATCCCAGCCTGGGATGTACGGCGCATAAAAGCCTGCCATGGATTTGTAGCGAACGATGAAGTCCTTGAGGATTTTGTTCAGTGCGTGACCGATATGGATGTCTCCATTCGCATACGGAGGGCCATCATGCAAGACAAAAGACGGGCGGTCTTTCGTACGATCTAACACCTGTTGATAAATATTTTGCTCTTCCCATACCGCTTGCATCTGTGGCTCGCGGCTTGGCAAATTTCCGCGCATGGGGAAATCTGTTTTTGGTAGCGCTAAGGTTTTGCTGTAATCCATGGCCTGATTCACTCCTTAAATAAATAAAAGCCTTCACTCATCCCATAAAAGGGACGAGAGAAAGCTCCCGTGGTACCACCCTGATTGAACAAACCCGTACGGCAAAAAGCCTTCATCGGATTTGTTCCACTTCACTCATTCGTAACGGGAATGACACGCTCACTTACTCACCTGTTTCACCATCAAGGTTTTCTGGGCTTTCGGATATTGAACTCCCGGGTGATTTTCTGCGAAAGCAACTGGCCGGGTTTTCACCTTTTCCCGGCTCTCTAGGCAGTGCTGGCTCACGTACTCTTCCCGTTCATCGTCTATGATTTGGATAAGCCTGTTTAACTACGATAAGTGCTTTGTTTCGAAAAAGTTGTCTTTCATTATAATACCATCATTGCTCGAACGTCAATGATTTATTCAACTGTTACAGGCGAATCAACTTGTGGCTGTTCAATGCTATCCCAATCGCCATTCTCCAGCATTTCCAACTGTGCTTCCAAAAGTGTCCGAAAGCGCATTCGGTAAACCGAAGCACGTTTTTTTAATTCTTCGATTTCGATTGCGATTTTGCGCGACTTCGCCAGTGCTTCATTGACAATTCGGTCTGCATTTTTCTCGGCTTCTTTTAAGATGAGCTGCGCTTCTTTGCGGGCATTCGACTTCACGTCTTCCGCTGTCTCCTGCGCCACCAGAATCGACTTGCTCAAATTTTCTTCCAAGCTCTTATAGTAATCTACGCGTTCATTCAAAATGGCTACGCGTTCTTCCTGTTCTTTTTTCTCTTTTATCAAGAGCTCAAAATCTTTGATCACCTGATCGAGAAATTCATTCACTTCGTCAATGTTATACCCGCGAAAGCCTGTGCTGAATTCCTTATTGTGTATATCCAACGGCGTTAATGGCACATGAACCCCCCACTTTTCCCGATAATTCGTATTCAATCATTTCGACAGGATTAGCAGTGTTTCCTGCCGTATTTTACAATTTTTTGCGCCATGGTCCATCTTATGTAACCAGTCCGACAATCATGCGAAGTCTTCCGCTGCGTGTTGGACCTGCTACCTCAAGAATTTTGAACCGACCATAGCCCGCTAGAGACACCATATCACCCATCTGAAGTTGATAAGATGGGTCTTCGATTACTTTCCAGTTGATTTTTACTTTTCCCGCTCGAATTGGCACCAATGCTTTTGCGCGAGACATATTGTGTACTTCTCCGATGATCGCGTCAATCCGCGGTGAAGGCACGGTGATCGTTTTCTCTACAAACCTGGGTGCAGGTGGTGTGAACGCCTCCCATGCTACCCGCTCAAACTGAACAGATGTCCGATGAATTTGCGTCACCTGCGCACAGACAAAATCAGCGACTTCCTCTGCTACAATCGCGTAGCTCCCAGCTGAATCTGTCAGCATATCTCCGAATTTCTCCCGCTTCATCCCGACACCCAGCATTGCCCCCATCACATCTCGATGCTCCAGCACATGAAAGCGCTGATCAGCCTTGATTGCCAATAAGGTAAGGCGATAATCCTCAGGCTCGACAGGAAGGTACTCCGGATGGACGATAATCCGAACACGCTCTGCCCCCTCGTAGCCTCCATAAGAAGAAACCTTCACATCGGTTACTTGGGAAGATAGACTCTGAAAAATCATCAACTGCCTCGGGTCTACAAAATCAGTAAGGCGCATGGCCTGCTTCCGCTCTACTTGCGTCAGCATTTCCAGCGCCCGTTCAACAAAGGGACGTTCTTCTTTTGAAAAATGGTCAAATATGCTCATCGTTTCACTCGCCTACATGATTTGTTGCAAAATGGCGAACAGGCCAGATTGGGCAAAGCGCAGTGCAATCAATGCGACAATGGGGGAGATATCGATGAAGCCGAGCGGTGGGATAAACCGGCGAAATGGAGCCAAATAAGGCTCAACCAGTTTTTCCAGTAACTGTCCGATGCCTGTACCTCTCATTTGAGGAACCCATGACATCAAAATGTAAGCAATAATCATGTATTGATATACCGTAAAAACAAAGTTTAAAACCGAAAAGACAGCAAACATTTGCTCACCCTTTTAATTTCGTCTTAATTGGCTACTCTTCCAATACGCTGGAGATCGTACCCTGAATATCTACATGGTCAGGCGTGCACACGAAGATCGTGTCTCCGACCTTTTGGATATCTCCGTTTAGTGCGTAGACCGTCCCGCTCAAAAAGTCGATAATTCTTTTAGCTTGGTCTTTTTCCACGCGATGGAGGTTGACCACAACCGGTCTACGATGACGCAGGTTGTCAGCGATATCCTGTGCATCGCTGTAATGACGGGGTTCACAGAGAATCAAACGGATTCCCTCCTTTTCCCGTGCTTGAAACGGTACCACGTTGTTAGATCGGCCGATCGCTGGCTGGCGTTTTTGCGAGGACTCTTGCTCTTCTCTTTCCTCTTCCACCGTTGTTGTCTCTTCGATGTATTCCTCGTTCTCTAACCCCAGAAACCCCATCAATTTATTCATAACACCCATACTCTTCCTCCTCTCTTACTCCGTGGTTTGGTCTGTTTTCCTTTACTCTGGCTTGACCAATACCGATCCCAAACGAATATATGTAGCTCCCTCTTCAATGGCCACTTCAAAATCACTAGACATGCCCATAGACAGCTCTTCCACCTGTGCGTGAGGGAATGCCATTTCGTTAATCCGTTGCTTCCACTCATAGAGGCCACGGAACACCTGTCTGGCTTCCTCTTGGTTTTCGACAACAGGCGCCATCGTCATTAATCCGACGATACTTATATGTTTCATATTACTGGTTTCGCGCAAAAAAGCCAATACGTCATTGGGACTAAGCCCAAATTTTGTCTCTTCGCCGGATATATTGATCTGCAAAAAGCATTTTACGACATGATCCAACGCTTCACCGCGTCGATTCAGCTCTTGTGCCAAAGAAAGTCGGTCCAGAGAATGGATGTACGGAAATCGTCCCACGACTTCTTTTGCCTTGTTCGTCTGGAGATGCCCGATAAAATGCCAGATCCCTTTATTGCCGTGGAGCTGGTGCTTGGGCAGGGCATCCTGTACGCGATTTTCCCCGATATTCTCTACGCCTACAGCGAGCAAGTCCCCAATGGCATCTGCATCGACATACTTGGTCACGGCAATAATTTTTACTTCCTCACGTTTGCGGTTCGCCCGATCGCAAGCAGCCTGAATTCTTGCTTCGATGGATTGCAGTCGTTCTTTTAACAATTCTTGTTCCTTGGTCATAACGAACCCTTCCCTTTCTTCTACAGGTTTTCCTTCCAGCCGATATAGGAAGCCATGCGTCCAGTCGTCCCTTGTATCCCGGCTTCCTTGCGATGAGAGAAAAACAAGTCTGTTCTGCAGCTTGTACACCAATCTGTGGATAAAATATTCCCTGATGAAATGCCTGCTTCGAGCATTATCGCTGTGTTTAGCTGACGAAGGTCCAGCATATACCGCTCCCCTGTCGAGGAGATGACTGCTTTTTCCCATTCGCCTGCACAAATGCGTACCTGCGTCATGATTCGCTCATCGACTTCATAGCAACAGCCGCCAATGGATGGGCCAATTGCGACGCGGATATCCTCTGGCTTTGCTTGATAGTGCTTCGTCATGGCCTTCACCATTTCCTCGGCAATACGGCCTACTGTCCCTTTCCAGCCTGCGTGCGCAAGTCCGATTGCTCCCGATTGGGGATCCAGAAAATAGAGGGGAACACAATCTGCATAAAACGAGGTCAGCATGACTCCTTTTTCAAGGGTAAACAAACCATCCGTTGCAGATATGACGTCCTCCAGACTTTCTTTTCCCGCACCGCCTGCTGTGACCTGACAAACCCGATTCCCGTGCACTTGATCGGCGCATGTCCACGCCGTAAAAGACATCCCGACTTGTTCTGCCAGCTTGCGTCTATTGGCTACTACGTTTGCAGATTCATCACCCACGTGTAGCCCCATATTAAAAGACCCGTACGGTTGTTCACTTTCCCCGCCTGAGCGAATGGTAAACCCCGCCACTAATCCAGGAAATTGTTGCTCCCACTCTGTTAACGATAAGATTGACTTATCCTCTACCCTGACAAATGGTTCTCTCATGCTGTCACCTTCCTCATATGGCTAATCATACCATAGCCGAAAAGAAAAGAAAGGCTATCCGTGCCTTTCTCCCTTTACGCGTTAGTATTCATCTCCACCAGAAGTTTTCGATTCAACTTTAAGTGCTTCTTCCATCCGAACAAGCACTACATCTTTCCCGATCTTCACAATATTACGCCAGGGTATAACGTAATCGTTCCCGGCTGAAAAGAAGCCGAGAAACTTGCCTGGTCCCGGTACGACGATTGCCTCTACACGACCGTGACGCAGATCGATCTCCAAATCTGAAACTTGCCCAAGACGTTTCCCATCGAGAATATTTACCACTTCTTTGGTCTGGAAGTCAGAGATTTTTACCATTCTTCCTCACCTTCTTTTCTCCGTTACTTTCAGTATATGAGTCCAAAGAGGAATATGTCCGCTTCTTTGCCAAAAAGTAAAGACGAAGGAAAACTAACTTTTCTACTCGTACAAAAAACCCGAACGGTACAAGACCGCCGGGTCGCCTATGTCGTTTCTCCTTACGATTGAACGTGCTTTTGCATATGGGCAATTGCCGCTTTTTCTAATCGAGAGACCTGTGCCTGCGAGATACCGATTTCCTCTGCTACTTCCATCTGCGTTTTTCCTTCGTAAAAGCGCATGGATAATATCATTTTTTCTCGGTCACCTAGCCGCTGCATTCCCTCACGAAGCGCAATTTCCTCTACCCACGTGACATCTTTGTTCTTCTCGTCACTAATCTGATCCATGACGTAAATCGGATCGCCGCCATCCTGATAAATCGGTTCAAACAATGAAACCGGATCTTGGATCGCATCGAGTGCAAACACGACGTCTTCTTTGGCTACGTTCAATTCCTGAGAAATCTCGATAATGGTAGGCTCTCTCGAATGTTTGTTGGTCAGATTGTCACGCACCTGCAAGGCCTTGTACGCGATGTCTCGCAAAGAGCGGGAAACGCGAATCGGATTGTTGTCCCGTAAATAGCGTCGAATTTCTCCGATGATCATCGGTACGGCATACGTAGAAAACTTCACATTTTGTCCGAGATCAAAGTTGTCGATCGCTTTCATCAATCCGATGCAGCCCACTTGAAACAAGTCATCCACGAACTCTCCGCGATTGTTGAACCGTTGGATTACGCTAAGCACCAGTCGCAAGTTGCCGTTGACCAGCTTCTCGCGAGCAGCCAGCTCCCCACTTTGCAGGCGCTCAAACAATTCCCGCATCTCTTTGTTTGTCAACACCGGAAGCTTGGAGGTATCTACCCCGCATATCTCTACCTTATTGCGCGTCACGTCTTTCCCTCCTCGAAGCAAGAAAAAAGTCCCTAACCCGGTTGTCTTGAAAGGCCGCGTAACTGACGCGTAGCCGACCAAGAAGGTGGCAAAAACCACCATCTGTTTCGGTTTAGGAACAGTATCCCCCCAAGCTGGGAAAATATGCGTTAGACCATCTTGTTGAATTCTTTTCGCAACCGTTTTATAATTCGCTTTTCCAAACGCGAAATATACGACTGTGAGATTCCCAACAAATCCGCTACATCCTTCTGTGTCTTCTCCTCTTCTCCCGCTAAGCCGAAGCGCAGCTCCATGATGATTCTCTCTCGGTCAGACAGCTTATCCAGTGCTTTTTTCAGCAGCTTTCGATCCACTTGATCCTCGATATTTTTATAGATCGTGTCATTTTCCGTACCCAAAACATCTGACAGCAACAGTTCATTGCCATCCCAATCAATGTTAAGCGGTTCATCAAAAGATACCTCTGAACGAATTTTATTATTGCGACGAAGGTACATGAGGATTTCGTTTTCGATACAACGAGAAGCATAGGTTGCCAGCTTGATGTTCTTGTCTGGATCAAAGGTGTTCACTGCCTTGATCAAACCGATGGTGCCAATGCTGACCAGGTCCTCAATGTTAATTCCCGTATTCTCAAACTTGCGGGCGATGTATACGACCAGACGGAGATTGCGTTCAATTAGCATTCCGCGGACAGCCGGATCACCAGACGGCAGCCGTCCGAGCAGCAGCTCCTCTTCTTCTCTGGTCAACGGTGGAGGTAATGCTTCACTCCCGCCAATATAATAGACTTCTTCGGCGCGTACACCAAGCCAGAGCAAGATTCGGTACCAGGTCAATTGGAGTTGTAGGCGAAGTTTTACATACATGATTAGCCCTCCTGTTTGAGAATAAAGGTTGTTTCATTTGTATCATTTTCCATCATCGCTGGGTGCACGATGGCCTGATACTTGCCGTCAGCGGCCAACGGGATCGGGTTAAGCCCGATTAACACCCGTTCTGTTTCAAAACGAATCCCGTCTTGCACGACCATGACATGGTCTGGTTTGATTGCGAGCAAAAAATCCATACCTCTTGACACACTGCGATACGGGATCAAGCGTACCCGAGACTGCCATTCCAGCGGCAGATGGTCCCAAGATCCGTCCAGCTTCTCCCACACTCCACCGTTTTCATCGGCTTGTCGGAGAAGCGACGGCGGAAGCAAATGTGCAAACATGCGATTCTCCATAATCATGACGGGTATGCGTGTAATCGGTTCGTGGAGCTGGTTTCCTGTATCCACAAGTCCACGGCAAATGACTTTTTCCCCTGCCAACGTAACGACAACATCGACGAGAAAGGTTTCGATCCTTCGCGGCTCCTGGATTGCGCGGTAGCTCTTTTTCCCGAGAAAAAAGATCAGGATAAAACCAATCAGAACAATCCCCAAAGTAGGCTTGAACCCAACGCCAAACCCATCATTATGCGTGACCACCAGTCCATTGACAATTTCACTCTGCGGTGCCAAAAAATACTGTAGCCCAAGCACTCCCCCTCCGAACACAAATGCGACGAAGTAAAAAATGATCAAGTTTTGCGCAAAGGACAACAACCTCCTGTTCCCAAAACCAATCCACAGCATGATGACTGAAAAGAGCAGTTTGACCCACCATTGATACATGGAAGAAAATACAGGAAAAAAGAAAAAAACCAGATACACGGAGCCAAACAGAGAGGCAAGTATCATTCTCCACCACACCATGCGCTCTTTACGAAAATAAGCAGTAAACCAGAGTAACAAGGTATCAATAGCCACATTCAGGAGTAGAATGATATCAAGATACACAACCACTTGCTTTCCCCCTCATCTTTTGACCGACTTGGCAGCAAGCATGTGTCCTAGCAAAAATGGCAAATAGTAGGACGACTTCTATCAGTAAAAGCAGTATATATCAATGTGTATGTAAAGTCTGTCAATTCTTGACGGTGTTTTTTTGGTTTTTTTGTCTAACATTTTTCATCCAATCAACGAAAAAAAAGCCTTGTCCCCACTGACGGGAACAAGGCTTTTGACAGTCGTTTTTCGCTTTAGTTTTTGTTGCGGCGGCGATTGCGCAGGAATGCTGGAATATCCAGATTATCCAGGTTGCCCATGGAGAAGAAAGACTTGTCT
Source organism: Brevibacillus sp. MS2.2 (assembly GCF_013284345.1). NCBI lineage: Bacteria > Bacillati > Bacillota > Bacilli > Caryophanales > Paenibacillaceae > Brevibacillus > Brevibacillus sp. MS2.2. The sequence goes on from NZ_JABSUZ010000055.1 coordinate 17,228, forward strand.
TCCTCTTCTTCCTTCGGACGGCTGTTATTCGTATTGGAAACTGGTGTCGGACGATTGCCAGGCGTATTGATCGGCTGTTGTTGACGGCGTGGAGCTTCCGCCGCGCGTTGACTATGCTCGAAGCCTGTAGCAATTACGGTCACTACCAATTCATTTTTCAGATCCTCGTTAATTACCGCACCGAAAATCATGTTAACATCTGGGTCCGAAGCAGAAGATACGATATCGGCTGCTTCGTTTACTTCGTACAAGCTCAGGTTGGTACCGCCTGTGATATTCATGAGAACACCGCGTGCACCATCAATCGCAGTCTCGAGCAGTGGGCTGGAAATAGCGCGACGAGCTGCTTCAGCCGCACGATTTTCGCCGCTGCTTACACCGATTCCCATGAGAGCAGAACCGCGCTCAGTCATGATTGTCTTCACGTCAGCGAAGTCCAAGTTGATCAATCCAGGTACCGCAATCAGGTCGGAAATACCTTGAACCCCTTGTCGCAGTACGTTGTCAACTTCGCGGAACGCTTCGAGCATTGGCGTATTTTTATCAACGATTTCCAAAAGACGGTCGTTAGGAATCACGATCAGTGTGTCTACTTTTTCTTTCAGAGCAGCGATACCGATCTCACCGTGCTGGGAACGTCTACGACCCTCGAAGGAGAATGGACGGGTTACTACACCAACTGTAAGAGCACCCATTTCCTTCGCGATCTCTGCAACAACAGGCGCTGCACCTGTACCCGTACCACCACCCATACCAGCAGTTACGAATACCATGTCAGCTCCACGCAGAGCGTTTTCAATCAAATCACGGCTTTCTTCCGCCGCTTTTTTACCGATCTCGGGATTCGCACCAGCTCCAAGTCCACGTGTCAGCTTTTCCCCGATTTGCAGCTTGATATCTGCACTAGAGAGCTGAAGTGCTTGCGCGTCGGTGTTCAAGGTGATGAATTCTACACCCTTTACTCCACCTGCGATCATGCGGTTTACTGCATTGCTACCTCCGCCCCCGCAACCAATGACTTTAATTCGTGCAAAGGATTCCAAGTCCATATCAAATTCCAGCATATTGCTAGTCCTCCCCAATTCAACATAAGAAAACTTCGTGGCTACAGAAGCCTGTCAACTAAACACAATGGAACGAATCGACCTCATCATCGTCATTGTAGTTAAGCTCGGTAAAGCGAACACCATTAAATAAATTCGCTAAACCAGTTTTTTACTTTTTCCATCAAACCGCCGCCTTCTTTTGGCTTAGACGAGACGGTTTGCTTCTGAGTGCCCTTGAATGAGGGGGTCACGCGAATGCTGCGGCGCTCCATCAACTGCAAGGCATATTGAATCAAACCTACCCCAGTGGTGTAGGCAGGATCTCGCACTCCGATGTAATCAGGAATCGCAATTCGAACAGGTGCGTCCAATTCTTCTTTTGCCAATTCCAACATGCCAGGCATGGCTACGGTACCACCCGTAAGAACATAGCCCCCTGCAATTTCGTCGCGGTAGCCCAATTTGTATACAGCATCCTCGACTAATTGGAATATTTCCGCAGCGCGCGGCTCGATAATATTGGCCAAATCCACTTGCGTAAATTGCTTCTCGACTTCGCTGCCAATCCGGTTCACCTTGAACTTCACATCTTCAGATGCTTCGTCAATAAGGGCACAGCCATTCTTGGTTTTCACACGATCTGCCACATCTGTATGCGTGCGCAGTCCCAGTGAGATATCGCTCGTAATGTGGTCGCCACCGATGCCGATCACGGTGGTCGCTGCCAGTTTCCCCTGTTCGAATACACCGATCGTGGTAGAACCCGCACCGATGTCGACAAGAACGACACCCATATTTTTGTCATCTTTGGAAAGTGCAACAGTGCTAGCCGCAAGCGGTTGCAAGAATATTCCAGCTACACGCAGATTGGTTCGTTGAGCACAGCGAACGATGTTATGTACGACCGTTTTCAACCCGGTCACAATGGTCCCTTCCATTTCCAGTCGGACACCAATCATTCCACGCGGGTCCTTAATGCTCCCTTGTCCATCAACGATGTACTCCTTTGGGACTACCTCGATGATTTCACGGTCTGGAGGAATAGCCACGACCTTCGCTGCCTGAATTACGCGTTGAATATCTTCTTCTCGTATCTCACGGTCTTCGCTGGATACAGCGACAACCCCTTGGGTTTCATGCAGATCGATATGGTTTCCAGTGATCCCCACATACACTTCTTCGATTGAAACGCCAACCATGCGCTCCGCATGATCAACCGCTTCTCGGATGGCATGCACGGTTTGGTCGATGTCTACAATCACGCCCTTCTTGATGCCTTCTGAGTGTGATTGTCCGACGCCGATGATGTTGATGGAACCGTTGTTGATCTCGCCGATCATGACGCGTACTTTGGATGTTCCAATGTCTAGGCTGACGATGAATTCATTGCTTACCAAACCTGTGACACCTCCCCTGCTACGTCTTTTTTCTTGCTAAAGTGAGAACACCTGCATAAATTATTCCACACAGGACAACCATTCCCTTTTTTTCTTATTGATTTTTTGTAAAAAAATGACCATCTTCCCATTTTTCTTCGCGTTATTCTTGCTGATTGATCCATTTGGATAGAACAATTCTCCTAATGACAGCGAGATTGTTGAACAAGCGAACCCCGAAAGCCACGATCGCAGCCAAATACAGATCAATCCCCAAGAACCCTCCGATGAAGGCCAAGCCTGCTGCAAAAAGTGTGTTGAAAAAGAATCCAGACATGAAAATACGAACGTTAAAAGTACGTTCTAAAAACGAACGAATCCCCCCAAAGATCGTATCCAATCCAGCCAGGAGGGCTATTGACAGATAGCTGCTATACTCCTGGGGCACACGCCAATCCAGCAGGAAGCCGACAACAAGACCGACAATCAGTCCGATAAGCGGGAGCCACATGGTTACGAATCTCCTTTTTCTTTCACAGGTTTCATAAATTGAATGACACGCGTTTCGTTATTCGCTGAGATCATCAGCTTGTCCCGTTTTTCGGCCAGCACCTTCTTATTCGCCAGCTGAAAGTTCTCCTCTACGCCCTCCAGCTTCAATGCGGACAACAATACTTCAGGTTCCCCCAATGCTTTTATCTCATACGGAGCCCTGATCGTCCTGGTATCGATTTGGATGACGTCTCCCACATTGCGAATCGCAGTGGTAGCAATCAGTCGATGACCATTAATGGAAACAGCTTGTGCTCCGTTTGCAAACAGGATATTTACCAACCAGCGCAAATCTTCATCGTCAATCGTATAGTCTCCTACAACTGGCACAGGCATATGTTCATCCATAGCTGGTTCTGCAGGCGTATGGGCATCGACAACATCAATAACGATGCCTTCTCCCTCCATCCCTACCATACCAGCCATTCGGCGAGTCCGTGCCAACTCCTCTTTCATAACGGAGATACTTTCATCTTCACTGAGTGAGGTTTCGTATTGGTAGTACAGTTGATTATACTTTGAAATGTCTGCGAGCAGGTTTTTGTGTTTCTCCAGTTCTTTTTGCAACGTGGTCCGAAGTTCCGCGATGCTGCGAGACTCTTTATGGACAGGATGAAGACTGCTTCGTAATTGCACAGTCAACATCACACCTATGATAGCACTAATAATGGCAAGAATAAATGTGATTTTACGGCTTTTTTGTAACATAGGTAAACGCATCCTTTTATTTAGGAGTGTTTCGTTTTCGCATCACCAACAAAGGCAGGCAGTTCGACCCGCTCTTTTTTGGCTACGCTGATTTGGACAAAATCTTGCAAGGAGTGCAAAACACCTCCCGGCAAGTTCAACGCACTGTCTAGTGTGTCGGGATTTCCGATCGCTGTTACGACGAATGGAGCGGCCGACTTGATGCCGTTTACGATGATCGTGGGTCCAATGCAACGGATCTCGGAATTACTCACCACTCGCTGTCCGTTAATGCTGATCGCCTCTGCTCCTGCTGCACGCAGTTCATTGACGACCAGGCGCACATCCTGCTCATGTACGATGTAGTTCGCGATGTCTGCGCTGTTCGCTGCATTCTGGCTATCCTGCATCGTTATGACGATACCCGGCCCTTGGACAGCGACTACCCCTGCCAGCATCCGCGCCGCATCCAGTTGACCGAGTGTCTCTGCAGCCTCCGATTTACGCTCCGCCATCGCTTCTTCCACTTTGCCCACCTGACGCTGCAAATCGAGCAGTTGATTTTCAAGATGCCGATTTTGCTCCTTCTCAGCCAAAATTCGGTCATTCAATTGCGTTTCCTGTTGGAACAGCTGATCATTCATCCGCTCTTTGCGCGTAAGCTTGTTCGTTTCGAAGGAAGTGGCCACTAGAAAGCCGGTAGAAAACGTCACGATGGTTAAATACAAATGAAATTTGCGACGACGACTCATTGTCTACTTTCCCCTTTTTCATTTACTGCTGTGGTTGCTCTTGCCCTTCCTGAATAGGAATAGCCCCTTGAGCTCCGTACGGAATAAACCATGGCTGCTCAAACAAAGAGAGCACCCCTTTCGTATCTGGCGGCAATTCTTTCACGATCGTCGGATACCAGTTCATCATCTTGTCCAGCTTGTAGATAACGCTTCGTACTTCATTCCCGTCTCGCATGTACAGCGTGACGCGTTGCTTGTCGTAAACCGTTGGCGTCAGTGTAATATCCGAAATCTCCGCGAGTACATCTGGCGATAATTTCGATAGCGACTTGGCGAGATGGGGAAGGAGCTCAGGTGAGGCCCACGAGCTAATCAATGGCCTGTCCACTACGCGCTTGGCGAAATTAACCTGTTTGAGCACATAGCCATTGTCCAGTAAAGCATAGCGGCTTCCGTCCTGCCCACTCCAAAATGCGACGCGCTTTTGTTCAGTTATATGTAGCGTGATCAATCCTGGGAAAGACCGGCTCACCGTCACATCTTTAATGGCCTCTAATGGTTTCAAGTTATTTCGTACACTGTTCTCCCATACGTTTAGAAACTGCATGTCCTTTGTTAAGCCAGATTGTGCAATGATTTGCTCCGTCGTATAAATATCATTACCAATCACTCGAATCTCTTGCACCTTACTGTAAGGGGAGCGGATAAAAACGATGATGAGAATGGTAAGAAAAAACAACACTAGCAGAATGACCAGCTTGCGGTTGCCCCTTCTTCTGGGGCGTTGTTGCTTGACTTGCGGAATGCGTTCCTCGTATACCGCCATGGCCGTACCCTTCCTCATGTTTTTTAGGCTCATTGCCCAGAGCAAAAAAGTAAATTGCTGGATGTCTTTCGAATAAATGTCATTCAACAAAACAGGGAAAGCGGCATAACATTATGCCGCCCACTCTCCCCCGGTTAAATCGATACGCGTGATATATCGGCCCCTAATTGACGCAACTGCTCTTCCAGCCGATCGTATCCGCGATCGATATGATGGATCTGGTTCACCGTGGTAATACCTTCTGCAGCAAGCCCTGCGAGGACTAAGGCAGCACCTGCTCGAAGATCCGTAGCTTCGACATTCGTAGCGGTCAATTTATTGACACCCCGAATGATTGCGGAGCCAAGATCTACGTATATAGAGGCGCCCATTCGCGCCAATTCATTCACATGTTTGAATCTTCCTTCAAAAATGGTCTCTTTGATGACACTTGTTCCCCTAGCCTGTGACAGAAACACCATCAGCTGCGCCTGCAAATCGGTTGGAAATCCGGGATAAGGCGAGGTAATGATCCGGTCGTAGGCACGTGGACGGGAGGTGCTTTTGATTTCCATTATATCATGGCGGGTCTTGATTTCAACACCGCAGCTACGGGCGACCTCAATCAATGCCGTCAATTGCTCAGGCAGAGTATTGGTCAGTTCAATGTGTCCCTGTGAAATACCGACAGCCAGCATATAGGTTCCTGTCACAATTCTGTCCGGTATGATCCGGTAACTAACGGAACGCAAGCGAGGTACACCACTGATCTCAATCGTATCGGTGCCTGCCCCTCTGATCCGCGCCCCCATTGCATTCAGGAAATTTTGGAGGTCGATGATTTCCGGTTCTCGTGCTGCATTACAAATTCGGGTCGTGCCTTTTGCCAGCACAGCCGCCATCATGATATTTTCCGTTGCGCCCACACTAGGGAAGGAAAGAAAGATATTGGACCCACGTAATTGTTTGGCCCGAAATGTAATGTAGCCTTCCGTTTCTTCGATTTTGGCTCCTAGCGCAGTCAATCCAGCCAAGTGCAAGTCAATCCTGCGCTCTCCAATGTCACATCCACCTGGCCTAGAAATTGTGACCTCACCCAGACGTGCCAGGAGTGGTCCCGCCAAAAAAATCGAAGAACGCATTTGGCTCATTAAATCATCCGGCACCTGCGGGACACAGACAGACGTTGTATCCAGATCGACACATCCGTCCTCATGCTTCGTATTCGCCCCAAGCAACGTCAAGATTTCGAGCATGACTTTAATGTCTTTTAGATGGGGGACGTCATAGATATAGAATTGCCCTTCCGCGAGCACAGCAGCGGCAAGAATGGGAAGAGCAGCGTTCTTAGCACCTTGGATCCGAAGCGAACCGGACAGAGGTCTTCCTCCTTCGATCGCAAAAGTCTCCAAACTTTCACCTCCGTGTTACCCCTCGCCCACCACCAGGACTTCCGGATGCAGGTCAATCCCATTTTTCTCGAGAATGGTGCTCCGAACGTGATCAATCAAGGTGAGGACGTCGGCAGCCGTTGCTCCTCCGCAATTCACGATGAAGTTGGAGTGTTTTTCTGAAACCTGAGCTCCTCCGATCCGATAGCCCTTCAGCCCAGCCGCCTCAATCAGGCGACCTGCGTGGTCATTTGGCGGATTTCGGAACACGCTGCCGGCACACGGCATCTGCAGTGGCTGCGTATTGCGCCGTCGTTCCTTATTGGCAGCGAGCGTGCCCGCAATCTCTTTGCGATCTCCCGTCCTCAATTGAAAACGGGCCTCTAGCACGATCCCTTTTTGCTTTTGCAAAAGAGAAGTCCGATAACTAAAGCTCAGTTCCTCGTTACTCAACACTTTACTTTCGCCGTTTTCGAAAAGGATCTCGGCATCAATAAGAATACGTGAAAGATCAGATCCGTGTGCCCCCGCATTCATATAGACGGCGCCGCCTACCGTACCAGGAATCCCTCCTGCAAACTCCATACCTGTTAATCCCATCTTGCCTGTCTCCACCGCCAGGCGGATCATGGAATATCCGGCACCCACACACACCTCTTCGCCCTTGAACTCACAGTGGCTCAAGCCCTCGGCCACTTTAAGCACGGCTCCACGTATCCCTCTGTCCCTCACCAGAAGGTTTGAACCGCGCCCGATAACACTCCAAGGAATTTCATGACGATGGAGGATCTGCAAGGCTTTTTGCAAGGATGCTTTATCCTTGGGTTGGATTAACAAATCAGCAGGACCCCCGATCCGCCACGTTGTATGATTAGCAAGGGGTTCATCGGTCCACACTTTTTCGATTCCTGCTTGCATGAGTTCATCTGCGATCTTTTTCATTTGTGAACCTCCTGATACGTTTGCTAGGTCGGACCTAGTCTTCTCACGTGTTTGCTCCATACTATGCGTTCGCCCAGATCGGCGTGACAATCGCCCATCTGATCATTTTTTTCGTGTAATCGCCTCTAATTGACGGACAATTTCCGTCGCAGCCTGCGGCATCCCCAAGGAAAGAGAACTGTTTTTCATTTCTTCCCATTTCGCTGGATTGGCAAGGATATTTTCCAAGGAAAGGAGCAAGCTCTCTCCGGTAAGCTCCCGCTCTACAATGACATGAGCTGCCCCTGCGCGCTCCAATCCCCTTGCATTTTTCTCTTGATGGTTGTTCGTGACATACGGGGACGGAATCAAGATCGAAGGCACACCTAGTGCTGTTATTTCTGCCAATGTAGATGCCCCTGCACGACCAACCAATACATGCGTTGCCGCAAAAACATCCGGCATATTATGGACGAAAGGAAGCACAGAAATGTTACTTGGAAGTGTTCCCAGTTCACGAAGCTGTGCTGAAATCGTTTCAAAATGAACGTCGCCCGTCACATATACAAAATGAATATCGGTATAATTGCCCAACTGCGTAACAACCGAAAGCACGGCCTCATTGATTGCCCGCGCTCCCCTGCTCCCCCCAAAGATCAGCACGATTTTTTTGCTGTTGTCCAAGCCCAAAAAGCTACGTCCCGCCTCTGCATTACCGTGCATGACTTCCGTTGCACGAGGGTTGCCGGTCAGTACTGTTTTAGAAGCGGGGAAATGGGCAAGCGATTCTTTGAACGAGACGGCCACCCGAGTAACGGAACGAGAAAGAAACTTGTTGGTCAAGCCCGGCACTACGTTTTGCTCATGGATGAGAGTCGGAATCCCCAATCGCGAAGCTGCATATACGACTGGACCACATACGTATCCACCCGTCCCAATTACGACATCCGGCTTGAACTCGCGCAGCATTTTCTTGGCATCGCCAACTGCCCGGACGAATTTCCACAAGGTCTTCAGGTTGTCCAACGACAGCTTGCGCTTCAACCCGCTAATTTCCACGGATTGGAAAGGAATATTTGATTTTGGAACCAAACCTGCTTCCAAGCCTTTTTTACTGCCAATATACAAAAAGGCAGCCTGCGGATTTTGGCGGGAAACTTCCCTCGCCACCGCAAGCGCCGGATAAATATGTCCACCTGTGCCACCGCCTGTTAAGACGACACGCATACGTTCACACCCTTTTTTGAGAAGGAGTAGCAATAGGCTGATTTTCTTGCTTATTGCATACTCCCTGTTGAGGTTTCTATTTATCGAGAAAAACGAGAGATGTTCAACAAGACACCTACACCAGTGAGCATCAGTGTCAATGATGAACCACCGTAGCTTAAGAACGGCAACGTGATCCCTGTCACCGGAAACATCCCTGTCACCACGCCAATATTGATGACCACCTGGATGGCAATCATGCCGATGATCCCTAGAGCAAGCATGCTTCCGAATAAATCTGGAGCCGTAATCGCCGTCCGCATTCCCCTCCACAACAAGAGGAGGAAAAGCAGGAGTATGAGCGTGCCTCCGATAAAGCCAAGCTCCTCCGCGACAATCGAGAATATAAAATCATTGTAAGGCTCAGGAAGATACAAGTGCTTCTGTCTGCTTTGCCCCAGACCAAGACCCAACAAACCGCCGGGACCTATTGCGTAAAGGGATTGGATGATTTGATAGCCGGTATTGAGCGGGTCAGACCACGGATCGAGGAAGGACGTAATCCTTTTGATTCGGTAAGGTGCTGACAAAACCAAGCCGATGAAGCCAGCAACTCCGATCATTCCTAATCCAACAAAATGACTGATCCGTGCACCTGAAGCAAAAATCATGACAACTGCTGTTCCCATCAAAACCGTTCCTGTGCCCAAATCCGGTTGTAGCATGATCAAGCCAAAACAAAGAACTGGGATTCCCAAGGCAGGCATAAGACCTTTTCGGAACAAGACAATTTGCTTCTGATTATCTGCGAGCCACCTCGCCAAGAATGCAACGACGCCAAGCTTCGCAAATTCACCCGGCTGAATACCAAAAGCTCCAAAACCAAGCCAGCTTTTCGAGCCATTTACTTCAATCCCGATGATCAAAACCAGAATCAACAAACCGATGCTCATCAAATACCCTGGCTTGGCCCATTGCTTCCACACCCAGTAGTCGATATTCATCGTAATGTACATGGATGTAATCCCTAACAGAGCGAAGATCAGTTGCCTCTTGGCAAAAAAATACGGATCAGAAAATGGCGGCTTTTGCGCCACGATCGCGCTGGCGCTGTACACCATCACGATGCCAATTCCCAATAAAAAAAGTGTTGCAAAAATAATTACGAAGTCGGGGGCAGAGCGTACCTTGCTCATTGTGCCAGGTCATCCTTTCTCATGCCGTCCCGCTTTTGTCATATTCTTGATGGTACAGTGGGACGTTATGCTAGGCTTGTTTTAAGTCTATGCACGCCGTCCTTAAACATGCTCCCCCTTGTCTCAAACGAAGGAAACATGTCCCAACTCGCACAAGCAGGGCTCAGTAAGACCACATCACCTGATTCGGCCAACCGGGAAGCAGCAAGAACGGCTTTTTCCACAGTATCGACATGGATACGCTCATTAATCCCTGCTTCCTGAGCACGTTCCAGTAAAATCGGAGCCGTTTGCCCGAGAGCGATGACTGCTTTTACCCGACCTTGGATCACAGGTAGCAGTTCCCGAAAATCAACACCACGATCGAGCCCGCCGCAAATCCATACAACCGGCTCCTTGCACGCTTGCAAGGCACGCGATGCCGCTTCCGGGTTGGTCGCTTTTGAATCATTGAAGTATTTGACACCGCGAATCGAATCTACGAACTCCATCCGGTGCTCTACCCCTGGGAAGGTAGTAAGAACTTGTATAATCGATTGCTTGTCCGCGCCCGCGAGCTTCGCAACTAGAATCGCCGCCAGAGCGTTGTCCAGATGAGGAACGGTAATGTCCGCTATCGCTACGATTGGCTCTGTATTCCCATTCCCATCCGCAAGCAGGATCAAACCATCCTTGACAAAAGCTCCCTTTGGAACCTCTTGACTCTTGCTAAAGTAGTAGATATCTGCTGGGAGGTCTTTACATTTTTCTACGATCTCTGGTTGGTCATATGGCAAGATAGCTGCGTCATCTGATGTTTGGTTCGCAAACATTTTCAGTTTGGCTGCCAAATACTCTTCCATTGTGTGATGGTAATCCAAATGTGCAGGATACAGATTGAGCAAAACACCGATATGCGGGCGGAATTCCCTTGTCCCCATCAGTTGGAAGCTACTCAATTCGGCAACGAGCCATTCATCGGGACCAGCTTCCTCCGCCAGGCCGCACAACACGGTACCAATATTGCCTCCTACCTTCGCATCCAGACCCGCTTCTTTAAAAATCAGTCCGACGAGCGTAGTCGTCGTGGTCTTGCCATTGGAGCCTGTAATGCCGATAATCGGTGCCTTGGCAATCTGGGAGGCCAGCTCCACTTCCGTCACCACAGGAATACCAAGTGCCTGCGCCTGCTTGACGGGTGCCGCTTCATACGGAATCCCCGGATTTTTAACCACAAGCGCTACTCCTTCATGAATCAGATCATCTGGGTGATAGCCGCAAATGACCGGAATCCCCAACGATTCCAGCTCTTCTATCCCCACCGCTTCTTCACGTGGTTTTTTATCATTTACGACGACATGAGCACCAAAGCGGTGTAGCAGTTTTGCCACTGCGACACCGCTCTTTGCCATACCAATAACGACGACATGCTTATCTTGAAAACGCATCATCTGATTGTCACCACCTCAAGGTATACACCCAATCCAGCAAAGAACATACCGACGAGCCAGAACGTGACAACCACGCGCCACTCTGACCAGCCTGTTAATTCAAAATGATGATGCAGGGGACTCATACGGAAAATGCGCTTTCCACGTGTCTTAAAGGAGACTACCTGCATAATAACAGAGAGCGTCTCGACAACAAATACCCCACCGATAATAGCCAAGAGCAATTCCGTCTTGGTCATGATTGCAATTCCGGCCAGCGCTCCACCAAGTCCGAGTGAACCAGTATCACCCATGAACACGCGTGCAGGATGTGCATTGAAGACGAGGAAGCCAAGTAGCGCACCTACAACAGCCGCACTAAAAATTGCGGTGTCATAATCTTGACCAAACCATGCGATGATCGCATAAGCACCAAAAGCAATCGCTCCCGTCCCTGCTAAAAGTCCATCCACGCCATCTGTGATGTTAACGGCATTCGTTGTACCCACCAAGAGGAACAACAGGAATGGGAAGTAGAAATAGCCGAGCTCCAGCTTCCACGGTGTACCTGGCAGATGGATAGACGTGTCATGCCCCATCATGAGCAGCAAAATATAAGCGCCGATTGCCAAGACAATCTGACCAGCAAACTTCTGTTTGGCGGTCAACCCGAGGTTGCGTTTTTTCTTGATTTTGATGAAATCATCCAGAAACCCGATTAAACCGTATCCGAGAGTCACCAATAACAGGAAGTAAATTTCCATTTTCGCATTAGCAAACTTCAGCACGGTAAATATGAGTGCCAAAAGAATGATGGTGCCTCCCATGGTGGGAGTTCCAGCCTTCTTATAATGGGATTGCGGTCCTTCCTCACGAATTGCCTGCCCAAATTTCAGGCGGCGAAGGAATGGAATAAACAATGGGCCAATGAGTACGGCGATGAGAAACGCAGCGACGATCGTGACGATTAGGACGTTGTCAACGAACATGCCCGAGCCTCCTTTCTTTCGATGCAGTGTGTGGCATCTGTTTTATTCTTGGTTGTACCGGGCAATCGCTTCGCGCGCAACTTCACGGTCATCGAAGGGCAATACCTGGTCTTTTATAATTTGATACGTTTCGTGTCCTTTTCCGGCGATCAAGATCACATCGTCCGGCTTTGCAAGCGAAACGGCATGCGCAATCGCTTCGCGTCGGTCTGCCAGTGCCGTATAACGATCAGGTGCCACTTCTGACAAGCCAGCCAGCATGTCATCGAGAATCGCCTGCGGCTCCTCTGAGCGCGGATTATCTGATGTTAAGACGGTCAGATCCGCATATTTCGTTGCAATTTGCGCCATGATTGGGCGTTTGGTTCGATCCCTGTCGCCTCCGCAGCCAACGATGCAAAATACGTTGCCACGCGCAAATTCTTTGACTGTCATCAACGCATTTTCCAAGCTGTCTGGCGTGTGGGAATAGTCGACGAGTACGGCAAACGGCTGACCAGCATCTACTGCTTCAAATCGCCCATTTACGCCCGCTACTGCTTCCAGGCTCGCTTTGATTTCTTCTAGTGGAATACCTTCTGCGAGTGTAACCGCGATGGCTGCCAAAGCGTTATACACATTGAACTTTCCCATCAGCTTCAAGTTCAGACGTGCACTGCCAGCGAAGCTTTCGACTGTAAAAGAAGTTCCTTTACTGGTGATTTCGATTTGCTTTGCCCTTACATCTGCCGGTTGATCAATGCCGTATGTAATGACTCGCGCCGGTGTAACGGTAGCATATAATTCGGACGCCTCATCATCCGCATTCAGTACAGCCGTTTTTAAACGGTCTGTGTCATAGCTGTTGCCCAGCTGGGAAAACAACAATGATTTGGCGTAGCGATAGTTTTCCATCGTTTTATGATAGTCGAGGTGATCCTGCGTCAGGTTGGTGAAAACCGCTGTATGGATTTCGCAACCGCGGACTCTTCCCAGCTCCAATGCATGAGAGGAAACCTCAATAATCGCATAGTCTGTGTTTACATCGCACATGCGACGAAAGCTTCTTTGCAAATCTATGGCATCCGGAGTCGTATTTTTGACTTCCTCCGTTACGTCTCCAATTCTCATATGGATCGTTCCGATTAAGCCTGTTTGCTTGCTTTGATCGCTCAAAAT
>NZ_JABSUZ010000056.1:0-29926 GCF_013284345.1 Brevibacillus sp. MS2.2
ACGGAAGAGATGCTAGAGGCGTTTTCCTTTTTGGGGGAAGAGACCGCAAAAGAAATTGTCGTAACAAATACGAATGCCATTGCGGATATGATTGAGGATATTAGTCCGATTCCAGACAAGCTGTACACGCCGATCATTGAAGGAGCAGATGATGAGCTTCGTCAAATGTGCTACGACAAAGCAAGGTCGTTATATGGTGACCCATTGCCCGAACTGGTCGAGCATCGCTTGGAAAAAGAATTGACCAGTATCATCAAGCACGGCTTCGGTGTGATTTATTTGATTTCGCAGCGTTTGGTAACGAAATCGTTGAATGATGGTTACCTGGTAGGTTCACGTGGGTCTGTAGGCTCGTCTTTTGTTGCAACGATGTCTGAGATTACAGAGGTAAACCCATTGCCCCCTCACTATCGTTGCCCAAATTGCAAGCACAGCGAGTTTATTACAGATGGTTCAATAGCCTCTGGGTTTGACTTGGAGGATAAAGCATGTACAGAATGTGGGACCATGTATGCCAAGGACGGCCAGGATATCCCGTTCGAGACGTTCCTCGGCTTTAAAGGAGACAAAGTACCGGATATTGACTTGAACTTCTCCGGTGATTATCAGCCCCGTGCACACAAGTACACACAAGAGCTTTTCGGAGCGGATTACGTATATCGTGCAGGAACGATTGGTACCGTTGCGGAAAAAACAGCGTATGGCTACGTGCGAAAGTATGCCGATGAGCGTGGCATGACGTTGCGCAATGCAGAGATATCCAGGATCGTCAACGGCTGTACAGGTGTAAAAAGGACGACAGGACAGCATCCGGGCGGTATTATCGTAGTTCCTGACTACATGGAAATTGAAGATTTTTGTCCGATTCAGTTCCCGGCTGATGATAATGAGTCAGAATGGCGCACAACTCATTTCGACTTCCACTCCATTCATGACAACTTGCTAAAACTCGATATTCTTGGACACGATGATCCGACTGTCATTCGCATGCTGCAAGACTTGACGGGAATGGACCCGAAGACGATTCCACTGGATGATAAAAAGACGATGTCCATCTTCAGTACAACGGAAGCCTTGGGGGTTACACCGGAGCAAATCGGTACGAATATGGGGACACTTGGTATTCCTGAGTTCGGAACCAAATTCGTACGTCAGATGCTAGAAGACACGAAACCGACTACGTTTGCCGAGCTTGTTCAGATTTCTGGACTCTCTCATGGTACGGACGTTTGGTTGAACAACGCACAAGACTTGATCAGAAACGGTACCTGCAAGTTGCCAGACGTAATTGGTTGTCGTGACGATATCATGGTGTATTTGATCTATAAAGGGCTGGAGCCTTCACGCGCCTTTAAGATCATGGAGTCTGTGCGTAAGGGTAAAGGCGTTCCTGAGGACGATCAGGAAGAAATGCGCAATAACAATGTGCCAGAATGGTATATTCAGTCGTGCCAGCGGATCAAGTACATGTTCCCAAAGGCGCACGCGACTGCTTACGTCATGATGGCCGTACGGATTGCCTACTTCAAGGTTCATCGCCCATTGGAGTTTTACGCAACGTATTTCACTGTTCGCGCAGATGACTTTGACATTCCGCTGATGGTTAAAGGCTCAGCGGCGATTAAGCAAAAGATTGAAGAAATCGAAGGCAAGGGACACGATGCACAGCCTAAAGAAAAGGCATTACTGACTGTTTTGGAGATGGCGCTCGAGATGGTAGAACGTGGCTTCCGTTTTGTCAACGTTGATTTGTACAAGTCGGACGCTACCCGCTTCTTGATCGAAGGAGATTCCCTCATCGCTCCGTTCAACGCCCTGCCTGGTTTAGGGACGAACGCAGCGATCAGTATCGTGCAAGCGAGAGAGCAAGGGGAGTTTTTGTCCAAGGAGGACCTCCTATCCCGATCCCGCATCTCCAAGACCATTTTGGAGTTCTTGGACGAGCAAGGTGCTTTGAAAGGATTGCCAGAATCCAACCAGCTATCCTTGTTCTAAGGCGTCCAGACAAGGCTCACAATCATCCAAAGGTTGTCAGCAGAGGGCTGTTATGCTATAATTTTTTTGGAAATACTGGTTTTATACGCATGGCTGATCGAGAGTGGGGAAACCCACTCTTTCTTTCTGGCTACACCTCATGGTTCAAATGAGAAGGAGGTACTTGCTTGAGCAAGGTAACAGGCATCGTCACTGAACTCGTCACGCCCATTGTGGAAGGATTGGGCCTGGAGCTAGTTGACATCGAGTACAAAAAGGAAGGCAGCAACTGGTTTCTGCGCGTGTTTATCGACAATGAAACTGGCAACATCGACATCGATGACTGCCGCCTTGTCAGCGAGAAGCTGAGCGAAAAACTAGACGAAGTAGATCCCATCCCTACGGCATACTTTTTAGAAGTATCTTCGCCGGGTGCTGAGCGCCCATTACGCAAGGATAAGGATTTCACGAAAGCTGTCGGCAGAAATGTGCATATCACAACAAAAGAGCCAATAGAAGGTGCAACCACGTTCGAAGGCGAACTGGTATCCTATGAGGATGGCAAGCTGACAGTAAAAGAAGCAAAGAAAACGTATGTAATTTCCCAAGAGCAAATTGACACGGCTAGAATGGCAATTATTTTTTAGTTGTCGCGGCCTGTGTAGCCTGTGGTAAGTAAAGGAGGAGGCAACGAAAGTCATGAACGGCGATTTTATCGAGGCTTTAGAAGCCATTGAGAGAGAGAAAGGCATCACCAAAGACGTACTGATTGAGGCCATCGAAGCGGCTCTTATCTCTGGATACAAACGTAACTTCAACTCGGCCCAAAATGTGCGGGTGGATGTAAATCGTCATTCAGGTATGGTGCGTGTGTTTGCGCGGAAGAACGTAGTGGAAGAGGTATTGGATCCGCGCCTAGAGATCTCTCAAGAAGCAGCACAAGAAATCGATCCTAACTTCCGTCTGGAGGACATCGTCGAAATCGAGGTAACGCCTCGTGATTTCGGTCGTATTGCTGCTCAGACAGCGAAGCAAGTGGTTACGCAGCGCATTCGCGAAGCGGAGCGCGGTTTGATCTACAGCGAGTTTATTGAGCGTGAAGACGATATCGTAACTGGCGTCGTTCAGCGTATGGACGCTCGCAATTATTACATTGATCTGGGTAAGGCGGAAGCCGTTATGCCGATCACCGAAAAAATGCCATCCGAAGATTTTAAATCACAAGATCGTGTGAAGGCATACATCATCAAAGTAGAGAAAACCACTAAAGGACCGCAAATCGTCGTTTCCCGTACTCACCCGGGGCTTTTGAAGCGCCTCTTCGAATTAGAAGTGCCAGAAATATATGACGGTGTGGTTGAAATCAAATCTGTTGCGCGTGAAGCGGGTGATCGCTCGAAGATCGCTGTGCATTCCATCAACGCAGATGTTGATCCAGTAGGGGCTTGTGTCGGTCCAAAGGGCATGCGCGTCCAAACGATCGTTACAGAGCTGAAAGGCGAAAAGATCGACATTGTTCGTTGGTCTGAAGATCCTGCGGAGTATGTAGCCAATGCACTCAGCCCTGCAAAAGTGCTGCATGTAGAGGTTAACGTAGCGGAGAAGGTTACACGTGTGATCGTTCCTGATTATCAATTGTCTCTGGCGATTGGTAAGCGCGGTCAAAACGCACGCCTGGCAGCCAAGCTGACGGGCTGGAAGATCGATATCAAGAGCGAGTCCCAAGCCGACCAAGAAGGCATCGCTTATCCAAAAGAAGTAGAGAGCGATGAAGGGACGGACAACGAATAATCATGAAGCAAAAAAAGATCCCGTTGCGTAAGTGCATTGTTTGCCAAGGAATGTTTCCGAAAAAGGAATTAATCCGCGTTGTCCGGACGCCAGAAGAAGAGATCGTCATTGATCTTACTGGAAGGGCGGCGGGACGCGGTACCTATGTGTGTCGGCAGGAAAGCTGTCTGAAGCCGGATGCGTTCGCATCGGGAAAATGGAAAAAAGTGCTGGAACGTGCCCTCAATATGTCCATCTCCCAAGAAAAGTATGATGCTTTCCGTGAGAAATGGTTGGAGATGATGGGAAAATGATCCCAAAAGCAGCACAACTACTCGGATTGGCGATGCGAGCGAGAAAGATCGTTACCGGGGAGGAACTGGTCATTACCGCTATTCGTAATGGGCAGGCCCGCCTGGTTTTACTCGCATCAGATGCATCAGACAATACCGCCAAGAAAGTAAAGGATAAATGTTCCTATTACGGTGTCTCATGTGTAACCACTGGCGACCGACATTCATTGGGACACGCAATCGGAAAAGATGGGCGCGTTACCGTGGCGGTAACCGATGGGAAATTGGCCGAAAGCATTCAGCGTCTGCTCACCTAACTTAGAAAGGGTGAAGTATATTTGAAGACACGTGTGTATGAGTATGCCAAACAGCACAACATGAGCAGTAAGGAAATCCTCAATTTGCTAAAACGATTGAATATAGAAGTAGCAAATCATATGAGTATCATGGAAGAAGGGACGATCAAAAGGATCGAGGATCACATGGCCAAATTGCGTTCTGGTGCCAAACCAGAAACACGCAGTACACCTAGTGATGCAAGACCCAAACAAACGGACGATCAACGACGCCCCAACGACTCCAGAGGACAACAGATCAAACCCCAGCAGCAAGCGGGGCAAGTTCAACCGGTTAGAAATGAAAGACCAAACAGCGATCGCGGACCAGAGAACACAAGCACAAATCGTCCAGGAAATAGCAGTGCTAGTGGCAATCCCGATCAGCATAGTCCTCAGCATGGAAAAAATCAGGGGAAGAATCAGGAGAGAAAACCAAACAATATGAGAAGTCAACCTGCAAAGCCGTCTGACCGTAAGCCGCAGAATCAACAACGACCACAAAACCAACAGCGTCCTCAAAATCAGCAACGACCACAAAATCAGCAACGACCACAAAACCAGCAGCGTCCTGCACAGCAGACCCAAACGGAAGGTCGTACAGGGGAAGATTTTGAAGATAAAGTGAACCTTCCATCCAACGTTGGTATGGAAAAGCGTGAGAAAATCAAAAAGGCCCCACAAACCCAAAAGACTTTCGAAGATAACAAGAAGAGTCAACCATTCCGCGGTGGGAACAACCGTAACAACCAAAACAACCGCCGTGGAGGAAACAACCATCGTGGTGGAGGACAAAAGCCGCAACGCCCTGTTC
Source organism: Brevibacillus sp. MS2.2 (assembly GCF_013284345.1). Taxonomy (NCBI): domain Bacteria; kingdom Bacillati; phylum Bacillota; class Bacilli; order Caryophanales; family Paenibacillaceae; genus Brevibacillus; species Brevibacillus sp. MS2.2. The sequence continues at coordinate 5,187 of NZ_JABSUZ010000056.1, forward strand.
TGGAACCACCTACAAAGATTACGTTTACAGAGTCTTTGACTGTAAATGAGCTGGCAGTGAAACTGCGCAAGGAACCGGCTGAAGTCATCAAAAAGCTGTTCGGTTTGGGCATCATGGCGACGATCAACCAGTACCTCGACCGTGAAGCTATCGAACTCATTTGCGCGGACTACAACGTAGAAGTCGAAGAAAAAATCATCATCGATGAAACGAACTTCGAAACGCTGGAAGAAGTAGATGCACCAGAAAGCCTGTTGGAGCGCCCGCCAGTTGTTACCATCATGGGTCACGTTGACCACGGGAAAACAACTTTGTTGGATGCGATTCGCTCTACAAACGTAGTAGCGGGAGAAGCAGGCGGAATTACACAGCATATCGGTGCGTACCAAGTTGAGATCAAAGGAAAGAAAATTACATTCCTCGATACACCTGGTCACGCGGCGTTCACAACCATGCGTGCACGTGGTGCGCAAATCACAGATATTACCATTCTGGTTGTTGCTGCAGATGACGGTGTCATGCCGCAAACGATTGAGGCGATCAGCCATGCAAAAGCGGCAAACGTTCCAATCATCGTAGCTGTTAACAAGGTTGACAAACCAGAAGCAAATATTGACCGTATCAAGCAAGAGCTGACCGAATATGAACTGGTTGCCGAAGAGTGGGGCGGCGATACGATCTTCTCCCCATTGTCCGCGAAACAGCGTACAGGTATCGAAGAACTGCTTGAGTACATCTTGCTCGTATCCGAAGTACAAGAACTGAAAGCAAACCCAGACAAGCGCGCTCGCGGTACTGTTGTAGAAGCTGAGCTTGACAAGGGACGCGGTCCAGTTGCAACCATTCTGGTTCAACAAGGTACCCTACGCGTTGGTGACCCAATTGTAGTAGGTTCCGCTTTCGGACGTGTACGTGCAATGGTGAACGACAAAGGACGCCGTCTGAAGGAAGCTGGTCCATCTACGCCAGTTGAAATCACTGGTCTGAATGATGTACCACAAGCAGGTGACCAGTTCCGTGTCTTTGAAGACGAGAAAAAGGCGCGCGCAATCGGGGAAGCACGTGCATCCAAGCAGCGTGAATCCGAGCGTCGTGAGAGCTCCCGCGTTTCTTTGGATGACTTGTTCCAGCACATCCAAGAAGGCGACATCAAAGAGCTGAACCTGATCGTAAAAGGTGACGTACAAGGTTCTGTAGAAGCTCTGCGTGGTGCTTTGGAGAAAATTGAAGTCAACGGTACACGTGTCAAAATCATTCATACAGGTGCTGGGGCGATTACGGAGTCCGATGTTACGTTGGCAAATGCATCGAATGCGATTATCATTGGCTTCAACGTGCGTCCTGAACCGAATGCACGCAGCATGGCTGAACAAGAGAAGATCGACATTCGCCTGCACCGTGTCATCTACACTGTAATCGAAGAGATCGAGTCTGCTCTCAAAGGGATGCTTGATCCAGTCTTCAAAGAAAATATTATCGGCCAGGCTGAGATTCGTGAAGTGTTCAAAGTATCCAAAGTCGGAAACATTGCAGGTTGCTATGTGACTGAAGGTAAATTGAGCCGCGATGCAGGTGCGCGTTTGATCCGTGAAGGCATTGTGATTTATGAAGGTAAGCTCGATACCCTCAAGCGCTTCAAAGATGATGCGAAAGACGTTGCAGCAGGCTATGAGTGTGGTCTGACTTTGGAACGCTTCAATGACCTCAAAATCGGCGACGTAATCGAAGCATTCGTCATGGTTGAAGTGAAACAATAATGATAGCCGGTGTGCAGATTGAACTGTTTCTGCCCGCTAGCCAAAACCTGAAAGAAAAACGAGCCATCGTCAAAAGTCTGATCGGCAAGCTGCGGAGCCGATTTAACGTCTCCGCGGCAGAGGTGGCTTATCTCGAGCAATGGCAGCGTACCGTGTTGGGTATCGCTGCCGTTGCTAATGAGATATCTTTTTTACAACAAGAAATGCAGACTGTCGTTCGATTTGTAGAGAACCATCCAGATGTAGAGTTGATTCGTGTGGATACGGAATACTACGATTAATGAACAGTCAGCGGAGGTGAAAAATCGATGAATAAAACACGGATTAGCCGCGTAGGCGAAGAAATCAAAAAAGAGCTGAGCCTCGTATTGCAGCGTGGACTCAAAGATCCTCGTGTCGGTTTTGTAACAGTAACGGATGTAGAGGTTAGTAGTGACCTGCAATTGGCGAAGGTTTTTGTCAGCATTTTTGGCAGTGAGGAAGAACGTAAAGCTTCTCTTGCTGGTTTGACAAAAGCAAAAGGTTATTTGCGTACGGAGATCGGGAAACGCGTAAAGCTGCGTCACATTCCTGATTTTGTATTCAAGCTGGACGAGTCCATTGACTACGGCAGCAAAATTGAATCAATCCTGCGGGAAATCTCCACAGAGGGAGAGAAACAGGATGAATCCTAATCAAATGGCAGTACAGGAAGCGGCGCGGTTTATGCAGGAGCACGACCGCTTCCTGGTTCTCTCTCATGTAAGTCCTGACGGAGATGCTACAGGATCTGCTTTGGGAGTCGTGCTCATGCTAGAGCAATTAGGAAAAGAGTATGTGGTTGTAAACGAAGGGGAAACACCGATCAAGTTTAACTTCTTGCCGCGGTTTGACCGTCTTTATAACCTGCGCAAACAACCACTGAACGAGACGTTCGGGGCCGTAATCGCTGTAGACTGCGCGGATGAGTCGCGGATGGGCGATGTACGGTCTTTATTTGCGTCTGGCGCTGCTTTGCTGAATATCGATCACCATCCGACCAACGATCATTTTGGAACGGTAAATCTGGTTCGTCCGGATGCAGCCGCAACAGCAGAGATTTTGTTTGATGTTGCTGAAGCTGTTGGGGTTTCTTTCAATGAAGAGCTTGCACTGTGCATCTATACTGGTCTACTGACGGATACAGGTGGTTTCCGCTATTCCAACACATCACCGCGCGTCATGGAAATCGCTGCTCGATTGCTCGGATACGGTGTGAAGCCAGGAGACGTAGCAGAACGCTGCCTGGAGGAAATTACTTTTGCCCATGTGAAAGTTTTGCGACGTGCGCTCCAAACCCTGCAACTGTCCCATCAAAATTTGGTTGCTTCCATCACTGTTTCAGCCGCAGATTTTGCAGAAGTGGGTGCTGAGCGGGAAGATGCTGGTGGATTGGTGAATTACTGCCGCAACATTGAGGGAGTCGAGGTCGGCGTTTCTTTTGTGGAAGCGGAACCAGGAGTGGTCAAGGTGAGCATGCGTGCTCGTGATCGGGTTGACGTAGCTGTTATTGCGAAGCAGCTCGGTGGCGGTGGACACGCAAAAGCAGCAGGATGCACGATTAAAGGACCACTTTCAGAAGTACAGCAAAAAGTATGGACTGTGCTGGACGATGCAGTAGGAGTGAAATTCGATGAGTAACGTGAACGGCGTGCTGGTTATCGACAAGCCAGCTGGTATGACTTCTCATGATTGTGTAGCACGTATTCGTCGATTGTATGGAACGAAAAAAGTGGGGCATACGGGTACACTCGATCCAGATGTGACGGGAGTACTCCCCATTTGTGTGGGACACGCAACGAGGCTAGTCGAATATTTGCAAGAGCTGCCTAAGCGCTATGATATAGTCATGCGCCTCGGCTCTACGACCACGACGGAAGACGCTTCTGGAGAAGTGGTGGAGCAAGCTGGAGTAGATGCAGCATCGATTACGACGGAGCGTATTCAAGCGCTGTTCGAATCCTTTTTGGGTGAAATGGAGCAGGTACCTCCGATGTTCTCTGCAGTAAAGGTAAACGGCAAGCGGCTGTATGACCTTGCTCGTGAAGGCACGGTGATCGAGCGGCAGGCACGGAAAGTGACGCTGTATGAGCTGACACTTCATAAGATTAGCGTGGATGGGGACACTGTCGATGTTGCATTCACGTGCACGTGCTCGAAAGGCACATACATGCGCACCTTATGTGTTGACCTCGGACGCGCTCTGGGTTATCCTGCCCATATGAAGCTGTTGCGGCGAATAAAAAGCGGCCCGTTCCAGGAGCAAGAGGCAATCCCCCTCCAGCAAATTGAGGAACAGGCAGCAAACGGGGAAGACATTTCCCGCTACTTGGTCTCCATCCCTCAGGCAATCTCGTTCTTACCATCGTTTCAGGTCAAGCCTGAACGGATCAAAGCAGTACGTAATGGACTTGCGACTGCACTTCCGGGCGTCACTGCGGAGGAAGGAAGTTTGATTTGCTTGTTTGCGGGGGAAGAATTACTCGGCATCCATCGCGTATGCCGTGGAGACAAAGGACTTTTCGCCAAACCAGAAAAAGTCTTTCCAGCCGAGGTGTAATCCGTGAAAACGATCTACCTGACATACCCGTTTCCGTCTGACCTGCAAGCGAATCCTTGTGCGATTGCACTGGGGTACTTTGATGGTGTACATATTGGGCATCGCCGAGTCATTCAAAAGGCGATTGATACAGCGAAAGCAAACGGATGGCAAAGTACGGTAGTGACCTTTGATCCGCATCCTCGAGAAGTATTGGGGCAAAGCGGTTATACCCGCTATTTGACACCACTTACAGACAAGCTCGAGCAATTCGAAAAGATGGGCGTAGACACCACGTATGTGATGAAGTTCGATATTAGCTTTGCGGCTATTTATCCAGAGGATTTCATCGCAGAGTGCCTTCTCCCATTGGAATGCCGCCATATTGTCGTTGGCTTCGACTACACCTTTGGTTATCGCGGGATGGGAACTGCCCATACCTTGCAAGAAATGAGCAAAGGTCGCTATGGGCTCGACATTGTGGGTCCGGTAAATCGCTTGGGTGAAAAAGTGAGCAGTACAATCATCCGTGAATATCTTCATCATGGGGATGTCGAGCAGGTTCGCCATTTGCTAGGCCGCCCCTACAAAGTGCGCGGGACAGTCGTGCATGGTGACAAACGCGGTCGAACCATTGGCTTTCCTACAGCGAACGTCCAAGTGAATCAGCCGTATTTGATCGGAAAGAATGGGGTCTACGGTGTTCGCTTTACTGTGGATGAACAAAGCTACTATGGCGTCATGAACGTAGGGATCAAGCCTACATTTGAACTGGAGAAAAAAGAAAAGTCACTAGAAGTGCACATTTTTGAGTTCTCTGGTGAAATCTATGACAAAGAAGTAGAAGTAGAGTTCCTGTTCTACATACGGGAAGAACAGAAATTTGCTGGAGTCGATGCACTCATCGCGCAAATTGGACGAGATGTACAAACAGCGAAGCAAAAATTCTCAGAGGGAATCTCGTAAAGGATTCTCTTTGCTTTTCACAAAATGGTATGCTATAATTCAAAACGTTGTACAGATAACCGTAGCTTGGCTGTCCGATTCTCACCGACGGCAGACTCGGCGAACGGTATAAAAAATGAGGAGGTGAGTCATGATGGCATTGACTCAAGAACGTAAAACTCAACTGATTCAAGAGTTCCGTACTCATGAGAACGACACCGGTTCACCGGAAGTGCAAATCGCTATCTTGACCGAAAACATTAACAATCTGAACGGACACTTGCGTACGCACAAGAAAGATCACCACAGCCGTCGTGGTCTCTTGAAAATGGTTGGTCAACGTCGTAACCTGTTGACATACCTGCGTGAAGCAGATGTTCAACGCTATCGTTCGGTTGTAGACCGCCTGGGTCTGCGCCGCTAATCAGCGTCTTGTAAAAAGCGGGTTCTACCCGCTTTTTCTATCGTGTAGGAGGGTTTAGCGTAGAAATGCGCTAAGCCCATCCGAAACGAGTAAAAAGGCTTGTGTCCTATCTGGTAGTTTTGATTAGCTTCAAAAGAAGCTTTTTTTATTATCTAGAACGACTGCCAAAGGTAGCCATTTAATTTTTATCATGGCAGGAAATAATACATATAGGTAGAAAACAAAGTGTGAAATGCACATTGTTGTGAAGGAGGACTGCTAGCATCATGGAGCAACAATACCGTACATATGACTTCGAACTGGCAGGCCGAAAACTGACCCTGGAATTTGGCAAAATGGCTAAACAGGCGCATGGTTCGGTCTTGGTTCGTTACGGCGATACAGCAATCCTGTCCGCAGTTACAGTCTCGAAGGAACCAAAACCACTTGATTTCTTTCCATTGACTGTCAACTATGAGGAGCGTCTCTACGCGGTTGGGAAAATTCCTGGCGGCTTTATTAAAAGAGAAGGACGTCCAAGTGAAAAGGCAATTTTGGCTAGCCGCTTGATTGACCGCCCTGTCCGCCCTCTTTTTGCAGAAGGATTCCGTAACGATGTACAAATCGTAAATACTGTTCTGTCTGTGGATCAAGACTGCTCACCTGAAATCGCTGCGATGATCGGTACTTCCGCAGCGCTGTCCGTTTCGGAAATTCCTTTTGAAGGCCCGATTGCAGGAGTGATCGTAGGAAGAATTGACGGGGAGTTCGTCATTAACCCTACTGTAGCTCAAGCGGAGAAAAGCGATATTCACCTGACTGTCGCAGGTACGCACAAAGCGATTAACATGGTGGAAGCAGCTGCGAACCAAGTACCAGAAGCGGTAATGCTCGAAGCGATCATGGCTGGTCATGACGTAATTAAGCAGCTCGTTGAATTCCAGAACATGATCGTGTCCGAAATTGGCAAGCAAAAGATGGAAGTCATCTTGCATGAGGTAGATCCTGAAATCGATCAAGCTGTACGTGAATATGCGGAAGCTCGCCTGAAAGAAGCTGTTCGCATCGAAGAAAAACAAGCACGATACGATGCTATTGACGATATCAAGGCTGAAACCAAAGAGCATTTTGCAGCCAAGGACCCTGAGGCATATCCAGGGCAGGAAAAGATGATTAGCGAAGTGCTTGGCAATATTGTCAAGGACGAGGTTCGCCGTCTGATTACTGACGAGAAAGTTCGCCCTGATGGACGAGCTCTGAACGAAATCCGTCCGCTGTCCAGTGAGACAACCATTCTTTCCCGTACACATGGCTCTGCTATGTTTACCCGCGGTCAGACGCAAGCGCTGAGCGTTTGCACATTGGGCGCACTGGGAGATGTTCAAATTCTCGATGGACTCGGTCTGGAAGAATCGAAGCGTTTCATGCACCATTACAACTTCCCGCCGTATAGCGTGGGTGAAGCACGTCCGTTGCGTCCTCCAGGGCGTCGTGAAATCGGACACGGTGCGTTGGGTGAGCGTGCAATCGAACCGATCATTCCATCTGAGACAGAGTTCCCTTACACGATTCGTCTCGTATCCGAAGTAATTGAATCCAACGGTTCCACATCGCAAGCGTCGATTTGCGCGAGCGTACTTGCCTTGATGGATGCAGGTGTACCAATCAAAGCACCGGTAGCAGGTATTGCGATGGGCTTGATCATGAGCAAAGATGAGAAATCTTTCTCGATCCTGACTGATATTCAAGGTATGGAAGATCATTTGGGAGACATGGATTTCAAAGTAGCGGGTACAGAGGCTGGTGTAACAGCTATCCAAATGGACATCAAAATTTCCGGTATTAACCGTGAGATTTTAGAGCTGGCCTTGGAGCAAGCGCGTGTAGGCCGTTTGCACATCCTGAACCATATGATGAGCACGATTTCCGAACCGCGTAAAGAACTGTCCCCTTATGCACCAAAAATCATGACCATGACGATCAATCCGGAGAAAATTCGCGATGTAATCGGTCCACAAGGTCGTGTCATCAATAAGATTATCGAAGAAACCGGCGTAAAAATCGACATCGAACAAGATGGACGAGTCTTCATCGCATCCATCAACCACGAGGCGAATCTGCGCGCGAAACAAATCATTGAAGATCTGGTTCGTGAGGTAGCTGTTGGTCAGGTGTACCTGGGAACAGTAAAACGCGTAGAGAAGTACGGTGCGTTCATCGAGTTGTTCGCAGGTAAAGAGGGCTTGTGCCACATCTCTCAACTGGCTGAAGAGCGTGTAGCCAAAACAGAAGATGTTGTCGCAGTTGGTGATAAAGTAGAAGTGAAAGTGACCGAGATCGACGACCAAGGTCGTGTGAATCTCTCTCGCAAAGCAGTTTTGAAAGAGCAAGCTGCTGCGGCACAAGCTGCTGAAACACCAACACAAGCAGAATAAAGAAAAACAAAAGGCTTCGTCACTCGAAGAAATTCGTGTACGGAAGCTTTTTTCTTTTATATGCGGGATGCTCCCGTTTCGTATGTCTAAGTCGTTCCTTCCTCTCATACATTGGACAAGAGAGACTCGTACGATCGATAGAGGAGGGCGACGCCCTAATGACGAATAGGACCAGGAGACTTTTGTTCATCGTTATATATGGAGCAGCGCTGATCGTTCTCTTGAATTATCAGCCTATTCATCATTACATTAGCACGATCAAAAATGTCCAAGTAGTGAATGGAGATCGTAACGAAAACGAAAAAGCGCGTTTACGGGCGCAGATTGAAAAGTGGAAAGAGGGCAGAGAGGAACAGCCGATAGATGCCGTCGTCGATCAGACGTGGAAGGCAATTCCGGGCTATAATGGCCGTGTAGTCGATGTAGAAGAATCAATTAATAAAATGCTGGCTACTGGTGTGTCCAGTCCAGATTTGCTGGTATACAAGGAAGTACCTCCAGCGGTTTCGCTTGAGCAATTAGGAGCACAGCCCATCTATCGAGGAAATCCGAATAAACCAGCGATTTCTTTCATGATTAACGTGGCATGGGGAAATGAGTATCTCGATTCGATGCTCAATACACTCGATAAACATAAGGTAAAGACAACCTTCTTTCTGGATGGCTCTTGGGTAAAACGTTACCCAGAAGAAGCAAAAAAGATCTTGGCACGTGGCCATGAGATTGGTAATCACGCGTATTCCCATCCCGATATGAACACACTGGGAACACAGAGAATTCATCAAGAGATAAGTCGTACGCAAGATGTTATTTATAAAACGCTGGAAGTGAAGCCTTCCCTGTTTGCCCCCCCATCTGGTGCTTTTAACCAGCGCGTTGTACAGATCGCGCATTCTTCTTATCAAATGAATACGATTCTATGGACGGCAGATACGATTGACTGGCAGAAACCTTCGCCTGCTTATGTGATCAATAAAATAAGCCGGAAAATGGGCAATGGTGTCCTTGTGCTCATGCATCCTACATCTACCTCCGAGGCCAGTTTAGATCAACTCCTGACAATCGCTAAAAAGAAGGGGCTACAGCCAACGACTGTTTCGGAGGTTATTTCGAGCCGTAGACTCCCGTCACCGTAAATACATGTTCATTTATTGTGGAGACAAAGGAAGTTTGCTATAGTTAGACGTGTTTACAAGAAATTCCCCGAGGTTTCGGGTAGAGACAGATGAACAACCGAGGAGGATTTACGTGATACAACATCATACGTGTGATAACGGTCTCCGAATCGTGACGGAACGGATTCCGTCCGTTCGCTCCGTTGCCTTAGGCATCTGGGTAGGGACTGGTTCGAAATATGAAAACGAGAAAAACAACGGGATTTCCCATTTTCTCGAGCATATGTTTTTTAAAGGGACGACAACTCGTTCTGCAAAGGAAATTGCGGAAACCTTTGATGAGATTGGTGGGAACGTGAACGCCTTTACCTCGAAGGAGTATACTTGCTATTACGCAAGAGTGCTCGACCAACACGCTCCAATCGCCCTCGATGTTCTTTCTGATATGTATTTCAACTCGGTGTTTGATGCCGATGAGTTGGAAAAGGAAAAGAACGTCGTCATTGAAGAGATTAGCATGTATGAAGACGCGCCAGATGATTTGGTGCATGATTTGATTGCACGTGCTTCGTACAGCACACACCCACTGGGGTATTCAATTTTGGGGACGGAAGATGTCCTGCGCAGCTTGAAACGTGACGATTTGCTCGCTTATATTGATCAGCATTACCTGCCAACGAATACGGTGATTACAGTAGCAGGAAACTTTGAAGACAGTTTGATTGAAGACATTCAAAAGCGCTTTCAGACTTTCTCACGTCCAGGCAGTATGCCGACCTTGTCTACACCTGACTTTGCTGGAAATGTGATCGCTCATCATAAGGCGACAGAGCAAGCGCATTTGTGCCTGTCACTACCTGGCTTTAAGGTGGGGCATCCTGAAGTATACTCCTTGATTTTGCTGAACAACGTGCTGGGAGGCAGCATGAGCTCGCGTCTTTTCCAAGAAATTCGCGAAGAGCGCGGCTTGGCATACTCTGTTTATTCCTATCATTCGTCCTATAAAGAAGCGGGTACGTTCCACGTATATACAGGAACGGCACCAGAGCAAGTCGGACAGGTATTTGATATCGTCTCGCGCGTCCTGCGCGATGTCGCTGATCATGGAATTACAGACAAAGAGCTGAACAAAGGAAAAGAGCAGCTGAAAGGCAGCCTGATGCTCAGCTTGGAAAGCACGAACAGCCGTATGAGTCGACTTGGCAAGAATGAACTCCTGCTGGGCCGTCACCTTAGTCTAGACGAGATCATTGCCAAAATTGACCGAGTTTCCCATGAATCTGTCTTGGCTGTGGCGCAGCAGCTGTTCCGTTCCAAGATGGCTATGGCGATGGTGAGCCCACTCGACGGCTTCCCTGAAAACGTGAAGAACGATATTCTGTTGTAAGCAAAAATCCGGCATAGCCCGGATTTTTTTGCGTATATCAACAGTAAATGAAAGGACAAAGGGGGCTTCTCCATGCGCTTAAGCGAGTTGGGTGGGAAGGAGATTATCGGACTGGACAACGGGGAGAAAATGGGGGTCATCAGTGATTCCGATTTAATCATCCATCCCGAAAACGGTACGATTCAATCCATCATCTTGCCAGGAGGCAGTTTCTTTGGTTTCGGCAAGAAGCGAGAGGACCTCGTGATCCCATGGAGCTCCATCGTAAAAATTGGGCCACATATGGTCATCATCCAGCTTCAAGCGCCTGAGGCACAAGCTTCGCAAAAGTAGGCGCTTCTGTCACCGAAGTAGCAGGAGCGGAATAGGATGGGGGTAGACCGCATGGATTTCCGTCAACTTTTCCAAATGGAAAACCTTTGCGTTCCGATCATTTAATGCAGTAAAATGTGTGGAAAGGGGAACGCAGCATGCTAACGGGCATACATGTTGCCTTCATCGGCGGAGACGCTCGCCAGTTGGAAGTCATTAAGCGATGCATACAACTGGATGCTAGCGTCACGTTAGTTGGCTTCGACAACCTGGAAAGTAATTTTACAGGGGCAACGAAGAAACCATTAACATGCGATGTGTTGAAAGACGTGGACGCCCTCATCCTACCCATCGTAGGGACCGATGACCAAGGATACGTGGAAAGTATTTTCTGCTCCAAACAAATGCAGTTGCTAGACGAACATGTGGCGAGTCTGCCGAGTCATTGCGTGGTTTACACGGGAATGGCGAAGCCTTATCTGAAAAAGCTGTTGGCTTCCACACAGCTTCCTCTGGTGGAGCTCTTGGATCGTGATGACGTAGCTATCTATAACTCTATCCCTACTGTAGAGGGAGCGTTAATGATGGCGATTCAACATACGGATATTACGATTCATGGATCTCAGTCCATTGTTTTGGGGTTGGGCCGAACAGGTTTGTCCATGGCTCGAGCATTGCATGCGTTAGGGGCCCGCGTAAGAGTTGGGGCCAGACGTCAAGAACACTTGGCACGCATTTATGAGATGGGATTGACTCCCTTCCATATAAGCGAAGTAAGGCAACAGGTTACGAATGCTGATTTCATTTTTAATACCATCCCGCAATTATTACTCACGGCAGAAGTGATTGCTCAAATGCCTCAGTCGGCGTTTATTCTTGATCTTGCCTCCAAGCCAGGGGGAACGGATTTTCGATACGCTGAAAGACGAGGTATCAAAGCTCTTCTTGCTCCCGGATTACCTGGAATCGTTGCACCGAAAACCGCTGGACAAATTTTAGCCCAAACATTGTCTCGTCTTATTGCGGGTCAAAGGAAAGCGCCAGGAGGGGATGCAACATGAGTAAGCTTCAGGGAAAGACCATTGGATTTGGTTTGTCTGGATCGCATTGCACCTTTGAGGAAACCATGCCGCAAATTAAGCGATTTGTGGATGCTGGAGCACGGGTGGTACCAATCGTATCGAATACGATTATGACCACGGATACACGCTTCGGTACTTCCCAAAGCTGGCAGCAACAAATCAAGGAACTGACGGGGGAAGAGCTTATTTCGACGATTCCTCAGGCTGAGCCGTTGGGACCTTCCAAGTTGTTGGATGTCATGCTGATTGCGCCTTGCACAGGCAGTACGACGAGTCGACTGGCGAATGCCATTACGGATAGTGCCGTACTGATGGCAGCTAAAGCGACGATGCGTAATCTGCGACCTATAGTGATTGCCATTTCTACCAATGATGGTCTGGGATTAAATGCAGCCAATATTGCCAAGCTGTTGGCCGCGAAAAATATGTATTTCGTACCGTTCGGGCAGGATGCCCCGGATAAAAAACCGAACTCGCTTGTAGCTCGTATGGATCTCTTATTGGAAACATGCGAAGCAGCTTTGGAAGGTCGACAATTGCAACCCTTGCTCATCGAAAGATTTAACTACTAATAAGACTACAGAAAAAACAATTAACCTGCTTTTTCGCGATTAGGAGGAGAGTAAGAGATGGCAAACCAACTGACTTTCAATGTTGCTGTAGTCGGTGCGACTGGTGCAGTCGGACAGCAGATGATTCAACTATTAGAAAAGCGCAACTTCCCAATCAAACAGCTTAAGCTGCTTGCTTCTGGACGTTCTGCAGGAAAAACAGTCACCTTCAAGGGGCAAGAAATTGTACTGGAAGAGGCAACTCCAGACAGTTTTGCAGGGGTTGATTTTGCCTTGTTTAGTGCTGGCGGATCGGTCAGCAAGGAACTGGCTCATCATGCAGTGCGTCATGGTGCAGTTGTCATTGACAATACCAGCGCATTCCGGATGGATCCAGATGTTCCTCTCGTTGTGCCAGAAGTAAACATGGATGCTGCGCTCGCTCATAATGGAATCATTGCGAATCCGAATTGCTCTACGATTCAGATGGTTGCCGCTCTAAAACCCCTTTATGATCGTTTTGGTATAGACCGAATTATCGTTTCTACTTACCAGGCAGTATCTGGTGCAGGTCAATCTGCGATCAATGAATTACTCGACCAAAGTCGAGATATTTTGGATGGTAAAGAACCGCAGTGTAACGTACTTCCCGTAGGCAAATTGCCTGTACATCATCAGATTGCGTACAACGCGATTCCGCAGATTGATGTGTTCACCGACAATGGTTTTACTTATGAAGAAATGAAAATGATCAATGAGACCAAAAAAATCTTCGGTGATGACACTGTACTTGTTTCAGCTACTTGCGTACGTATTCCAGTGGTCTATGGCCATAGCGAGTCGGTATATGTAGAGCTGAAACAGGATTACGATCTGGCAGAAGTAAAGGCCCTGCTGAAAAACGCTCCCGGTGTCGTGTTAGTAGATGTGCCGGAGGAACAGCAGTATCCACTCGCTACTGATGCAACAGGCAAACTGGAAGTATTCGTGGGCCGGGTGCGTCGTGATCTCCATCATCCTCGTGGACTGCATATGTGGATCGTTTCTGACAATCTTCTCAAGGGTGCAGCATGGAATACAGTACAAATCGCTGAAGAACTCATAAAAGCAAGAGTATAGGGGAGAGGTTAGTGAAGATTCTCGTCCAGAAGTTCGGTGGTTCTTCCTTGACGACGGAGGATTGCCGGATGCGGGCAATCTACCATATGGAAAAAGCAATTGATGAGGGTTATGCCCTCGTCGTTGTCGTATCGGCAATGGGTCGCAAAGGTGATCCATACGCAACCGATACACTCTTGCAGTTGGTTCGTGCGAATGGGAACCAACTGCCAAGTCGAGAAACGGATATGCTGATGCATACCGGAGAAATCATCTCTGCTACAGTCATGTGCAGCATGCTGAATGCACGAGGAATTAAAGCAACCATTTTGACAGGCGGTCAGGCAAATATTGTGACGAGCGACGACTTTACGAATGCACAAATTATGTCGATCGATCCAAGCCGTATTTTGCAGGACTTGCAGGAAAGTCAGGTTGTGATCGTTCCAGGGTTTCAGGGACGTACAGCCGATTGGGAAATTACGACACTGGGGCGGGGCGGAAGCGATACGACTGCAACCGCTCTCGGTGTCGCCTTGAAGGCTGAAACGGTGGATATTTTCACCGACGTGGAAGGCATCATGACGGCGGACCCGCGTATCGTCGAAGAAGCGCAGCGGCTCGGTATGGTGACCTACACGGAGATTTGCAACATGGCTCACCTCGGTGCAAAAGTTATTCATCCTAGAGCGGTGGAGATCGCGATGCACGCAAACGTACCGATTCGTGTTCGCTCTACGTTTTCGGACGACCCCGGTACACTCGTTACGACTATGCTGGAGATCGGGAAATTGGGCTACACTGTACACGACAGAGTCGTCATGGGAATTGCTCATGTACCGAACATTACGCAGATCAAGGTCGCGAACAAAGAAGGGTCTTACGATACTCAGCTACAAGTCTTCAAAACGATGGCAACCAATAACATCAGTGTAGATTTCATCAATGTGAACCCAATGGGTGTTGCTTACACGGTCCATGATGAAATGGGAGAAAAAGCTGCTCGTCTGTTAACGGAAATGGGTTACGAGCCGCAGCTTTTGCCGCATTGTGCAAAAGTGTCCGTTATTGGTGCAGGTATGACGGGCGTGCCGGGCGTGATGGCGCGAATCGTGGAGGCACTTACGCAAGAAGACATTCAAATTCTTCAATCGGCAGACTCCCATACAACCATCTGGGTACTCGTGCATGAAATGGATATGGTGAGGGCTGTTCGTGCGCTTCATCAGCAGTTCAACCTGCATGTTCAACATATGTAAGAACATATCCTGACTAAAATACCTACTGATCACAATAAGAGGAGTTGGAGAGGTAGTGGCACGTTTTGGCCGACTGGTTACCGCTATGGTAACACCTTTTAATGAGCAGCTACAGGTCGATTACGATAAAACAGAGCGACTGATTGACTATTTGATTGCAAATGGTACAACTGGAATCGTACTAAGTGGTACCACGGGTGAATCACCGACCTTATCCCGTACGGAGAAACTCGATCTTTTCCGTCATGTGGTTTCCTACGCAAAAGGAAGATGCCACATCATTGCAGGAACAGGCAGCAATGATACAGCATCAAGCATTGAGTTCACCCAAGCTGTACAATCCATTGGCGTAGACGCTGTCATGGTGGTTGCACCTTATTACAGCAAGCCATCGCAGGAAGGGCTTTACGCACACTTCAAGGCATTATCGGAAGCAACCGAGCTGCCGGTGATGCTGTATAATGTGCCAGGAAGATCCGTCGTTAATATGACTGCCGAAACGACACTTCGTTTGGCGGAACTGCCTAATGTAGTATGCATTAAGGAAGCCTCCGGCAATTTGTCGCAGATGTCGCAAATCATTGAACATGCTCCGGAAGGTTTTGAGCTGTACAGTGGTGACGATGGTTTAACCTTGCCGATCCTGTCTATCGGGGGAGTGGGCATTGTCAGTGTGGCGAGTCACGTAGTTGGCCGTCCAATGACAGACATGATGGACGCCTTTTTTGCCGGTAACTTTACGGAGGCAGCAAGACTCCATCGCAAGCTGTTGCCGATTTTTGAAGGCCTGTTTGCCTACCCGAGCCCAGGACCGACCAAGGTCGCTTTAGAAAAGCTCGGCGTTCAAGTTGGGGGAGTTCGACTGCCTTTAGTCGAGCTGAACGAACAAGAAAAAGCATACGTGCATTCCCTGCTTGTTTAACTCCATAGAAGATCAAGAGCCATTCCTGCCCGGGATGGCTCTTTTTCCTTGTGTTCATGATTTCACTTCGGGTATAATAAGAACAAGTGATTTGGGGCGGTTTTTTTGAGTGGACATGACAACTAAATATAGGAGGTTACACGTTTTGGCAAAGTCGAATCACTCTGTTCTCGTTTTCGCCCTGGGCGGAGTCGGCGAAATTGGGAAGAATATGTACGTGGTACAAAGCGGTGACGACATCGTAGTGATTGATGCCGGATTGAAGTTCCCAGAAGAGGAAATGCTGGGGATTGATATGGTTATTCCGGATATCACCTACTTGGAGGAACATCGCGACAAGGTTCGGGGTATTATTATTACGCATGGACACGAAGACCACATCGGCGGCCTCAGCTACGTGCTGAAGCATTTGAAAGTCCCGGTTTATGCGACAAAACTTACCCTTGGTTTAATTGATGCAAAGTTAAAAGAAGCGGGCATCCTAAACGAAACAAAACGCGTATTGATCAACAGCGACTCGGAAGTCGTTCTCGGAAAGATGAAGGCGACCTTTTTCCGCGTAAACCACAGCATCCCGGATTGTGTAGGGGTATGCCTGGATACGCCAGAAGGTTACATCGTTCATACAGGAGACTTCAAGTTCGATCAAACACCTGTTAACAATCAGGTGGCTGATCTGGCAAAAATGGCGATGATCGGTGACAGAGGCGTTTTGTGCTTGCTCTCTGACAGTACGAATGCAGAACGGCCTGGATTTACCGGATCGGAACGCTCAGTGGGCAAAGCACTCATGGATGTGTTCAGCAAAGCATCTGGACGTATTGTTGTTTCTACGTTTGCATCAAATGTTCACCGCATTCAACAAGTGGTGGACGCTGCAGCACAGTTCAACCGTAAATTGACGGTTGTTGGCCGGAGCATGCAAAATGTCATTACTATCAGCAGAGACTTAGGGTACTTGCTGGTCCCTGAGGGATTGATTGTTGAGATCGATGAAATCAACAAATTGCCTGTTGAACAAGTCGTTATTTTATCAACTGGAAGCCAAGGAGAGCCTATGTCCGCGCTCACTCGGATGGCCCGATCCGCCCATCGGAAAATTGACATCCTTCCAGGCGATACTGTTATTATTGCAGCCACTCCCATTCCAGGGAATGAAAAATACGTGGCGCGTACGATCGATCAATTATCGCGCATTGGTGCAGATGTCATTTATGGTGGCCATGGACCTAACGGAACCGTCCACGTCTCCGGTCATGGTAGCCAAGAAGAATTGCGCCTGATGCTTAACCTAATGAAGCCTAAGTACTTTATTCCTGTTCACGGTGAATATCGCATGTTGAAAACGCATGCCTTACTTGCTGAACAGGTTGGCATTCCTGAAGAAAACATGTTCTTGCTGGATAACGGCGATACAGTTGAATTTTTAGGGGGCAAGGCCCGTTACGGTGGAAAAGTCCATGCTGGCAATGTTTTGATTGACGGCTTGGGCGTTGGTGATGTAGGAAACATCGTACTTAGAGATCGCAAATTACTGTCACAAGATGGCATACTGGTAGTTGTCGTTACACTCAGCAAACAAAATGGCACGATTTTGTCTGGTCCAGACATCATTTCTCGCGGTTTCGTCTACGTGCGTGAATCCGAAGAGTTGCTGGATGAGGCAAATCGCATAGTGACCCAAACACTTGTCAAATGCATGGAAGAAAATGTGAATGAATGGTCTTCACTGAAAAATAACGTAAAAGAGTCGTTAGGCCGCTATCTGTACGAGCAAACGCGCAGACGTCCGATGATCTTACCGATTATCATGGAAGTGTAGGATCACTTGATAAAGAGCTAGAAACCCTTTTGAAGAAGGGTTTCTGGCTTTTTTTGGCTTTGTAGGCGCATGATTTTTCCTCCCCTTATCCATACTACAGAGGAAAGTGAGGGAG
Organism: Brevibacillus sp. MS2.2; assembly: GCF_013284345.1. Lineage (NCBI taxonomy): Bacteria > Bacillati > Bacillota > Bacilli > Caryophanales > Paenibacillaceae > Brevibacillus > Brevibacillus sp. MS2.2. The sequence goes on from NZ_JABSUZ010000056.1 coordinate 22,947, forward strand.
GATCATCCATGCCGAATCAACAATTTAACGATTTTCTAAATAGGCCACCGTTTGGAAACACAACGGTAAATAGTAAGGAATCCCGGCCACAATCACCAACTGATGATCAGGAGCCTGCAGCTTCGCCGCCGTCAGAAGCACCTGCACAAGAAGATCCGAAGAAAAAACTGCTCGATTCCATTACGCAACTGGGTCAGACTAACGTCCCGCAGCTCGAAAGCAATATTTATTGTATGACTATCATCGGACAAGTAGAAGGGCATATTCAGCTCCCTCCTCAAAATAAGACGACCAAATACGAGCACCTCATCCCTCAATTGGTTGCGGCAGAACAAAACAGCAAAATAGAGGGCGTGCTTGTTATTTTGAATACGGTTGGTGGGGATGTGGAAGCGGGCTTGGCGATTGCGGAAATGGTTTCTTCCTTATCCAAACCGGTAGTCACACTCGTACTCGGCGGTGGTCATAGTATTGGTGTGCCAATCGCTGTAGCTGGTTCGTACTCGTTTATTGCAGAAACGGCTACAATGACAATCCACCCGATCCGCTTGACGGGTCTTGTAATTGGTGTGCCCCAAACGTTTGAGTACTTGGACAAAATGCAAGATCGTGTCGTTAGCTTCATTTCCCGTCACTCCAATGTCTCGGAAGATAAGTTCCGTGAGCTTATGACCCGAACCGGTGAATTGACACGAGACATCGGAACCAATGTGATTGGCGTAGATGCGGTGAAATATGGTTTGATTGATGAAGTCGGTGGCCTTGGAAGTGCGCTGAAAAAGCTGAATGAACTGATCAAAGCGCAAAAAGGTGAGGAGAGTGTACTCCAATGATCTTATACTCCATCATTCCGATGGAAACGGTTTTTGAGAACATGGAGCAAGTGGAAAAACAAGAGCTGAAAGAGATCGCAGTGGGTCACGCCACGATGCTCATTGAGCAAACCGGACCGTTTGAAGGAAAAATCGTCAGGCTCATTAGTCCAGATCCTCAAGACTACTTAAAGGAGCAGTACGCACCGGGACAAAAAATCCAGTTTCAACCTGAATGGCTCGCCTAAGAAGTCCTGTATTTCTATGAATTTCCTGTGTTATACTAGTAATGTACGAACAGCAGCCGAACACGCGACGGCTGCCTTTTTTAACGAATAGGAATTTATAAATTAAATTCCGGAGCGCATGGAAACTTTCCGCTAAAACGCGGTCGCTCCACGTTGAAAAGGCCTTGATAGAGGGTTTCTTACCATTCGGTACATAACGAGTGTAATGACGAGGAGGAGGCGTGCCATTGAGTAGGAGAAAAAAAGAGCGTTCACAAGCGGCATTGGCCTCAGTTGTCAAAATAGAGCTGCTGGGACTTCTCATCATCGTGCTGTCCTTGATCGGGCTTTTGGAGAGTGGATGGCTAGGCAAAAATGTACTGGCACTTCTATTTCGGTTTATTGCGGGCTCATGGGATTTCATCATTCCTGTTCTGCTAATCGGTATGGCCATACATATGATGTTTACAAGAAAGTCACCGAAGCTTACTTACCGCGTCTTAGGGATAGCTCTCATTGGTGTGGCGATTTTGACCTGGGATCACATGATTCTGTACAAACAAATTACCGCAGATGGAAAATTTGCAGAGCAAAGCATCATTAAGGTTACGTGGGACAGAATTTGGCTCGATCATGGTCAGAAAGTGTCCACCACCGGGGTAGGCGGAGGAATGGTCGGTGCCCTGTTTTTTGCGGTGACAAATGGTCTTGTTGGAACAATTGGTACTGGTCTCGTGATTGTTTTCCTTTTCCTTGTGGGACTGATGTTTCTGTTCAATCTTTCTTATGTAAACATTTTGATGTTTGCCAAGGACAAGCTCGCTTTGTTTTACGGAAAGGCCAAGGATACAGTGAAGGACTCTGTACAGCTTTTGCAGGAAGAGAGCGAGAAGCGAAAGAAGGAAGCAAAGGAAGCCGAAGAAGCTCGCAAGCATAAGCAATCGGAGGAAGAGAACGAGGTCATTGCAGTTACGGCGTTAAAAGAGCAAAAATCTCATCCACAGCCTGCTATTCAGGTGGAAGAAGTCCAGCAACCGAACGCCCCGTTAATTCGTGATTTTACAGATCGCATTGCGTTGGATGAAGATGAGGAACCGGTTGATCCTAGTCATCAAGCGAGAGCTGCACAACCGAAAACGAACCAGGAAATTACGTTTGCGCTCGAAGGAGAAGAAGAAATCTTCGGTACAATAGATACTGGAGAAGAACAGAACACCATACCGTATGAGCTGCCAAGTCTACAAATGCTCGCAAGACCCAAGGCGAGTTCTACAGGAAAAGACGTCGATCATACCTCAAATGCGGCGAAATTAGTGCAGACACTGAAGAGCTTTGGGGTCAATGCAACGGTTTCCGAAGTACATCGCGGACCAGCTGTTACACGATATGAAGTTCAGCCTGCTACAGGAGTAAAAGTAAGCAGGATTGTCAGCTTGACGGATGACCTTGCTTTGGCATTGGCGGCAAAAGATATCCGGATTGAGGCACCAATCCCAGGAAAATCAGCCATCGGCATCGAGGTTCCGAACTCGGAGGTAGCAGTCGTATCCCTACGAGAAGTATTGGAAGCTCCCGAGTATCAAGATGCGCCAGGGAAGCTCACCGTTGCTCTTGGCCGGGATATTTCCGGAGAGCCGATCGTAGCAGATTTGACCAAAATGCCCCATTTGCTTGTAGCCGGTGCGACCGGAAGCGGAAAATCAGTATGCATTAATGGATTGATCATGAGTATTTTGTTCAAGGCCAAACCAGAAGAAGTCAAGCTGATGATGGTTGACCCGAAAATGGTGGAACTGAATGTGTACAACGGAATTCCACATTTGTTGGCTCCTGTTGTTACTGACCCGAGAAGGGCTTCTGTTGCATTGAAAAAGGTCGTGGCCGAGATGGAGCGGCGTTATAATTTGTTTGCCAAAACAGGGAGCCGCAATATTGAAATGTACAATGCCCAAGTGGTAGGGACGCCACTACCCTATATTGTCGTCATCGTCGATGAGCTTGCTGACTTGATGATGGTAGCTCCGGGAGAAGTAGAGGATGCGATTTGTCGACTCGCGCAAATGGCTCGTGCTTCCGGAATTCATCTCATCATCGCGACACAACGTCCTTCCGTAGATGTCATTACGGGTGTAATCAAGGCAAATATCCCGTCCCGTATTGCCTTTGGGGTATCTTCGATGGCTGACTCCAGAACGATTCTGGATATGGGGGGAGCAGAAAAGCTTCTCGGAAGAGGGGACATGCTTTCGCTGCCGATGGGAGCATCCAAGCCGACTCGTGTTCAAGGGGCCTTTGTATCCGACAAGGAAGTAGAAGAGGTCGTTCGTTTTGTGAAAGAACAGCAAGAGGTTCGCTACAATGAAGAAATGATCCCCGGTGATGTGCAGGAGGAACAGCAGCCAGTCGTGGATGATGAACTGTACGATCAAGCTGTCCAAATCGTTTCAGAAGCTCAAACGGCATCGGCATCCTTGTTGCAGCGTCGTCTCCGTGTCGGTTATACGCGAGCCGCACGTTTGATTGATATGATGGAAGCTCAAGGAGTAGTCGGTCCATATGAGGGAAGCAAGCCTCGTGAGGTTCGTCTTCCACGCCCGTCCATAGAAAGTAATATTTCATAAAGTGAGACCTTGCCAGTATTTGTACTGGTAGGGTCTTTTTTCCTATTTTAGGAGAAAAATCCCTGTCGAAATTAATCATTTTGCATTATTATTCATAAATATTTGGCTTGCATGATACTCGCCCCTCATGTAAAATTTCTAAGAGATTGACGGAAATTGTTGTTATTAAGTCTCATACGAATCAGAGGTCTGACGTCCTACCTGTTGGGATGGCTGAAGGACAGCAGGAGTGAATGATGATGAGCATCAAAGGGAATGTTCGATCACTGTTTCTCTTGGTAATGGACAAGATCAAGAGTGATATCGAAACCGGACTTCTTCGTCCTGGTGAACGCCTCCCTTCTGAAGCCGAACTATCCAAACAGCTTGGTGTAAGCAGGGCGACGCTTCGCGAGGCACTCCGACTTCTTGAGGAAGAGAAGATTGTCATTCGTAGACACGGTGTAGGTACCTTTATTAATTCAAAGCCTGTTTTTTCAGGTGGGATTGGGGAACTCTTTAGTGTGACGGATGCAATCGAGCGTCAAGGATATACGGCAGGAACCTTGATCCTGAAAACATCCTTTGGCGAATCTGCTGAAGAAGAGAGGAAGCGGCTAGCCTTAAATCCGGGTGAAGGCGTTCTCATAGTAGAGCGAATTCGAACGGCTGACGGTGAGCCTGTGGTTTATTGTGTGGACCGCATTCCTGCACATCTGGTGCCCGAGGGCTATGCGGCAAGTGGAGAGTCTATCTTCAAATGGCTAGAGAGCGTAACAGGGGTAAGGATCGCATACGCAGTAGCCGATATTGAACCTGTGGGCTACAATGAAAAGGTTTCCAACCTGCTGCACTGCGATAAATCTGCTCCCATGCTCTTGCTCAAACAGATTCATTACGACGAAAGTGAAAAGCCAGTGCTATACTCCCATAATTACTTCAGGGCTGACAAAATTCACTTTCATGTCGTACGGAGACGGTTGTAACTGTGGGGGCGACCTCACTCAACAATTTCATCAACTAAAAACAGGGGGTAATCTCAGATGAAGAAAGTTCTATCCGTGCTTTCTGTGGCAACACTCAGCCTGTCGCTCGTTCTCGCTGGCTGCGGAAGCAAACCAGAAGCACAGCCTCAAGGCCAAACTGGTAGCAATGGAGGCGCTCCAGCCGCTAAAGCTATCAAAGTAGGTATGGTTACAGACGTTGGCGGTGTAAACGACAACTCCTTTAACCAGAGTGCTTGGGAAGGGCTGCAAAAACTCCAAACCGATTTGAATCTCCCGAAAGAAAATGTAAACTATCTGCAATCAAAATCAGATGCTGACTATGTACCAAACCTGACTCAATTCGTAAAAGACGGTTGGGATCTGACTTGGGGTATCGGCTTCCTGATGGGTGACCACCTGAAAAAAGTAGCAGATGAAAACAAAGACGCAAAATTGGCGATCATCGACGCTGAAGTTGATGCTCCTAACGTTGCATCTGTACTCTTTAAAGAGCATGAAGGCTCCTTCCTCGCTGGGGTAGTTGCAGCGAAAATGACCAAAACGAAAAAGGTTGGATTCGTGGGTGGCGTTGACATCCCGGTAATCAAACGTTTTGATCTTGGTTTCGAAGCGGGTGTAAAAGCTGTTGATCCAAGCATTCAAGTAGTTAAAGTTTACACGGGTGCTTTTGATAAACCAGACATGGGTAAATCCACGGCTTCCTCCATGTACGGTCAAGGTGTGGACATCATCTTCCACGCTTCCGGCGGTACAGGCGACGGTGTGTTCAACGAAGCAAAAGACCGTAAAGCTAAAGGCGAGAACGTATGGGTAATCGGTGTTGACAAAGACCAATCCCTGACTTTCGGCGACGAAATCACTTTGACTTCCATGGTAAAACGTGTTGACGAAGCAGTTATTCGTGTAGCGAAAGACCTGTCTGAGGGTAAATTCAAAGGCGGAGTACAATGGCTCGGACTGGCTGAAAACGGTGTAGGTCTGGCTGACACTTCCACGAAGAACGTTCCTGAAGACGTACTGAAGCTGGTTGAAGAATACAAGCAAAAAATCGTTAAAGGCGAAATCACAGTTCCTGACAAGTAAAAACTAAGGAAGCTGCAAATGGACAAGGCTGGTTCGAGCTACTGGCCTTGTCCTTTACCTTCACAATAGACCCGAAAAATGGGGTGAGCATGCATGAACTCGGTAAAAAAAGTGGTTGAAATGAGAGGGATCACAAAACGGTTCCCAGGCATTGTTGCGAATGACAGTATTACACTGTCTGTAGGTAAAGGTGAAATTCATGCGCTGCTTGGAGAGAATGGCGCAGGTAAGTCCACACTCATGAATATCTTGTTCGGTCTATATCAGCCGGATGAAGGCGAAATTCTGATTAACGAGAAAGTTGTACAGATCACCAGTCCAAGGGTTGCAAACGAACTTGGTATCGGAATGGTTCACCAACATTTTATGCTCGTAGAAACATTTACAGTCACTGAAAACATTGTGCTAGGAAATGAACCGAAAAACGGGTTGAAGATAGATATTCAAAGCGCTGAGAAAGCGGTAGAAAAACTGTCGAATCAATACGGGCTCAAAGTTGATCCGAGAGCAAAAATCCAGGATATCTCCGTAGGGATGCAGCAGCGCGTAGAGATTTTGAAAACGCTTTATCGCGGCGCGGACATCTTGATTTTTGATGAGCCTACGGCTGTATTGACGCCGCAGGAAATCCATGAACTTATCGAGATCATGCATAACTTGGTAAAAGAAGGTAAGACGATTATCCTGATCACACACAAGCTAAAAGAAATTATGGCTGTATGTGACGCGGTTACGATCATTCGTCGAGGAAAAGTCATTGACTCCGTATTGGTAAAAGATACGAATCCAGACGACTTGGCTGCAAAAATGGTTGGTCGTGAAGTAAACTTCCGCGTGGATAAAACGGAAGCAAAACCAAAAGAAACAATCTTGGCTGTAGAGAACTTGACTGCGATGGGTAACCGAGGTGTGAATGCACTGAACAATCTCAGCTTAGAGGTTCGCGCTGGTGAAATTCTCGGAATTGCTGGAGTCGACGGAAACGGCCAAAGTGAACTGATTGAAGTATTAACTGGCTTGCGTAAAGCAACAAGTGGGCGTGTCCTTCTTAATGGCAAAGAAATTACGAATCAAAATCCGCGAAACATCTCGGAATCAGGATTGTCTCATATTCCTGAAGACCGACATAAACGAGGATTGGTTCTTGATTTCACCATGAGTGAAAATATGGTATTGGAAACGTACTTCCATCCAACGTTTTGCAAAGGCGGTTTTCTTGATTATGGCGCCATTGACAAGCATGCGGCCAAG
>NZ_JABSUZ010000057.1:0-29799 GCF_013284345.1 Brevibacillus sp. MS2.2
ATGACGCCGTCAGGGAAGGAACTAACGGTCAAAAACCCGTCGTGTATCACAGAAGAAGTCGGCTTTTTGCATCTGTCTGATCGGTCACATGTTTTTGCCGCTGAACAAGCAGCTCGTGCCGCACAGATCGGCTGGGCACAACAAACGGGTGCGGCTCGTGGCGAAATCCTTTTTCAAATGGCTGCCGCTTTAGAGGCAAATGCAGACAGCTTGGCACAACTGGCAAGCCGGGAAATGGGCAAGCAGCTTGGCGAGATGCGCGGAGAAGTGGCACGCGGGGTCAGTCTGTTACGCTATTATGCCGGGGAAGGGATGCGTTCCAACGGCAACCTGATTCCTTCTTCAGATACGAACGTTTTGCAATACAGCCGTCGTGTCCCGCTCGGAGTCGTGGCGGTCATCACACCATGGAACTTCCCCGTTGCGATCCCTATCTGGAAGATCGCTCCTGCACTCATTTGCGGGAACACAGTCATCTGGAAGCCGGCGGAAAATGGTTCTCTTACAGCGACACGACTAGCTGAAATATTTGCGGAAACGAAGCTGCCTGCGGGTGTGCTGAATCTGGTGATTGGCAAGGGCCGCGAGATCGGCAATACCCTCACGAATGAAGCCGAAGTCGATGCGGTCAGCTTTACAGGCTCATCGGAAACAGGCAGACAGATTGCCATCGCGTGCGCGGGTCGCAATATGAAATATCAGACTGAAATGGGCGGAAAAAATGCGGCAGTCGTTTTGGCTGATGCGGATCTGGATAAAACCGTTCCGATTTTGCTCAGCGGCGCGTTTCGTTCGGCTGGTCAAAAATGTACGGCTACCAGCAGGATCATTGTAGAGAAGGCGATTTACCAGCCTCTGGTCGAGCGGCTGCAATCGGCTATGGAGATGTGCCGGGTAGGAGATGCCAGCGATCTGGAAGCGTATTTGGGTCCTGTTGCCTCGGCTGCACAGTATGAGACGGTTGGGAAGTTCATCGCATTGGCTAATGAGGAAGCGACAGTCATTGCCCAAAGCCCATCATATGCAAAAGAGGAGCAAGGCTATTACATCCGCCCTCAAATTGTCGAGGGTGTCGCTGCCAATCATCGGCTCGTTCAGGAGGAAGTGTTCGGACCATTGGCTGTGCTTTTGACAGCTGACGGTTTTGACGAGGCGGTGGAGCTGTGCAACCAATCTGTATACGGACTGAGCGCTTCGCTGTTCACCCGAGATTTGGCGAGTGCCCATCGCTTCTTGGATGTGGCGCAAGCGGGGATGGTTCGTGTCAATCAGGAGACGGCAGGTGTGGAATACCAGGCTCCATTTGGCGGCATGAAGCTATCCAGCTCACATACACGGGAGCAGGGGCAGGCGGCGCTTGATTTCTACAGTACGACGAAAACATGCGCGATCAAATACGCGTGGTGATCCATCGAGCTTTTCGCCAATCGCATAAAAAGGTGAGGATGTTATGCACTTCAATCAGTTGTTTACGACGATCGAGGCCCATACCGGGGGGGAACCGCTGCGCATCATAACAGGCGGCATCCCACCGCTCGCGGGCGAGACGATTCTGGAGAAGCGACGATACTTTCGGGAGGAGCTGGATCATATCCGGCGGGTACTCATGTATGAACCGCGCGGGCATCATGGTATGTACGGCTGTGTCATGACAGAGCCCGTTAGCCCAGATGCGGCATTTGGAGTGCTGTTCATGCATAACGAGGGCTACAGTACCATGTGCGGACATGGAATCATTGCGGTAGTGACGGCTGCCATTGAGACGGGAGTACTTCGGCTGGAAGATCCAACAGAGCCTATTGTGATTGACAGTCCGGCAGGAAGAATCATTGCACACGCCACTGTGAAAGAATCGCTGGTCCATTCCGTCTCGTTTGAAAATGTCCCTTCCTTTGTCTTGGCACAAGATGTTCCTATTGAATGGGGCGGACGTGCTTTTTCAGTGGACATTTCTTTTGGAGGAGCATTCTATGCAGTCGTACAGGCAGAAGATATCGGGGTTCAGGTGGATATCGAACAATTGGCCGAGCTGCAAGAGTGGGGCAGACGAATCAAGGATCAAATCGAGGCGAAAATGGAGGTGGTTCATCCGTTGGAGCCTGAGCTCAAAGGAATTTACGGGGTGATTATCTCGGATAAGCCGAGAGTGGAAGGATCAGACCTGCGCAACGTGACAATTTTCGCCGATAAGCAGATCGACCGCTCCCCATGTGGTACAGGTACTGCGGCTCGCGTAGCCACCTTGCATGCACGAGGGAAGCTGGCTGCTGGAGAATCGTTTGTGCATGAAGGAATTGTCGGGAGCCAGTTTATCGGCAAGGTGGTAGCAACCACGCAGGTGGGGAGTTATCCGGCTGTCATCCCGAGCATAGAAGGCAAGGCGTTCATCACAGGTCTGCATCAATTTGTCGTTGACCCTTCGGACCCGCTGAAAGACGGATTTTTGCTGCGATAGGATCGTTTGCTAGAAACAAGAGGTTACCGATCACAGGTAGCCTCTTGTTCATCCCCCAAAAAGCCTGGTCACAATACTGCCACGCATTGGGACATCAGCATTTTTCCCCTTCTTCTGGTATAATGGACAAGATTGAATTTAGGAGTAAAGGGGTTGAATTTTTTGCCGTACAAAGCGTTAATTGAAGCGCATGTGGGTAGCTGGGAAGTTGCGTTCGTGCTCTTGATCGTTGCCTACATCCTGTATCGCGTGGGTAAAGCAAAAGCAGGCAAGATCGTACATATGCTGCTCAGACTCATGATGGTCATCATTCTTGTATCGGGAGCTTGGATGCTTTTCGTGGGTCACGCAACGGATTTCTATTACTACGTGAAGGGCATCATCGCAGTTATTGCCTTCGGTTTGATGGAAATGTCCTTGGGCAAAGCAAAGCGACAAGAAGGCAGCATCGGCTTCTTCATCGGCTGTATTGTCGTTTTGGTGCTGGTTATTCTGCTTGGCTATCGCGTATTTATGTAAGGTAGGCCATACAGGAAGGAAGAGGGTTTCCTCGCAAGAAATATTTGCGGGTGAAAGCCCTTTTTTTGTTTGGACGGGCACGGACAAGCCAATTAGCAACGGAAGGGCGGGGGCCATATCACTCTATGCACATATGTTAGAGGGGAGAGGTGAGGAAGAAAAATGGCCTATCCTTCTGACAGTCAATTCATCCCGTTTACCCTCGGCGGAAGTCCATTTGGGGACGTCCCGAACGATGAAAGTCCCGGTTCTGTCGACTTGGTAGGAAACTCTACGTTTCCGGTTGCCTTTTTGGCTTACGATGGAACGTCTCTCTATTTTCGGATGAGAGTCAACGAAGACCCAAGAAATTCGCAAAAAACAGGCTTTCAAAACTATGCCTGGGGCTACTTGATCAATACAACCGGAGTCGCTGGCACGTATCAGTGGATGCTGGGGGTGCAAGGTTTACGCAACCAGATTGCCTTGATTCAAAACACGGTAGTTGAATTCAATTCGTGGACGGATCAAGCGGAGGGGACAAACGGCAGTGGAGCGCCGAACTGGCAAGCGCCAATTATCAATTTTGACACGGCTCGTGTGCGGCTGACCAATGACGGTTCAAATTTTAGCGGTACTCCTGATTACTTCATTGACCTCGTCATGCCGGCTGCTACCTTTTTTTCAACGATTGGTGTTACTTCTCTTACCTCCCTTCGTTTCCTTCCTTTTACCTCTGCCAATGACAACAATTACAACAAGGACTCTCTGCGGACCAGTGAAGGCTTAAGCTTTGTCAATTCCTTGAGCAATACGACTACGGTGGCGACGGGAGACGTTCGAGCCAGCCTTGCCATTGATAAGCAGGTAACAGCAGGACCAGCCGTCGTTACCACAGGACAACTGTCGCAATGGGCGGGATCGATCATTGTCACCAATACCGGGAAGAGCCAAGCAACGACAGTCGTTGTCAACGACTTGATCGAGCTGGATCAGGTTACGGCTTTTACGGTAAACGCAACCAATATCGGATCTGTCATCTACAATCCCCTCACGAAGGTACTAAGCTGGACGATCGGCAATTTGGCCGCTGGATCTACTGCCAGTTTGTCATTTACGGTCAATGGGGTTTTCGCGGTCTCTCCAGGCGGAACGCGGCGTTTAAACACAGCGACAGTCACAGGCGTAGACAGCTTTTCTGGCAGGACGCTTTCTCCTGTTCAGGATAATATTGTCATCACGGTTAACTTGGCTGGAAGTGTTGCTGGTGTGGTGCTTGACCAGTCCACGAACTTGCCTGTAGCAGGTGCGCAGGTCGCGCTGTATGATTCGATTCCTGTACTAATCGGAACGACGACAACAGACACAGATGGTGCCTATTCGTTTGTTGGATTGGCTCCTGGTCTGTATTCTGTGTCGGTGACCGCGCCAACTTATGACCCCAAAATCCAGTTCGTGAGCGTTTTGGCAGGCCAGACCACAAGAGCAGACATTTTGCTTCCTCCGAGTCCGGGTCAGGTGAATGGAACGATAACAGATACCGGGTTGGCACCCATCTCGGGGGCAGTGGTAAAGCTCATTAATACGACAGGCGTGACCGTAAACCAGGCAGTGACTGGGGGAGGGGGGACCTATCAGTTTACCAATGTCGTGCCGGGTTCCTACACCCTTGCAGTCAGTGCGGATACATTCCGGCCAGCCACAGTCGCAATCAATGTCATTCGAGCCCAGGCGACTACACAAAATGTAGTACTCCAAACTTCGGTTGCCCAGCTCTCGGGTCTGGTGACAGGTCCGGGTGGCATACCGATATCCGGGGCATTGGTGGAAGTGCTGAACCAGACAGGTATTACACTGACGGAAACGACAACAGATGGAGCTGGTACGTATCTGCTGACAAAGCTCGCAGAAGGTGTTTATCAAATTCGTGTCAGTGCCGCGGGCTTTTCCACACAATTAGCTGGAATCAGTCTGCAAGCGGGTGATGCCAAAGTACTTGATTTTTCATTGACGACTGCATTTGGAACGGTAAGTGGAACCATTTCCGATGCGCAAACGGGTGAGGGAATCCCGAATGCGAGTATCAAGGTGGTCACTCGTTCGGGAATTGCTGTAGGAGAGACATTAACCGACGCGAATGGAGACTACGCTTTATCCTTGCTAGGTCCGGAAACCTATGTCCTTACGGTTGCGGCAGAGGGGTATGCGGGCCAAACAGTTGGGATCGAGATCAATGCTGGAGCTACTACACCGGTTGACCTCGAATTGGAAAAACTGGCAGGGGTATTGAATGGGACTGTCTCGGACACAGGGAGCAATCCGCTTGGTAATGCCACTGTCATTGTTATGAAGGGTACTATTCCTGTGGTGCAGACCATTACCGACAGCGCTGGCACTTTTTCCTTCCCGCACTTGGCCTCAGGCACGTATACCGTAACCGCTTCGGCTTCTGGTTATTCTACTGTTGTGTTGGGGGCAACTGTGCTTCCTCAGGAAATATCGTCCCTTGCTTTTGTCCTGCAAGCTTCTCCGGGATCAATCGCAGGACAGGTGGTCGACAGCGGCAATCAGCCAATTCAGGGTGCCACTGTCATCATTAGGGAAAATACGGCAGCAGGTGCTGTTGTCGCTACTGTATTGACGGATGGGAACGGACAGTATGTAGTACCTAATCTGCTACCGCAGGCGTACGTAGTCATCGGATCTGCTCCGAATCAAACGACAGTGATCACAGGGGCAATCGTTACCTCATTGACGACAACAATGGTGAATGTACAGCTGGAAGACTTGCCTGGAAGCATATCAGGTTCGATTTTTGATGCTACCTCGGGTCTGCCGATAGCAGGTGCTTCGATCGTGGTTAGCGTGTTGAACCAAGCAGGGGCAATCGTCGCCCATGCAAATAGCGATCTGTCTGGCAATTACGGGATCACAGGGCTTGCACCCGGCGTTTATACCATTACCGCCCGTGCAACCAATTATGAAACGAACAGTGCTTCCGCTACTGTACTTGCCAACACAAATACGCCTGTCAGCTTGGCGTTGTTTGCCAGTCCGGGTGAGATCCAAGGACAGGTGCTTGCTGCAGGGACTTTACAACCGATTGCCGGTGCACAAGTAAATGCACTCGATTTCAATGGCTCCGTCGTGCATTCGGTATACAGCGATAGTCAAGGAAGCTTTGTTATCACGGGCTTGACGCAAGGTCAATACGTCATCAGTGCTTCAGCGGATGGCTTTCAGTCCAATCATGTCGGAGCCCTTGTGCTCGCGAATACAACGACTCCAGTCCAGCTTCAGCTCAATCAGGATTTCGGTTTTATTAGCGGGACAGTAGCACCTATCGTACCGGGAACCACCATTCAATTGTTTGATATCAATAACCTGTTGAGAGGCACAGTCGTCGCAGATGGAAATGGGGCATTTTCATTTTCAGGGATCGCACCAGGCTCTTATATCCTTCTAGCTACCGCTCCTGGCTACGCTGTTCAATCTGTTGGGGAGATCGTACAGCCTGGGCAGACGGCCAACGTTTCCTTTACGCTTATTCCGAATCCGGGCAGTATTTCTGGAACGGTGCAAGACACGGGTATGCAGCCGATTGTCAATGCCGTTGTCCGTGTCCTGGATTTGAATGAGACGACAATAGGCTTCGGCTATACGGATTCAAACGGGGCCTATACAATTGGCAACCTGCCTGCCGGATCAGTTGTCGTGGTGGCAAGTGCCCCTGAATATGTTACAGGCTCGGTTGGTGTTACACTTGGACCCGGTGAAAACAAGACCGGAGTAGACTTTACTCTTGAGGCGAATGCAGGCGGGATTAGTGGACAGGTGACGGACGCGACGAATCCCGCGGTATTCATTGCAGGCGCCGTTGTACTGATTCGTTCGATAAGTAACGGAAATGTAGTGGCTACAGCAAGTACCGACCAGACGGGCAGCTATTTGATTCAACATCTGTTGCCGGGCGCTTATACCGTCACGGTAAGTGCGCCTAGCTATGCTGATCAATCAGTAGGGGCCAATGTAGTCAGTGGAGAAACGACAGGGGCAAGTGTGGCGCTCTTGCCTTTGCCTGGGTCCATCGTTGGTAGTGTCATAAACAGCTTGGGCGTACCTGTTACGGGAAGTGAAATCAGCGTCAAGCTGATAGATAGCAATCAGGCCGTGAAACAGAGCTTGCTCGCGAATGGATCGGGTGTATTTTTCATTGGGAGTGTCTCTCCTGGCGTTTACACCGTTATCGCGTCAGCGCCTGGCTATGCCGTAGGAAGTATTGGCGTGATCGTGACGGCGAATACCGCAACTCCAACGACCGTTACGTTACCTGACTTGCCTGCGGCTATCTCGGGTGTAGTGACTAATCAGATGACGGGATTCGGGATTCCGGGAAGCACCGTGCTCATTACGGATGCCCATGGTGTTGTGCTTGCTCAATTATTGACAGACGATCAAGGCAATTTTTTGGCAGAGAAGCTTCCGCCGGGTGTCGTAAATGTTACTGTTTCTGCACTGAATTTTGTATCCGTCTCGCAGGCGGTTATTTTGCAAGGGGGCATTACTACCAACTTTCAGCAGGCATTAATTCCCAATCCCGGCAGATTATCCGGCGTTGTGACTGATCTGGAGACGGGCTTGCCGATCATTGGTGCAACGGTAATCGTCTTCGACAGCACCCGTGCCGCTGTGGGTTCCGTACTGACAGATGCAACTGGTAACTTTTCGCTTGATAGGCTGGCTCCTGGAGGATACACCGTCAATGTCAATGCGACTGGATATGCAAGCGATGTAGCTGGCGCACAGATACAAGCGGGGGCGGCGTCCGTATTAAGCTTTGCATTAAACGAGTTGCCCGGTGGAATAGCTGGTACAGTGCGAGAAGAAGGTACGGCCTCACCGATTGGTGGTGCGGTTATTACAGTTCGACTAGGAAGTCCGTCTGGAACGATACTGGCTATTGTCCTGACAAATGCGCAGGGTCAGTATATGGTGAGTGGACTTTCCCCGGGGAGCTATACACTGATTGCAAGTGCTAGTGGATTCGCTGCTGAGGCTTCAACAGCTATGGTCGGATTGGGAGCGACTACTGGTCTTGATTTTTCTTTGCCGAATCTGCCTGCAAATGTCACAGGTGAAATTAGTGACGCCCTTCTCAGCACTCCTTTGCCGAATACGCTCGTTCGCTTGCTGGGCAACAATAACACGATTCTCTTTTCGACGCAGACAGACGCTCAGGGAATTTACTTCATGGATGGATTTGTGGCTGGAAATTACACCCTTTTGGCGAGAAACGAAAGCTATCAGAGGGAGAGTGTCTCCTTTGATGTAGCTCCTGGGGGCACAGCTACAGTCAATATCCCACTGGACCCGAATCCTGGTGTTTTGCAGGGTACCGTCAGGGATGCGCTTGATGGTACGCCACTGGTAGGGGCGGAAGTGTTGATCTTTTTCCCTGGCACAAACAACTTGTTGTCTCGGACGATTACGGACGGTCTCGGTCAGTTTAAAATCGACGGCTTGGCTCCCTTAACCTATACACTTGCGATTAGCGCTCAAAACTACACCACCCAGCCTGTTGGTGCGACGATCTTTTCCGGACAGACCACTACGATTGAAGTGGGGCTCCCCCCTTTTCCGGCTGCTGTAACAGGTCAGGTACAGGCTGCTGGTGGAGGCGTTGTTCCCAATGCATTGGTACAGGTGAAGGATTCACACGGGACATTGTTCGGCAGTGCGATTACAGATGACCTGGGCAATTTCTCTGTTGGTAATCTTCCGCCTGGAACGTATCTGATTAGTGCAAGTGAAGATAGCTACGCAATCGCAACACAAAGCATCACGGTCACGGCTGGACAGACAATAAGCGGAGTCATCCTTACGATGTCTGCTCTGTCGGGCAACATTTTTGGGCAGGTGACCAATCAGTTGACGGGACTCCCTATCACTGGAGCGGCTGTTAATGTGCAACTGTTTGCCAGTGGCCAATTTATTGCAAACACCGTAACAAATCAGAGCGGGCAATTCCAGGTGAATGGCTTGACGGCGGGAGTTTACAATGTCATAGCAAGTGCAGATGGCTTTGGCACGCATTACAGCACAGTTACAGTCCTAAACGGGCAGACGACGGTAACAACGGTCGAACTGCTGCCAATCGTGGGAACCATATCAGGGATCGTCCTCTTGCCGGATGGCACGCAAGCAAGCGGAAACAATATTCAATTGTCGTTATTTCATGCAGACCAGATTCGCCTGCAAAATATTTTGGCTGAGCCGGATGGAACATTCCATTTTGTTAATGTGGCTCCCGGCACGTATACCGTTATCGGGACCATCCCGGGCATTGGTACCGGTCAGGCAGAAGCAGTCGTTTTGCCGAACCAAACGATCTTTATTATCATCCGCCTTTCTCAAGCAGGTACGATACAAGGAACGGTTCGATCCGGTTTGACAGGCTTGCCAGTTGCTGGAGCGACCGTGTATGTGCAAACGGTGAATCAACCAAATAGGGCGACTGTGGTCGTCCAAACAGACAGCTTCGGCAGGTACAAGGTAACTGGTCTTGCTCCTGGCACCTACTTAGTTGTAGCCAACGCGATGGGGAGTGGTGAAGCGAGAGGAACAGTGACGTTGGGTGCAGGGGAAATCGTGACGCTCGATCTGGTTCTGCTTCCAGCAGCAATGAGTGGATTTTTTCGGGTCGCAACATGTCCGGCCATTTTGCTTACCCCATTTTGATGTTTTGGAGAATTGCTCCACTAGAAAATATAAATATGGCGGATAACTCCTTTTTTGATATAATAGCTGTAGAAATACAGCTTTTTTGTTTTGGGTAAAAACAACTATGAAAATCCTGACTTTTTTCAAGGGGGAGCAAGCTATATGGTGAAACAGCAAGAGGAGCTGTCCCATCCATTGACAGCTACCATCACAAAGACAAATACGCTTTTGCATATTCAGAGTCTCCTTCCCTCCTTTACGAAATCGGAGCAAAAGGTTGCCCATATCGTCTTACAACAGACAGACAGCGTGATTTATTCATCAGTGATTGACCTTGCAGAAAAGGCGGGGGTGGGTGAGACGACCGTTTTGCGATTTTGCAGGAAAATAGGCTTTCATGGTTATCAGGAATTCAAGCTGGCATTGGCGCAGGAATTGGTCAATCCAGTCAAAAACTTGCATGGCGAAGTAGGAGAAGACGATTCACTGGAGATTATCACGCACAAAGTAACAGCAACCAATCAACAGGCGATCGGGGATACCTCGGCCCTGTTTCAGATCGAACAGTTGGAGCGCTGTGTAGACCTATTGCAAAAAGCAAACACGATCCATTTTTACGGGGTAGGCACGTCAGCGGTAACAGCCCAGGATGCCAAGTACACGTTTTTGCGGATCGGGCTTCGAGTGGACGCTTTTAATGAATCGCATCTGCAAGCGATGGCTGCAGCGACTCTGGGACCGGGGGATGTCGCAATCGGGTTGTCTGTATCAGGCAGTACGAAAGACACGATTGATTCATTGAAAGTCGCCAAGCAGGCAGGCGCAACTTGCATTTGCCTGACGCACTATCGACGCTCACCGATTACGAATGTAGCAGACATTACACTTCTGACCGCAGCGCAAGAAGGTCCGTTGCAGGGCGGCTCTCTCGCAGCAAAAATTGCACAGTTGCATGTACTGGATGTCATTAGTACGACAATCACGATGCGCAACAAGGAAAAGGCCCTTTTATATAAAGAGAGAACAGCGAAGGCTGTCCTAGAGAGAAAGTATTAAGAGGTATCTTATATTGAATAGGAGTGGTTGGTAATGAAGCTCGTGATTGTGAAAGATTACACGGAGCTCAGCAGAAAAGCTGCTGAAATGCTCGTAAGCGAAGTAAAAGTAAATCCGAAGACCGTCTTTGGCCTTGCAACCGGAGGCACACCAGTAGGGATGTACCGTGAGCTAATCAAGCTGTCGCAAGCAGAGAACATCGATTTTTCGCAAGCGAGCAGCTTTAATCTGGATGAATACGTCGGACTTTCCTCGACGCATCCGCAGAGCTATCGCTCGTATATGCAAGAAAACTTGTTCAATCACATCAATATTCCTGCGGAGAAAACACATGTGCCAGTTGGGAATACGACAGATCATTTGGCAGAGTGTGCCCGCTATGAGGAAGCGATTCGTTTGGCAGGGGGGATCGACATCCAGGTGCTGGGGATCGGCAATAATGGCCATATTGGCTTCAACGAGCCTGGCTCCCCTGCCGACTCATTGACACGCGTGGTCCAGCTCACTGACAGCACGATCGAAGCAAATGCCCGCTATTTTGATAGTGTGGACCAGGTTCCGACTCAGGCTGTTTCCATGGGGATCAAGACGATTCTTGGCGCTAAAAAAGTCGTACTTCTTGCAAGTGGAGAGGCAAAGGCGGAGGCAGTGCGATTGATGTTGGAGGGAGAGTCCACAGCAGATGTACCAGCTTCCTTATTGCAATTGCATCGGGATGTAACAGTCATTGTGGATCAGGGAGCAGCGAGCAAGCTGACAACCTCCGTACTGGCAGGAACGAAACCAAGCGGCAGTTAATGCACCGCTTGGTTTTCATTTTTCTTGTTCACGAATCTGTTCCGAATACGCACTTGTTCCTTATGCTATACTGGGAATGTTGCAAGAATGTCACCAGATTTTTCAAAGGAGCTGATTGAGAATGAGCGCAAACGAAGCGTTGCTTACATTAGAAGGTTGGTATACGTATCATAATTTTCGCACCATCAATTGGGAAAAGTGGAAAGCAGCGTCCGCAGCAGAACGCCAAGAAGCGTTGGACGAGCTGAATGCATTGATCCGCACATGGGAAGCGAATGAGGGCGAGAACCAAGGCAGCACGGCTGTCTACTCCATCCTCGGACACAAAGCAGACCTCGTGTTCATGTTCCTGCGTCCAACTATGCAAGAACTCGATGAGATCAAAACAGCGTTCAACAAAACACGCTTTGCTGCCTATACAGAAGCTCCTTATTCGTATGTATCCGTAGTAGAGCTGAGCAACTATGTACATAACCCAGGCGAAGATCCAAAAGCGAATCCGCACGTGCGCGACCGCCTTTATCCGATTCTGCCAAAATGGGAGCACATTTGCTTCTATCCAATGAACAAAAAGCGTGATTTGCAAGACAACTGGTACATGCTCTCCATGCAGGAGCGCCAAGAAATGATGCGCTCCCACGGCTTGATCGGTCGCTCCTACGCTGGCCGCGTGAAGCAAATCATCGGTGGCTCCGTTGGTTTCGACGATTGGGAGTGGGGCGTTACCCTGTTTGCCAACGACCCGCTGGAATTCAAGCATATCGTTTACGAAATGCGCTTTGACGAAGTGAGCGCACGCTTCGGTGAATTCGGCAACTTCCTCGTAGGAAACGTATTGAACGTAGAAACACTGGCGAAAAAGCTGGAAGTATAATCAATAAGCCCAAAAGATCCGCTGTGCGAGATAGTTGCATAGGCGGATCTTTTTTTGGGACTACATATCTTCTCTTTAATGGTAAAATAAGGTTATATTGCGATAACAAGAGAGGAGAGGTTGATCCGTGTTGAGACGTGCTACATCGTGGGGACTTTCACTAGGCGTGTCATCGTCCATTCTGATGTCGTCTGTATTCGCAACAGCAGGTGTCGAGGGCCTTGCACCCATCGTGCATGCAGCCGAGAAAATGCTTTCGCAGGAAGAGGCAATTAAATATGCCCAAAAGTGGGTGACAATTCCGGGGGGCTATAAGCTGAGAAGCGCCAGAATGACAAATCCGGACGATGATTACTATTATTCAGGACGATCCTATTGGAATCTCACTTGGGAAAAAAACAAGGTCGGAAGTATTTATGTGACGATTGACGCTGTTTCTGGACAATTGTCTCGTTATTCCAATTATTTAGATGACGAACAACTCGGAGGCACAAAAAATAAGCTTACGGAAGAACAGGCAATGGGAGCAGCGACGCAGTTTCTGAAAAAAGTGACAACCGAAGAGGAGCGGAGTCGTTTATCCAAACCGAATGAATACGCGGGACAAGACGATTATTATTTCAGAAATCAGGGACAAGTTGTCCGTTTTACTCGCATGGTCAACGAGATCCCTTTTCTGGGAAATGGTTTTCAAATCATCTTGGACAGGAGTGGGGAAGTCATCAGCTTTCACCGGGAATGGTACGACGGAAAGCTCCCGGAAGCAACGAAAGTCATAGAGATAGCCGAAGCAGAGAAAAAATGGGAGGAGAAAGCAAGCCCATCCCTTGTGTACAAGGATTTGGCAGGGATGACGGATAACTATCAGCAGGGACCTGGCACTTACGAGCTCGTCTACGGGTTCCAGAATGAGGACCCGCAACTGGTCGAGGCAACGACTGGAGAAGTCATCAATTTATTTGGAAAAGCAGCAAGCAAAAAAACAATCAAGCCATTGGGGGATACGTTCTCCAAAGAAACACCAGAAAAACGGCTGATTACAAAAGAAGAGGCACAAAAACTTGCAGAACAATACGTGAAAAGGCTGCCTGGCAACTATCGTTTTGACGGCAGCAGCGGCGGGGGCTCGAGTTCAGGACCAGGTGGAATCTCTGAACGCCACTGGAGTTTTGATTTCATGCCACAAAATGGAGGGAAAAAATCAGACGAGGTGGAAGTGGATATTAATGATCGGGGAGAATTGGTCGGTTATCAAGTAAATCCAAATGGTAAATTTGAAGAAACTCCCAAAAAGATGGTCACCACGTGGGAGCAAGCCGAAGAAAGTGCTACGGAACTTGTAAAATCGCTCTTGGACGATCAGCTGGGAGAAATTTATCTCATAGAGGAGGAACCTTCGAAGGAGACTCTGCAAAGCTATGCCGATAATGGGGAGCATTACAATATTCAATTCGGCATGTTGGTCAATGGTATCCCGGTTGAGGATGAAACCTTCCGAGTCGAGGTCAATCCGGAGACAGGGGTAGCTGAGTCACTGAACAAAAGGTCTCGATTGGAAACACGGCTATTGCCCAAGGCAAAAGTACAGCATATTGAACAACAAAAAGCGAAAGCTGTAATCAAAGAGCAGCAAAAGTTTCAGCTTGCCTACCATCAGCCTGTTCCAGAGTGGAAATCGGCGAAGCAGTCTGAACCGTTTCTTGTCTATCGGTACGTTGGCGATAACGGGATTGTGAAAGCAGGTACCGGTGAATGGTACAGCTTTGTTGAAGCGCAAAAAAAGCAAGCACCGAGCGACATCGATGAGCATCCGCAACAGGCAGAGCTTGAATTTGCGCTTCGCAGGGGGTGGATGACGGTTATAGACGGCCAGTTAGGACCTGAAAAAGAGGTTTCACGTGGGGAAATGGCCATGATTATGGCCCAGATGGCAGATGAGAGGGAATTCCGAAATCTGCGACCTTCCTTCGACAGCGATGAAGAACGGTTCATTCATGATTTTGCTGACGTACCTTCCTCACATCCAAGCTACGCTGCCATTCAAAAAAACGTTGAGTACAAGCTGATTCCAAAGTCAGGCAAAAATTTTGAGCCAGACCGAATGATTACACGCGCAGAAGTAGCCGATATGGTAGCGAGGATGTTGGGATACAATAACCTTCTGGACAAGCCTGAACTATTCAAGTCTCCTTACCAGGACTTGCAACCGCAGCATATACCAGCCGCTACTCTTCTCTCTGCTCACGATCTCTTCAAGGGAAAATCAGCAACGAATTTCGAACCGGATGCAACCGTTACCCGTGCACAAATCGCTGAGTTGCTCAAAATGATTTACGACCAGCAGCAGGAGCGGCATTAATTTGCAACACAACTCCCGCGCCGACATTCCTGTGAAAATTTACGAACTCTTGTCTTTGGTTCCCGGACACTTTTTGTTAAAGTAAACAGGAAAGCATTTTTGACAGCGGAGGGGAACAAGACTGGGCTTTCTCAAGTTTAAAATTGGTTATCGTACGCTAAAAACAGCCATTGGAACGGCTATCTCGATTCTGATCGCCCAGCAGCTGGGCTTGATGTATGCTTCTTCTGCGGGGATCATTACGATCTTGTGTATTCAGGTAACAGTGAAGCAATCGTTTCAGACAGCGTGGAATCGGATTCTCGCCAGTTTATTGGGTCTGGGAATCGGTGTCTGCCTGTTTTCCCTTATGGGCTATACGCCGATTGCCATTCTCCTTTTCATTTTGCTCTTCTTGCCGCTCGCGGTGCGTTTTGGCATTCAGGAAGGCTTCGTCAACAGCATGGTTGTGCTCATGCATCTGTATTCTTCCAAGAGAATCGACGGGATGCTCTTGCTGAATGAGGTCGCATTGCTCGTCATCGGTGTGGGCGTAGCCCTACTGGTCAATCTGTACATGCCGAGTCTCGATAAAGAGCTAAAAGGGATGCAAGTAAAGGTGGAGAAGCTGTTCAGCAAAATCTTGCGGGAGTTCTGCTACTACTTGCGTCACGGCGAAAGTGATTGGGACGGGAAAGAATTAATTGAGACAACAGGGGTATTGGAAACGGCAATTCGCTTAGCCTCGCGAGATGTTGGCAATCGATTGGGCCGCCGCAACGATTCGTACTACGAGTATTTTGTGATGCGACAAAAGCAGTTCGAGCTATTGGAACGCATGATGCCGATCGTCTCTTCCTTGGATCATCAGGTAACAGAGAGCCATCGGATTGCAGATTTTCTTGAGCGAATCAGCGACTCGGTACATCCGGGCAATACTGCCTACCGCTTTATCGACCAGCTGCGCGTGATGCAAGAGGAGATCAAGGCAGCAGATTTGCCGCGAACGCGAGAGGAATTCGAGACGCGTGCCTCGCTGTTCTACCTCCTTCGAGAGATTGAGAGCTATTTGTTCATCAAGCATGAGTTAGGCAAAAACAGGGACGAAAAGGCTCAGGCGGCAAGGAGTTAGACAAACAACAGTACGTAACAATGAAAGAGTTGTAGAATATCGAGGAAGGACTGCGAATACTTTTCGCAGTCTTTTTTTGTTTTTCGGTAAAAACTCGGTGAACTTTTCATTAAAATCAAAAAAATGCACCGTTGTCCTAGTACGTTTTTGAACTTACTTGTATACCGTGTACAAGCGGCGAAAAAAAATCAAAAGAGTAGGATCAAGGAGATGAGAGTGACCAGATGAAAATAATTGTGAATGAAAAAGAGTTGAAAGAGTATTTTCGGGGGCTGCGTGGTCTCATTTGGGGAAAAGACCAAAGAGACGAAGAAGTCGAAACTGACAAGGAAGAAGCTGTTCGCTGTTCGCTTCGCAAAGAGCTGTATACAGAAGAATTCGCCGCATTTCTGCAAGAAAACCACAGTGATTTGCAACGCGATTCTTTTCGGAAAGTGCTGCTGCGCTATTTGCATGAAACCGTCGAGCTGGGAACAGATGCAGGAAGTGTTACTGGGGTCCTGGATGAGGTTGGCCGGGACTATGCTGAAATTATAGAGTCAAGCGGCACACGTGTGCTGATTCGTTTCACGCAAATTAATTATGTCCATGCGGTGTAAGGAGGAGAAGACAAATGAACTATGTACAGAAATTGAGAACGTTTATAGGTGATAGTGTACAGGTTGTAACTGGATTCGATGTGACTTCCGGTGAGTTGCTCGGCGTGACCAATTCGACATTAACCGTGCGTGCAGCAAGTGAGCCAGGCTATGGCGGTGGTCAAACAGTGGTATTTCAACTGGATCGTATCACGTATGTGCGCGTCGTCTAATGGTGGGGCAGCAAAGGAGAAGGGGCCTCGTGCCCCTATCCATTCTCATTCCTGCCATGCATGGCACAGATCATCTGCCAAAGCTGATTGCCGCATGTAAACAGCTTGCACCTCTGGAGATTATCGTGATTTCGAAAAGGACTCTGGAACTTGGCTCCGGTGTGCGCGTCGTTCTTGCAGAAGCAGTTGGGAATCTGTTCGCTTGGCGGAGAGAGGCTGCCAAGCATGCAAGAGGGAGTGTTCTGCTTTTTCTCGGCGAAGAACAAGTCGATTCGCTGTCTGGATTGCAGCGATTTTTGTTCCCGATTTTATATGGAAATGCACAGGTCGTTTTGTCCCAGCATGATCCTCGGAACAGGAGGATGACAAAGCCACGGCCCATCCACAGTTTTTCCTTGCTGGTAAATAACCTCTTCGGTCGCTCTGACCTGCGTGAAGCTTCCTTGCTGGACACCCCTCACGCCATGACCAGAGAGGCACTTTCCAAAATCGGAGTGGAACAATTGGCACAGCCTGCTCAAGCGCACAAGCGGGCAGTTGTGAGTGGACTGTCCATTATCGCGCAAGCCATTGGAACGGGGACGGAAGAACGGATGTTTTTGCCACAGCTTCACGGTTCGTTGCTCAAAGAGCTCTCTTTATATGAAAAGCTGGTGATTGCCGAACAGCTTGATCTCGTCTCGCGTCTTCCTTTTCGCGGCGGACTGTCCGATGGAGGCAGGCGAAGAGATATAGCAGAGAATGCGAGTGGTAAAAACAGTGGTATGCCCGTTACGCAGGTAGGGAAATGGCCTTTGCGACAAACAACTCTTTACAGTGGGAAAACGGTATCTGTAATTATTCCGGCCCTGAATGAGGCAGCGACGATCCAGCAAGTGATCCGTGAAGTTCTTCGGTTGGAGCCAGTTGAAATTATTGTGGTCGTCAATGGCTCGGTTGATCAGACAGCACGGCTTGCTCGTGAATGCGGAGCGACGACCGTAGAGTTTCCATATGCATTGGGTGTTGATACAGGACGAGCAATTGGGGCAAGTCTGTCAAAAGGCGACATTCTGCTGTTTGTCGATGCGGATACGATTATGACCGCTCATGATCTGTACCCATTTGTTCTCGCTTGCGAGTGCGGCGTGGATGTGGCCCTGAATGATGTTTCTGTATTTTTGAATCAGCCTTGTGCAGACAACGTTTTTGTGGCTTGTCGCCATGCTCTCAACTTGGCTTTGAATCGTAAGGATTTGGGTATCGGATCTATGGTGACTGTCCCCTTTGCCTTACGCAGGGAAGCGGTTGCTCCGCTCGGGTGGGACATACTGCTTTGCCCGCCAAAAGCACAAGCAGTATACGCACAGGCAGGTGTAAAGATGGAATTGGTTCATCAGGTGAACAGCTTCACCTCCAACCGACTCCGGCCAGAAAAACACTTCGCCAGCTCCGGAATGCCCCCTGCCGTCGAACAGATTGCAGGTGACCACGTGGAAGCCTTGCAGTTTCTGGCGAACGGACGGTAGCGAGGATGCGATGTGAAAACAAGAAGACTGGAAGGAGGAAATTCAATTGGCAATAGAGCGAATAGAAGGTCTGGTAAGTGTTGTCATTACCAATTTCAACAGGGCTGCTTATATACGTGAATGCTTGGACAGCATCCTTCAGCAAACCTATGAAAATTGGGAGATTATCCTGATCGATGATGCATCAACAGATCATTCCGTACAAGTGGCCAGAGAATGGCTGGAAGAGAGTAAAAGGTTTTTTCCAAGAGAGAATCAGGTGCTGATTCATGAGCTCTCTCGCAATATTGGCTTTGCGGGTGCCATCAACGTCGGGCATTACCTAAGCAGAGGCGAGTTCATCGCGATTCAGGACTCGGATGATTTCTCCCATATCCTGCGTCTTTCGCGGCAGGTTGAATACTTGAAAAATCATCCCCAGGTCGATTTGGTCGGTACGAGTTACTATGCGTTTTCGTCCGACAATCCGGAAAAAAAGCAGCTCGCTGGATGGATCAAGTACGGCGATGACATTCGCAAAGTATACGGAAACGGGGGACACTGCGTCTGTCACGGAACCTGTATGTTTCGAGGAAGATTGTTTGACCAGATTGGTGGCCCGACACGCCGGATTGAGGGTGCAGAAGACTACGAATTTATCGCCAAAGCTTTGAATGCGAGAGCAGGCGTGAACAATATCGCAGAAGCATTGTATTATTACCGCACCCACGCTGAGCAGCGTTCGGCCCACTATTATCGGAAGAAGGGAGGATAAAAAGTTGACTAGCAGTAATGATCGGATATTGATGGTGCTGGACAATTTGAGGACAGGCGGAACGGAGACACATGTTCTTAGCATGGGTAAAGCATTGAGGAAAAAAGGCGTCCAACTGTTTTATGCAGGTGGCAACGGCCCCTTCTACCAGGAATTTGTTGATGCAGGCTTTTTGGTTGAACCGATCGAATCCGCACGTGAGCCGCTCCAGGCACGCAGACAGCATCTGATCGAGTGTTACCGTGCATGTATGAAAAAGCATTGTATTACCATCGTCCATGTGCATCAGACACCATCAGGCCTTCTTGCCGCTACGGCAGCCAATGAGCTCGGCATTCCTGTCGTGTTTACCTTGCATGGAACGTACTACCCAAAGGATGAGGCGATAAAAGTAGCCCAGCTCTGCTCAGCCGTTATCAGTGTAAGCAAACCTGTCCAACTATTCTGGCAAAAGCGAGGGGTAAAAACCACCCTCATTTCCAATGGGGTCGATATGGAAGAGTTTCAGTCTGGCATTGCAAGTAGGGCTGATGTGCCGTCATTGCCGCCTGATGCCACAGTGGTTACGTATGTCAGCAGGTTGGCTTGGCAAAAAGCGACGGTGTGCAACATGGTGTTGCGGGCAACGAAAACACTTCGGAGTGAAATTCCCAACCTGCATATCGTGGTGGTGGGTTCAGGTGCCCAGGCCATTCATGTTCATGAGCTGGCAAAAGTGCTGAATAAAGCCGCAGGGCAGCCCTATATTCACATTGTGGGGGAGCAAACCGATGTCCGGCCGTATTACGCCATCAGTGATTTGGTGATTGGAACAGGGAGAGTCGCACTCGAAGCGATGGCGTGCGGAAAGCCTGTGCTTGCAATCGGTAATCATGGCTACGTCGGTTTGGTCGAACCTTCGTCCTACGATTTGGCTTGGGATTGCTACTTCGGTGACCACTCCTCTGTGCAAAAGCCGTCTCCTTCGTTGATTGACAGTGCTCTGCGTCAAGCGTGCCGTGACCGAAATCAATTGAAGGAAATAGGAGGCCAAGGAAGAGCGTGGGTCCAAAATCATTTTCATATCACGCAAAAATGTGCCTCCTTGCTTACCATTTATGCACAAATAAAAAATAGAGGGGGGGCGACAAGCATGAAAAAAATTTTGTACGTTGGCTGGCTAGGGTTCAACAATTTGGGCGATGAGCTGATGTGGCATGCCTTTTACAATTTGTCATGCAAATACCTCGATCCTACACAATACAAGGTCATTCCTTCCCTGCCCGGGGTTGATCTGAAGGATGTAAGCGAGTATGACACCGTCGTTTTGGGGGGAGGATCGCTTCTCATCCCGGGGTATGTGGATGTAGCTTATCGTGCTGTTGAACAGAAAAAAAATCTATGGGTCTGGGGAAGCGGGTTTGACTCACAAGATCAAGTCGAGCTGGATTCTTCCGGCAGATTGACGAACAAGCTGATTACGGGCCAAGATAAAATGAGCCATATGCTGCAAAAAATCGCCGAGCACGCCACGTTTTTTGGTGTACGCGGACCACTTACACTCCAATACCTCCAGCAAGCGGGAGTGGGAGAAAGGGCAGTGATTAGCGGAGACCCGGGGATGCTGCTTATTCCCGCATCATTGCCAACAGTGGCAGATAAAAGCAAGCGATTCACGATTGGCATCAACTGGGGTACGTCCTATAACCGAATTTATGGGAAAAACGAGACCGCAGTAGAGGATTCACTGGTATATGCAGCCAAGAAGCTGATTAAGGCAGGCTACGATATCCACTTGCTCACCATGTGGGGACCGGATCGGGAAGCCATAAAAAGACTGTACAAAAAAATCGACGATCCAGCTCATACGATTCTCGACCTGGAGCTGCACGATCATACGCAAATGCTGCAACTGATGAAAGGCTTTCAGGCGACGATCAATTTTAAGCTGCACGCCAATGTGCTGAGTGCCGCTGCCGGTATTCCGTTCGTTTGCTTGGCGTATCGAGTGAAGGGCATCGACTTCGCTTATTCACTGGATCTGCCGGAGCTCCTCGTGCCAACAGACGAGCCACAATTAGGTGAACGAATTCTTTCTTGCACCTGGGAGGCCATCGCGCGTAGGGAGCAGATCGCAGCAAAATTGGTGGCGAGTCAGAAAAAAATGATCGAGAATTTGGAACAGCCGTTCATCCAAGGCTTGCTGTAAGTCCATTTGT
Organism: Brevibacillus sp. MS2.2; assembly: GCF_013284345.1. NCBI lineage: Bacteria > Bacillati > Bacillota > Bacilli > Caryophanales > Paenibacillaceae > Brevibacillus > Brevibacillus sp. MS2.2. The sequence continues at coordinate 21,143 of NZ_JABSUZ010000057.1, forward strand.
ACAACGAAAAAAGAAGACAAGGGGGATCTGTAGATTTGCTACAGATCCCCCTTATACATTGTCGTAGCAAAAATCAGTACTCACTGTGCTCCCGCAAGCTGGCTACAGGAACACTCATCTCCTGATCCGGCTTGTTGAGCGGGTAAATCCTCGCCATGTCGTTGTCATCATCGATGTGCTGGATGTATACGGGTATTCCATCGCAGGTAACATTCGCCATAATGGGTGAAGCGGCTATTTCTTTCGCGCGCTGTTTATTCATGTTAATTCCTCCTGTCATACCTAACAGCTTTAATATGTACGTCAGCCCAGCATGGTATACTTTTTACACCTGTTGACATTCCCTAAAATATGTAATAAATTGAAGAGGAAATTACTACGATATCGTACTAAAAGGAGTCGCCGGTATGCATCAACTATATGACCTCTTTCTGAAAACCGGCTTACGTCCGTTCGCCTTTATGTCCGATACGATGCAGCTGGAAGAAAAACTGACTCGCTCCGATTTGTCGACACTCCTCATTTTGCTTTTCCGCGGAGATTTGACTATGTCAGAGCTGGCGCAAGAGATGGGGGCGCCGCTTAGTTCGATGACCAGCATCGCGAAACGGCTTGAACGCAAGGGCTATATCGCAAGGGCTACCTCTGTAGAGGATCAACGGGTGAAGCTCGTTACACTGACACAACCAGGCAAACAGCTCGCAAAAGAATCTGAGCAAATGATGCTGACGATGCTGGGCAGGCTTCAGAAAGCATTTACGCCGGAAGAAATGGAGCAATTCACCACCCTTTTACTCAAGGCAGCCAAGGTATTTCAGGACGGAGGGCCTGTCAAGCCTCGTGAAACAAAGGTTCGTTCCATCAAGATCAACATTGAGGAATAGTCGGTTCGAGCCTGCTTCTTTTTTTGTCTAATTACTACGAAATCGTATTAAATGGATCGTGAAGGAGAGAGTTGAGATGAGAATCATCATTTACACCGGCAAAGGTGGGGTTGGGAAGACGAGTGTTGCAGCAGCAACGGCTGTTAAGCTGGCAAAGCAGGGAAAGAGGACGCTCGTTCTCAGTACGGATGCCGCACACAGTTTGGCTGATTCATTGGGGACTGTGATCGGACCAGACCCCGTACCAATCAGCGAAAATTTATGGGGCCAGGAAGTAAACAGCTTGCGGGAAACCGAGCGCAACTGGGGGGCAGTACAGGGATGGCTGACAACATTGCTCGACAAAGCACAGTTGACTGATATTACAACGGAGGAGATGCTCGTTTTTCCTGGCATGGAGGAATTGTTCAGTTTGCTACAGATCAAGGAACACGCCATGAGTGGGCAATTCGACGTCCTGGTAGTAGACTGTGCCCCAACCGGAGAAACACTGCGCCTGCTCAGTTATCCGAACGTATTGAATTGGTGGTTGGAGAAAATTTTTCCGACGGAGCGCAAGCTGATCAAACTGGTTCGCCCAGTGGCCAAGATTGTCAACAAAGTAGAGCTTCCTTCTGATGATGTGCTAGACAGCGTCGAACAGCTCGCACGGGGGCTGGAGGACATGCAACGCATTGTTTTGGACCCGGAGATTACATCAGTGAGGATCGTCGTAAACCCGGAAAAAATGGTGCTTGCGGAAGCAAAGCGCTCGTTTACGTACTTAAATTTGTTCGGATTCAATACCGATGCCATCATCGTGAATCGGGTGCTTCCGGATGAAGCGGGAGAGGGGTTTTTTGCCCACTGGCGAGAGCTGCAACGAAAGTATGAGAACGAAATCGTGGAAAACTTTCAACCGCTCCCGATTTTGAAAGCACCGATGATGCCAAAAGAAGTGATTGGGCTGCCTGTTCTAGAAGAATTGGCTGATATCGTTTTTGGAAAAGAGGACCCATCCGCCAAGCTTTATCAGGGCAGGACGGAACTGATTCGAGAAGTGGACGGCGAGTTGCAGTTGGAGCTGATGATTCCTTTTGTGGATAAAGCAGCCTTGGATTTAACGCAAACAGGGGATGAATTGACCGTAAATGCAGGTGCCTACAAGCGAAAAGTCATCTTGCCACGCGTATTAATGGGACGACAGGTTACGGGAGCGAAATATGCGGAAGATCGGCTAATCATTCGTTTTAGCGCAAGGGAAGGGGCTGCCCAACATTGAGTCCTAGTGGATTGAATAGGGTGCTGACGATTCTCGGGAACATGGAACAGCATGGAACCGAACGACATGTGAAAAATGCCTGCAAGGAATGGCTACTCGCATCGCGGTCAGTGATAGACAGTGTTATCGATGCGTTACAGGATGAACAGGAACGTCCGAGAGCTCATAAAATCAACATTTCCAAGGAATAGGCCAATGTGAGAGGAGAGAAATGAAATGGTAAATGGGATCAAGCGCCAAATGGGTTTCACTCTTATCCTGACAGGACTGCTGCATACGGTTGTCGGTCTCTTGTTCTACGCAAAGCCGCTTCAGCAGATCGTCGCAAACGGCTTTTGGAATGCGGTAGGGCAAGAAGAAGATGCTGCTTTCTGGTTTATGATGTTTGGTTTTTTGTTGATGTTGCTCGGATATATGGCGGATTGGCTGATGAAAAAGAAGGGAATGGAGCCGCCGGCTGCCTTCGGGTGGACGATTCTTGGCATATGCGTGGTCGGGGTGATTGCCATGCCTGTATCGGGCTTCTGGCTAGCCTTACCACAGGCAGGCATCCTGCTGCGCAAGTGATGTAAGAAATTTGCGGATAGGTAGATGGTTCAGATAAAATGAATGTAACCATTTTCCATATGTTTCAATATCCGAGGTGATTTTCATGAACTTCTTAGATGCCAATAACCAATGGACCCCAGAGTTTTTGGAACACATCCAAAAATCCGCAAAGTCATCCATCAAGCTCACGCTGAAAAAAGAAGCGGCTACCTTAACGGATAGTAAGGTTGGCGGTAAGCCTTGGCTGCCGCCACAAATGCCATACCCACAGGATGAAGAAGGGAAAGACTACTTGTTTCTCGCACAAATCAACTGGGCGCAAATGCCGCGACTCGATGGCTATCCCGCTCGTGGATTGACCAGTTTTTTTGTCAAGGAGGATGATACGTTCGGATTGATCGACCAATCCTTTCAAGTGCTTCATTTTGAAGAGGTCTTTGACACACAGGAAATAGACCCCTTCCAACCAGAGGACCCCGACTTGTACAGTCCCGTTTTGGGCGGACCATACAAGCTGACAGGAAAACTAGAGTCGCAGTACGTCCCTTATCGAGATCCACAGGCGGTGAATTTTCAGCTTCCTAGCAATGAGGATGAAGTGGCTTACTCGAAATATTGGGACCTCGCCGATGCAAGCGGGTCTCGGATCGGTGGATATCCCTACTTTACCCAAGAAAATGTGAATCAGAATGGGTGGGAGCTGCTCCTTCAACTGGATATGGAAGGCGACAACTACGATTATTATGTCTCGTGGGGAGATAGCGGAGTGGGCAACTTCTTCATTCGCCGGGAGGATCTGCTTCGTCTGGATTTTTCAAAGGCTTCGTATACATGGGATTGTCTATAAAAGAAAGATGGGGATACAACAATGGAGCACATACATGACGTCCAAAGCGTAATCAAAGAGTCGCAAAAGACCAGAGTGAAATACTTGTTCTTTTGGGGACATACACAGAAGGAATCAGGCACTATCGACAAATCATGCTTCAGCCAATGGTATCCTGCTGCTTTTGTAGAGGATGGCATCACGTACTTGACCGCTGAGCATTACATGATGGCGAAAAAGGCTGAACTGTTCGGTGATCTTGCCATTCGTGATGAAATACTCAGGAAAAGCCATCCAAAACAAGCGAAGGAATTGGGACGAAAGGTTCATTCCTTTGACGAGGCTGTGTGGAATGCGAACAAAACGGCGATCGTTCGCCAGGCAAACCTGTTAAAATTCAGCCAGCATGCCGATTTGAAAGCATACCTCTTGGACACAGGTGACCGCATCATTGTCGAAGCGAGTCCTTATGACCGAATATGGGGGATCGGGATGGCCCACGATCATCCGCATGCGGAACAGCCCGAAAAGTGGCGGGGAGAAAATCTGCTCGGTTTTGCATTGATGGCAGTCAGGGAGCAGTTGCGTTCGTGATCCAGATCACCAAAATTGGAGAAGAACCCGTCGAAAAGGTTCCCTATCTAGCAGCGGGCGCGAATGGCAAAGGGGTTGTTCTGAACAAGTTGCCAATCTTTTTTGGGGAAATGGCGAATATTCCCGATGCTTATGATGCGATCATCATTACTTCCGATCTGCAAGGGGTGATAGAGTCTTGGCACGGGCAGCAGGTACTGCTTGGCGAAGCGTTGCCAGAGATGGTTTCACTGTTACTCGAAATTGAAAAGCCAACCATTTCAAGGGAACGCGTTCTGGTCTTGTTATGCGGAGACTTGTATGCCGATCCATGGAAACGGGGAAGTAGCGGCGATCCCTCCTCCGTATGGCAGGCTTTTCAACGCGAGTTTGGAATTGTGGTCGGGGTTGTTGGCAATCACGATTTGTTTGACTCGGGTTCATTCGCAGAGCTTCAAGGAATGGCAGGCATCACCGTAATCAATGATCCTGAAATGGTGCAAGTCAGCCAGCTCCGTATTGCAGGCCTGGGCGGAATCGTAGGTCGTGCGGATAAACCGAATCGGAGGGAAAGGAAGGAGTTCCTGAAAGGGATGCGGGAGCTGCTTCGCAAGCAGCCTGACATTTTGTTGCTTCATCAAGGACCGGATGAGCCTTCATTGGATCTGCAAGGCTTGCCTGAAATTCGTGAGTGCTTGCAGCAGCATCCTCCCGTACTCGTCTGTTGTGGGCATGTACACTGGGAGCGGTCTTGGATCGAGCTTGCCCAAGGGACACAAGTGTTGAACGCAGATGGGAAGCTATTTGTCTTTACGCGAAAAAGTGGTTGAGCAGACGTTGCGCTGCCAACCACTTTTTTCTATTTACTGAACGGAGAACGCATTTTTTACCTGATCAAGCGACATGACCATTTGCCCATACAGCTTGCCGTCCGGAGTTGCGGGGTCATACGGATTGGACTGGGGTAAGGAGACAGCGTAGACGAGCCCATGGGTTTGTGCCAGCACATCACCCAGCGGAGGTCCTTCCATTTTGGACAGGTGATTCCAATGGGGTACCGTCATGACAAAAATGGTGAGGAGTGAGGACTGCTCCTCTTTTCGCTGATTGGGAGCGAACATAAAATGCGCTTCGTATTTCGTCGGTACATCCAGCTTGCCCTCCAGTGGCTGTTGGCGAGGGGGACGCTTCCTCGTCGATGAGAACTCCTCCACGATGTAATTTCCTGTCCAAGAAGGAGGAATGGTAAACGTAAATGTCTCGGTGATCGGGATCGGCACCGTGAACTGATTGTTTATAGTTCGACCTTTGATATCCTCTGTTGTCGGTCTTTTGACTTCCGGCTCAGGGTCAGATGGAGCCGCATGCTGTGGCGGTGGCGCTGCTTGTGGACCTGGCAGCGAACAGGCGGAGAGCAGAAAAATGATGATGAGTCCTACATAGAAGTACGTTGCTACTTTCATCACGATCCTCCTTGATGTATAAAACACTCCCGTTTATTCATTCCACGCGAGAAGGAAAACTATTCCATAGTCCTATCGTGAATATTTATTCAATAAAACATATTTTTCTTGAATATCAGAAAATATATAATTATAATTTAAATCAGAAATCATTTCCGGTATTCGGAAAAACTAATACGCATTTCATCCGGGAGATAAATGGGGGATAGCAGGATGATTGAGGTTAAGCAACTTGTCAAATCTTTTGGCCCGTTAACCGTGTTGAAGGGCGTTACGCTCACGGTGGAAGAAAAGGAAGTTGTCGTCTTACTTGGAGCCAGTGGTTCAGGCAAAAGTACTTTACTCCGATGTTTGAATTTTCTGGAGTTTTATGACAGCGGAGAGATTCGAATCGGTGGTCAGCAGATTGATCCACACAAGACGAATCTCAATCAGTTCCGCGCCGAGGTCGGTATGGTTTTTCAGCACTTCAATCTGTTTCCGCACAAGACCGTTTTGGAAAACTTGATCGAGGCACCTGTTCACGTCAAAGGGATGAATGCAGCAGAAGCCAAACAATTAGCGTACGAGCTCCTGAAAAAAGTGAATATGCAGGATAAAGCCGATGTCTACCCGGACATGCTCTCCGGTGGACAAAAGCAGCGGGTTGCCATTGCCCGGGCACTTGCAATGAAACCGAAGATCATGCTTTTTGATGAGCCTACCTCGGCACTCGATCCCGAGCTCGTTGGTGAAGTGCTACAGGTTATGAAGCAGCTCGCCAAAGAAGGAATGACGATGATTGTCGTGACACATGAAATGGGATTCGCTCGTGAGGTAGCAGATCGGGCGGTGTTCATGCACGATGGGCAAATTCTGGAGCAGGGACCACCGAAAGAATTTTTTGAAAACCCGCAGCATGATCGTACCAAGCAGTTTTTAGGCAGCATCCGTTAAAATCCACTAAATATAGAGATGAAAAACAGGGGGAATCACCAATGAAAAAACGTGCAAAATGGTCCGGGATTTTGTTGTCTACTGTTCTGATGGGCTCGTTGTTGCTCTCTGCTTGTGGATCACAGGAAAGTGCACCGGCAGCAGGTGGACAAGCTTCTGGAGACGGTGGAAAGAAAGATTTTACGTACGCGATGAGTGGCGTGTACAAGCCGTTTAGCTTCAAGGAAAACGGGCAACTGACTGGTTTTGACGTAGAGATCGGACAAGCGCTGGCAGAAAAAATGGGCATGAACGCAGTGCCGATCACCAATCCATTCGAAACGATCATCCCTGGTCTGGACGCGAAAAAATACGACGCTGTCATTGGGAGCTTGACTGTCACACCTGAACGTCAAAAAGCTGTTCTGTTCACCAATCCATACTACCGTTCCGGTTCGCAAATTTTCGTGCAAGAGGGCAATACAACGATCAAGAGCAAAGAGGATTTGAAAGGCAAGAAAATCGGCGTCGTGAAAGCATCCAACTACTTGGATTGGGCGAAAAAACTGACCGATGAAGACAAAATCACTCAATATGATAGCGATATCACCGCTTTGCTCGACCTGCCGACAGGACGTCTCGATGCAGTGATTACCGACCAGGTAGTTGGCTTGCGATTCATTAAAGAAGGCGGCGGAAAAGTGATTGATGTAGGCGAACCGCTCAGCTTTGACGAGCAAGCGATTGCTGTGCGCTTGGGTGACCAGGAGGCAGTGGAACGGATCAACAAGGCGCTGGACGAAATCGTTAAAGACGGCACCTATGAAAAGATCAGCCAAAAATGGTTTGGCCGCAATATCCTGCAAAAACAGTAAGTGGGCAACGGGGTGTCCGTGATGGACGCCCCCCTTTTTAACGCTTCATGTGAGGAGGATTGAACGTGATTATTGATATTTTCCTATCCAGTTATCCCCTTTTTCTAAAAGCGACATGGCTCACGGTTCAGTTGACGGCAGTTGCCCTCATGCTCGGTTGTGTGGTAGGTCTTGTCATTGCCTTTTTCCGGATATCCGATTCCAAAGCATTGAACTACATCGCGCACACCTACATTACCGTCATTCGCGGAACGCCTTTGATTGTGCAAATTTGTATTCTGTACTTCGGCTTGGCGAATATGGTCACGCTATCGCAGTTTTGGGCAGGGGCCATCGCGCTGGCAGTTCATAACGGTGCGTATATTGCGGAAATCTTCCGAGGCTCTATCCAGTCCATCGACCGCGGGCAAATGGAGGCGTCCAGGTCACTGGGTATGTCGTACCCGTTGGCAATGCGCCGAATCATTTTGCCACAGGCGTTCCGTCGGGCGATCCCATCGCTTGGCAATCAATTTATTATCGGGTTGAAGGATTCATCGCTGGTCGCCTACGTAGGGATGCAAGATTTATGGGGAACTGGTCTCGGTGAAGCAGCTTCCAACTACAAGCAGTTGGAGACGTACATGGTCGTCGGTTTGTACTATCTCGTATTGATCATGATCTTCTCGTATTTCGTGAACAAGCTGGAAGCAAGGCTTGCCAAAGGAAAAGCCCCCAATAAACAAGCGAAAGATAACACGAGTGTGGCAGCGTAACTTTTTGTCATGGAGGACGAAAGAAGGATGGTTCAATCAGTCGAACGGGCGATGAAAATTATTCGGGTACTGATTTCAGACGAAAAACATGCTTGGCCGATTTCGGAGCTGGCGAGCGCAACGGGTCTACCAATCAGTACGCTCCACCGTTTTCTCGAATCCATGATCCAGTTCGGATTGGTTGAGCAGGACCCAGTCACCAAGCATTACAAGCCGGGATATACATGGATGGAAATCGGTTTTATCCTGCATGAAAAGCTGAACCTGCGGGCTGTAGCGAGACCTTTCATGGAGGAGCTGGCGAATGAAGTCGAGGAGAGTATCTTCCTCAACGTATTGGCGGGGGCAGATTCGATGCCGATCGAAAAAGTAGAAAGTCCACTGAAAATACGCATAGACGAGAACCTGGGGGAGCGGATTCCTCTCACAATCGGCGCCCCTAGCAAAATCATTCTTGCGTATTTAAAGCAGGATGCGATTACAAAAGTCGTTTCCGCCCAGCTTGCGCCAGACAAGCAGCCGTCATTTTTGGAGCAGTTGAGTGAAGCCAAGAAAA
>NZ_JABSUZ010000058.1:0-27808 GCF_013284345.1 Brevibacillus sp. MS2.2
CACAGGATGAAGTTCCCCTATTTCATCAAGAAAAAGCATGCCACCGTGCGCTTTCGTCACAGCGCCTGGCTTTGGTTGCGGGATACCCGCCTGCCCAAGCGAGCCTGCCCCTTGATAAATCGGATCATGTACAGAACCGATTAACGGGTCAGCAATCCCGCGCTCATCAAAACGAGCAATCGTCGCATCGATTTCAATAAACTTGGCATCAGAAGAAAACGGCGATAGCTGATTTTTCTTCGCTTCTTCCAACACGACCCTAGCCGCTGCGGTCTTGCCTACACCAGGTGGCCCATAAATAATGACATGCTGTGGGTTGGGACCACACAAAGCGGCACGCAACGCACGAAGCCCATCTTCCTGTCCGACAATTTCTTCCAAAGTCGCTGGTCTTGTTCTCTCTGACAGAGGCTCTGTCAACGCAACCATTCTCATTTTACGAATGGAATCAAGATCCTTGCGTGATTCCTTTTCGGTTGAGGTTTTCGTGTTTCTCTGCGCTCGCAGCAAGTTCCAAAAGTAGGTGCCGATCACGATACCAACAACCACTTCAATGACAGCAATGACCAATGTCGTATAGTCCATATGCAGTCCCTCCCATGCGTCTTCGCTTGCGGTCAGCTTTTGTCCCCCGAAGTGAGGGAACACGTTCATGACCGTTTTGTGCATATGTAAAGCTTCTCTTGAACGATATCAAGTAGTATTGCCCCGCAAGCGTAGACGTAAACCAACAACAAAAAAACCACCTCGCTTATCACGAGATGGTCTGTGTAGACAATACTTATGCTGTTTCTTCGTGCAATTCCTGGCCTTCTTTGGTCAACAGTTGCGGCTTCACTTTGTCGCGAACCGTTTCTTCAGTAATGACGCACTTGTTGACGTCTTCTCTGGAAGGCAGTTCATACATCATGTCGAGCATGATTTGTTCGATAATCGCACGCAGTCCGCGCGCACCAGTATTGCGCTTAATCGCTTCTTTGGCGATTTGCATGAGCGCACCGTTATCGAACTCCAGCTCAACACCGTCGAGACTCAGCAGTTTTTGGTACTGTTTCACCAAAGAGTTTTTCGGCTCTGTCAGGATACGCACAAGCGTCTCCTCATCCAGTGGCTCCAGAGTAGCAAGTACTGGCAAACGACCGACGAACTCCGGAATCAGACCAAATTTCAGCAGGTCTTCCGGCAAAATGTATTTCAGGTATTCTCCGGCTTTCAGATCGCCTTTTACGCCATCGCCGAAGTCTGCACCAAAACCGATGACTTTTTTACCCAAACGACGCTTGATAATCTGCTCGACGCCATCAAATGCACCACCGCAGATGAACAAAATGTTCGACGTGTCGATTTGGATGAACTCTTGATGAGGATGCTTGCGTCCGCCTTGTGGTGGAACACTCGCAACCGTCCCCTCCAAAATTTTCAAAAGCGCTTGCTGAACGCCTTCACCAGATACATCACGCGTGATCGATGGGTTTTCCGATTTGCGGGCTACCTTATCAATCTCGTCGATGTAAATGATTCCTTTTTCAGCCTTCTCAACATCATAGTCAGCAGCCTGAATGAGCTTGAGCAAGATGTTTTCAACGTCTTCACCCACATAGCCTGCTTCTGTCAGAGAAGTTGCGTCCGCAATCGCGAAAGGTACATTCAGAATGCGCGCCAATGTTTGCGCGAGCAATGTTTTTCCGCTACCAGTCGGACCGATCAGCATGATGTTGGATTTTTGCAGCTCCACATCCTCGATCTTCGCCCCGGAATTAATCCGTTTGTAGTGGTTGTACACCGCTACAGACAAGGACTTCTTCGCCATATCCTGACCAATGACATAGTCATCCAAGATTTTGCGAATTTCCACTGGCTTTGGAATTTCTTTCATATCGATTTCTTCTTCAGTGCCCAGTTCTTCCTGTACAATTTCATTGCACAGTTCGATACATTCGTCACAAATGTAAACACCAGGACCAGCTACCAGCTTGCGCACCTGTTCCTGGGACTTGCCGCAGAAGGAACACTTCAGTTGGCCTTTGTCGTCGTTAAACTTAAACATGCGCTTCACCTCACAACGGGTCAGTTTTTGCGTTCAATAATAGAGTCAATCAATCCGTAGGCCTTTGCTTCTTCTGCACTCATGAAATTGTCGCGGTCTGTATCTTGCTCTACGCGTTCATAAGGCTGACCTGTCCGCTCAGACAAGATCTCATTTAGCTGGCGCTTCGTTTTCATAATCCACTCCGCATGAATGCGAATGTCTTCTGCTTGGCCACGCACACCACCGAGCGGTTGGTGAATCATCACTTCGGCATTTGGAAGAGCGAAACGCTTGCCTTTTGCACCCGCAGCCAACAGGAACGCACCCATGCTGGCAGCCATGCCCACACAAATCGTGGACACATCCGGTTTGATGTACTGCATGGTGTCATAGATGGCCATTCCTGCTGTAACAGAACCACCTGGAGAGTTTATGTATAGCGATATGTCTTTGTCCGGATCTTCTGCCTGCAAGAAAAGTAGCTGAGCAACAACAAGATTGGCGATTTCATCATCAATCTCGGTGCCCAAGAGAATAATCCGGTCTTTCAGGAGGCGCGAGTAAATATCATAGGAGCGCTCGCCCCTGCTTGTTTGCTCGATGACCATAGGGATTAACATTATGTATTTTCCTCCTTTGCCGAAAAAAGTCAATGGTGGAAAAACAAGGCACGATACACTCGTGCCTTGTGGTCTTGACAGCCAGCGCTCAGGGTTAGCCTGCCCACTGACCAATCATGCGTTCTTCTAAGCTTATGCTGTTACTTTGCTTTCTGCAACCAGCAAATCTACTGTTTTGCGAGTTTGCACATCGCGGTACAGAGCAGCCATGCCATCTTGTGCAGAGAAGATTTTGCGCAGCTCATCAGCTGGGCGGCCGTATACACCAGCCAGTTTATCCAGTTCTGCGTTTACGTCTTCTTCTGTTGCTTCGATGTTTTCTGCTTTGCCGATTGCTTCCAAAGTCAGGGAAGTGCGAACGCGGGATGTTGCGTCTGCACGCAATTGATCACGCAGTTGGCTCTCATCCATGCCGGAGAACTGGTAGTACAGTTCCAGCGTCATGCCTTGGTATTGCAGACGTTGACCAAATTCATTTACCATTTGATCCAATTCATGCTCAACCATTACTGCTGGCAAATCGATCTCAGCGTTTTCAGCTGCTTTCAGAACGAGCTGCTCACGAACATATTGATCTTTTTCTTGCGCTGTTTTTTCTTCGAGTTTTTTCTTGGTGTCTGCTTTCAGCTCTTCCAGCGTGTCGAACTCGCTCACATCTTTGGCAAACTCATCATCCAAAGCAGGCAGGTTTTTGCGCTTCAGGCTGTTCAGCTTCACTTTGAATACCGCTTCTTTACCAGCGAGGTTAGGAGAGTGGTACTCTTCAGGGAAAGTTACGGTAATTTCTTTTTCTTCGCCGATGTTCAAGCCAGCCAGTTGCTCTTCGAACCCTGCGATGAAAGTACCGGAACCCAGTTCCAGAGAGTAATCTTCCGCTTTACCGCCTTCAAAAGCTACTCCGTCTTGGAAGCCTTCGAAATCGATTACAGCGATATCGCCTGTTTGTGCGGCACCCTCTTCTACTGCAACGAGCTCAGCATGACGCTCTTGCATACGCTTCAGTTCAGCGTCAACGCTCTCTTCTGTTACAGAGAAGTCTTTTTCTTCGATGGACAGACCTTTGTAGTCGCCCAGCTTTACTTCAGGCTTCACAGTTACAGTCGCTTTGAAGATCAGGTTTTTCCCTTGTTCCATTTGCGTTACGTCTACTTCTGGACGATCTACTGGCTCGATACCAGCTTCACGAACAGCTTGTCCGTATGCAGTTGGAAGCAGAATGTCAAGAGCGTCTTGGTACAGAGATTCTACACCAAAACGGGATTCGAACATTTTGCGTGGTACTTTTCCTTTACGGAATCCTGGAACTTGAACTTTTTGAACCACTTTTTTAAACGCTTGATCTAATGCTGCGTCTACTTGCGTAGCATCTACTTCAACCGTCAGGACTCCCTGGTTATTCTCTACCTTTTCCCAATTTGCTGCCACGTAAACTTCCCCTCCTAAATCGAATCAACAGAACATCGCCAGCCGCGCCATGGTATCTTCGCAGGCTCGGATGATAATATTCTAGCCATTATAACCATTCTAGTATAGCACAAATCTTTTAGTTTTCAAGAAGACCTGATTGGTCGACGAACAGAATAGTTCCCTCCCAATTGTGAAACCAGGTTGCCTACATGATCATAAAACGCCACTGATATGTAAACTTCTGTCGGACTCGTTCCTGTCTCTTCTAAATGAGCATATGTCGGTACGTGGAAACCGCGCGGCATTTGCAGGCTGCCCGGATTCAGAAACAAGATGTCTCTCTCTACGCCACAGACAGGTACATGAGAGTGACCGAATACGACTACATTTGCTCCGACCTCTTCTGCACGGTAATGAAGGCGCAGAAGAGAGCCTTTTACTCCGAAAAGATGTCCGTGCGTTTGCAGGATGTGAAGGTCTCGCCATTCGGTCTCTTGCTCAGTCGGCACCTCTTCTGTCGAATCGCAATTGCCTCGGACAAGCGTCATGTTGGAAAACGGCTCGCGCTGATGGTCGACACAAAAATCGCCACAATGCAAAATTTTTTCGACATGATGTCGGTTGACGACCTGGCTTACTTCCCGAACCAAGCCGTGGCTATCGCTCATGATGAGAATTCCCATCACACCTCACTCTCCTGTTTTCTCTCTTGTCTACTTGATAATTTCAAGCAGTTGTTGCATGGCACGAGCGCGGTGGCTGATCTGGTTCTTTTCTTCTGGCATGAGTTCGGCCATCATTTTGTCCATCGATGGGATGTAGAATACCGGATCATATCCGAAGCCGTTTGTACCTTTTGGCTCACGCGCGATCACGCCCTCACAAGCGCCAGTGGCAATGATTGGCTCTTCGCCCGGAATCACCAACGCCAACGTACAACGGAAGCGAGCTGTGCGTTCCTGCGTCGACACCTCTTCCAGCTCTTTCAACAATTTACGCCAATTCTGCTCGTCTGTTGCATCTTCCCCGGCAAAGCGCGCGGAGTAAACGCCAGGGCGTCCTTCCAGCGCATCTACTTCCAGACCAGAATCGTCACCGAGGGCGGGCATATTCAAGTATGTAGAGATTTCGATTGCTTTTTTCAGGGCATTTCCTTCGAAGGTGTCCTTGTCTTCTACTACCTCTGGCACACCGTCAAATTCAGCGAGGCTAATTCCTTCCCAGCCTGCATCTGCAAACAGCCTGTTGAATTCTTTCACTTTTCCCTGGTTACGTGTTGCGAGAACGACTTTTTTTCGATTAGGCATGACTTTCCTCCGCTACTGATTGTGCAAAAGAGAGCGTAACATCTGCGAGCGCCTCTTTTTGACTGTTAATCAAGTTGTCAATGCCGACTTTTGCAAGGGCAATCATTTCTTGTAGCTGTTCAGGTGAAAACGGAGCATCCTCCCCTGTTCCTTGCAGCTCGACGAACTTTCCTTTTCCCGTCATAACGACATTCATGTCGACAATCGCTGTAGAATCTTCTTTGTAGTTGAGATCGAGCACTGCTTCCTCGCCGACTACTCCTACGGAGGTGGCTGCCAGGAAGTCGTTGAGCGGCAACTGTTTCCAGGTGCCACTATCCACCAGCTTTTGCATCGCGTCTACCATTGCTACGAAGGCTCCAGTAATCGAAGCTGTCCGTGTACCTCCGTCTGCCTGAATGACATCGCAATCCAACCAAATGGTGCGTTCACCCATTGCTTCCAGGTTCACAACGGAGCGTAGAGCACGTCCGATCAGACGCTGAATTTCCATTGTTCGTCCGCCGACTTTTCCTTTGGACGACTCACGCGCGTTGCGGGTCGCTGTTGCTCGGGGAAGCATGGAATACTCGGCTGTGATCCAGCCCTTCCCGCCACCACGCATAAAAGGCGGTACCCGGTCCTCCAAAGTCGCCGTACAAATCACCTTTGTGTCTCCGACTTCAATCAGGCACGATCCTTCTGCGTGTTTAATGTAATTGCGCGTAATCGTTACAGGGCGCAATTGATCATGGGCACGGCCATCCACTCTCATTCCAAGTTCCTCCTAAATCGCTTTGTTACACTCCGCTCATTATACCAGAGGCAGGAAACGATCTGCCACTGCACAAACGCCTCTTCCTTATTTACGTCAATTGCAAATATTCTTGTCACTTCCTCCCTCATACAAAAATTACTTGCGTCCATCAATCAATTTAAATATCATCTAATTAGATATTCAATTAATTTGATTGTAGGTGAATCTGCTTATGAGCTTCCTGTTTCTCTTGAAAAAGCCGAATTTACGGCGTCTTTTAACGGCCAATTTCTTAAGCGGAATCGGAGATTGGTTTAACAGCGTTGCTGTGCTCGCCTTGCTGCTCGAAATAACAGGAACAGCTATCGCTGTGGGCATTACCCTCGCACTACGTACGCTGCCTCACTTGATTTTTGGTCCGCTTGGTGGTCTAATGGCAGACCGTTTTGATCGAAAAAAAGTGATGGTCGCCTGTGATCTCGTTCGCGGATTCATTGCTCTTTCATTTCTGTTGGTGTCAGAAAAGTCAGATTTGTGGATCGTCTATGAGGGGACGTTCTTGTTGGTTGCCTTTTCGTCGCTCTACAATCCGGCTCGAATGTCCCTGCTCCCCAAAATCGTTGACCCTGAGGAATTGGCGACGGCGAACGCACTTGATCAAAGTACCTTTGGAATTGTCATGGCCATCGGTTCGTTGATCGGCGGTATTTTTGTTGCACTCTGGGGAAGTGATCTGGCTTTTCTTTTCAATGCCCTCTCCTTTTTCGCCTCGGCTCTGTTTCTGGCTAGGCTGAAGGTACCCGCCTCCCCAAACGACTCCGTTACTAACGTGCAATTGCGGCAGGCTGCTAAAGTCTCTACCTACGGAGAGGTGATCCGCGCCATCACATCCACACCGATTGTGTACGCCATCTTGTTGCTAAAAGCCGTATGGCCAATCGGCGGGGGGATTATCAATGTCCTGATCAGTGTCTATGCCTATCAAGTGTTTTCTGCCGGTGAATGGGGAATTGGTCTGTTGTATGGTGCAATCGGACTTGGCTTCATCATCGGGGGGATGCTCGCTCAGCGCTTTCAACGATACTTTAACGAAGTGGCTGCGAGCAGCTTCGCTTTGGAAGGCTTTGCACTGCTATTGACCAGCTTTTCACCCACGATTTATGTAACGGCACTGTTCTTTGCGCTCTCCACCGTCGCGGGAGGAATGGGGAACGCCAGCCTGAATACGTTGATCATGCGCCATGTCACCCCCAGCTACCATGGCAGAGTATTTGCCTTGGATGCGACGATCTCAAACATCCTGATCGGTCTGTCCATGCTCCTTGGCGGTTGGATTCTGACGATGGCAGACCCACGCATAGTCGGCTTTGTGGCAGGTCTTTTTGTCACGATCCCATCGCTTGTGCTTGGACTTGTTATTCGGAGGGCCGTACGCGCTAGTGACGACGTACAATTGGCGAACAAAAACCACGCTCGTTAATACGGGCGTGGCTCGTTTCTTACATCTGTATGGGATTGAGTTGAATCGGGCGGCTCACTGGCTTGGTGAACTCGCCACTGGCTAGCGGTTTCCCTTCCACCAGCAGCTGCACTTGCTTGGCTCCTGTCGTTTCTGTCAATGACAAGACAAGCGATTGCAGGGCTTCTGGGCTCGCTTCCTTGCCATCGTCATACTTGAGGATGTCACTGCTCAAATTGACCGTCACCAAATCTTTTTCCTGCTTCACATCCAGAACACGTGTCGTACGGAGCAAGGAACTAAAGAGCTGAGATCCTTGTTTCGGTCCTTTGATCAACTCTTCTACGGTTGCTTTGGCGATATCAGCCGTTTCAGGAACCAGGCGAGTGACTGGGACATAATACGTACGTGTATCATCCAACTGTCCTTGGAAATAAACCGTTACGCTGGAGGTATCTCCTGGTACCGCCCCATCGCCCAGTTCGAGATTGACTCCTTGATTCCGGTCTAATAGCGTTATGGGTGTTTTGGCTGCTGGCATTTCCGTCAACGGCGTTCCGTTCACCCAAATTTGCACAGTTTTGACGTTGCTAAATTCCGTCAACGCCCTGGTGACTGCATCGACAATTTTCTTTTCGTCCTTCTCCTCGTACGTTTTGAAGTCTTTGGAAAAATCGACAGTGGCTACGCCGTTTTTGATGACAAGTCCTTTTACTTCTGTCCCTTTCGGCAAGACAGCGGAGAAGCCACCCTGGAGCATGCTCTCTACCGGACCACCTTTTACCATGTAGCTCAATACTTGTTTGGCGGGACCTTCTGATTTCGGAAGAGTCATCGAGACAGGAACGATATATCCGTTAGCATCCTGCAAATATACCATTCTCTCTCCAGTCTCCTGAACGACCGGTTGTGCGCCTTCTTTTGCAGCATCCGGGGACGGCGTGCCGTTTGGCAAATCAACTGATACCTCTGACTGTGGCGGTGCATCAATACTAATCGTTTCCTTTTCCGGGCCAAAGAGACCGCAGCCCGACAAAAGCACTGCGCTAACCCCCAGCACGGCCGTCATTTTCCCGATGTGCTTTATCTTCATTTCCCCAGCCTCCTCCAGACACTTTGTACTACCATGTATACGAGCTAGGCTTGGGTTTATGCGTTGAAAGTTTGTCTCGCCAGACAAGGATCTTCCATCAGGGATGGACGGATTTTTCCAATGAGTTGTGCTGGACGTTCACTTTGCAATCCAGCCATTCTTCTGCAATGGTCCGGAATGTGTGGGCGTCCCCACTCGTCACAAACAGATGTTCCGGGCGTTCTATTTGCTTGCTTTCGGCGTCCGTCGCAATTTGCAGGGACAATTCTCGCGCTGTCTCTTCAGCGGAGTTAATCAAGCGCACTCGATCTCCCATCACTTCCGAAATGACTGGTGCTAACAACGGATAGTGTGTACAGCCCAAAATTAACGTGTCCAAATCTTCGTGCAAGAACGGGGCAAGCGTTTCTTTTACAACTCTTCTTGCTTCCTCCGAGTTCGCCATGTGGCTCTCCACCAGTGGCACAAATGCGGGGCAAGCCATGCCAGCGACGTATAAATCCGGTTGAATCCGTAAAAGCGCACGCTCATACGCTTTGGTACGAATGGTCGTTTCCGTCCCGATGACACCAACCCTTCCATTTTTCGTGACTTGAACAGCCGCACGTGCGCCTGGCTCAATCACCCCAATGACGGGCAGCGGCAAATCCTCCATCGCTTCCTCCAGCACGACAGCGGTCGCAGTATTACAGGCGATCACCAATGCTTTTAACGGTGTACGCATCACATAATCGATCATTTGAAAGCTGTAGGCACGAATCTCTTCCGGCGATTTGGAGCCATACGGACAACGGGCATTATCGCCTACATAAACAATCCGTTCTTCGGGTAGCTGACGCATGACTTCCTTCGCAACAGTTAATCCTCCCACTCCTGAATCAATAACGGCAATCGCTCGTTCTCTACTCATGCTAATGTGTCTCCCCTGTTGAAATGAATATAGTACAGCATACCACTCAAACATTTGTGCTACTACCATATGCGGAGATGAAATTTCTTGTACTCCGCAAATGTCGCACCTTCTCTAGGCGCCTTTCATAATGTGGGGAGAGATGATGTGCCCACGAGGAGGAGAATCTTTTGGTAGAAGAAGCCAAGAATTTGCTGGACTGGAGCCAATGGGGCCGACAATGGATCGAGCATTTGCGAAGACACAAGCCCCTCAACCGAGAACTCGAACGGCATCTGCACAAATTCGAAGAAACATTTACACGGATCGGAAGGGAAGCATCCAAGCTGGGTTCAACACAAGAAAGCGACGAGCTACCTGCTCTCATCACTCGCGCAGAACAAGTGCAGGAGCAATTCCATCACTTTTTACGACTGGCTCAGTTGAGCGAAGATGAGGAAAATTTGGCAGGAGAAGGGAAGGAACCTGTTCAGGAATCAATGAATGCACAGCCAGCAGTGGTGGAAGAAGTACAAGTGCCTGTTGTGCCAGAACCCGTTTCCTATCCCGGTGCACGCGAGCCAGTCCGTGCAGCACGCCCCGTAGCTGTCGGCCGACATACCCTCCCTCCGCTTCCTTATGCCTACAACGCATTGGAGCCGTACATCGATGAAGCTACCATGCAAATCCATCACACCAAACTGCACCAGAAGTATGTGGACGATCTCAATACAGCAGAACGGAAGCTGGCAGAGGCTCGAGAAAGCGGCAACTTCGATCTCATACGCCATTGGGAACGCGAGCTAGCCTTTAATGGGGCCGGTCATTACTTGCATACGATCTTTTGGCCATCCATGAGTCCAAATGGCGGTGGCACACCTTCTGGTGATCTTGCAGCGGCAATCAATCGGTATTTCGGATCGTATGACGCCTTTAAGAGACAATTTGGTCAGGCGGCAAAAAAGGTAGAAGGTCCTGGGTGGGCGATCCTCGTTTGGTCCCCTCGAACACATCATCTGGAGATTCTTACAGCCGAAAAGCACCAGAACCTGTCACAATGGGATGTGATTCCGCTACTGGCGCTGGACGTATGGGAGCATGCCTATTTCCTGGCGTATCAAAACCAGCGAGACAAGTATGTAGAAAACTGGTGGAATATCGTCAATTGGCCATATGTGGAAGAGCGATTCGAGAAAGCACGAAAACTGCGCTGGGAGCCTTATTGACTTGTATCTCCCCTTCATTGACAAACCCCCGTCATCCCAAATGACAGGAATGAGAGGGGGTTTTTGCTTTGCTGGCGGAACTTATTCGTTATAGGGGACGAATTCGATCTTTTGTACCTTGATCGGATTTTGGAGGGGTTTGGCATTCTCATCTGTTTTCTGGGCAGCGATCTTGTCTACCACTTCCATCCCTGCAAATACATGACCAAAAACAGTGTGGCGATTGTCGAGGTAAGCTCGTCCGCCAATTTCTTTATACTTCGCTTCTGCGTTCAGTGGTAGCGCCGACAAATCGAGGTACTCCTGATCTACCTTCGGGCTTTGTACAATGTAGAAATGCGTGCTGTTCGTATTCGGTCCAGCGTTCCCCATACTGAGCGCTCCCCTGAAGTTGAACAGATCCCGGCTAAACTCGTCTTCAAACGAATCGCCGTAAATACTCGGCAGCTCCTTGCCGTCCGGCCCTTTCAAATCTCCCGCCTGAATCATGAAATCGTTGATCACACGGTGAAAAATCATATTGTTGTATTGCCCTTTTTTCGAGAGAGTCTTAAAGTTTTCCACTGCTTTTGGAGCTTTGTTCGGGAACAGTCTCAGCTTGATCACACCGGCATCAGTCGTGATCACGCATACTTCTTCACCTTTGCGTGGCTTCTCCAACTGAAACAGCTTCACATCTGACACATCGATGCCAGAGTCCTGCCAAATGACGCCCCACGCCTTCCAGTTCACCGGGTCTGTCCCGAGTCTGGCCAAGCCGAGATAATCCGTTTTTTCAATGGCCTTGTTATCTGCGGTATACCCGACGTATTTGAATTTCACAATCGCGCGGTAGTTATTGTAAGCGTCCTCCTTCGTGACGGTGTACAGCTTGTCTACTTTTGCTTCGATCACCTGAATGTTTTTGTATTGCGCCAATCCTTCTACATAGGTTTTCATCGCAAAATTCGTCAAGGAGTCATCTGCCACCAGCTTTGCTATCTCAGCAGGATTGGATCGTTGCTTTACCAAGGACGCTATGAAATCACCCACTTCCTGCTTATCTCCCCCATGTGGACGGAACTGGTTGACCTGGACTTCGTTACGATAATCATGAATAGCGTTTGCAGCAGCTTGTTGGACAAAAGTCGGACTCAGTAACGGAATTGCAATACTTGCAACGACCGCTAGAGAAACGAGTTTCTTCATTCTTTCCGCCCCCACTAATAGAAGATTGTTCCATAAAAACAGTATAGCTCAATCTGCGAATCGATGTCTGAAATATTTTAAAAATTCTGCTAAATAGAGCAAGAAGTTCCCGTTTTTTCCCATAAAATCTCTTGCGTCTTTTTGCGTCCCTCCCCCGTCTAACCCATGTAAACTTCATGAAGCTACAACAAAAAAACAATTAATCATAACGGCCATATGCCATATAAGGGAGAAACTCACCATGAATAAAAAAACGATCACTGTATTTGCGGCTTCTATTTTGACTTGCTCTGTTTTTGCTGGAGTTCTCGGCACGACTTGGGCTAACCAGGCTACTCCCCCAGCAACCACGCAGCAAGAAACAAAAGCAAACGAAGCAGCCAAGCAGAATATGTTCCGGAATATCAAACTAGCGGAGCCTGCTCTCTTGTACACCTTAAAAGGGGAAGCAAGTGTTTTTGAAGGAACGTACCAATACGCAGTCAAGCAAGGGAAGCACGTCTTGGCAAAAGGGTACGGCACTGCTTCAAAAGGTGGCCCGGAATGGGGAACTTTTGCGCAAACGATTAAGATTGCAAGAAGTGAGCTGATCGGAAACGAGCCCTTGATGCTCGAGATGTTTGAAATCAATGAAGAGAATGGCGCGATCATTAACAAGCTTTCGATTCCATTAGATAGCTCCGATACAGTAAAAAACACCAAAGTTTTTCGTAACCTGAAGCTTGCGGCACCGTCTGTCGTGTATACCGTATCTGGCGAAGCTAGCGTTTTCGAAGGCACCTATCAGTATGCCGTGAAGCAAGGCGAACAGGTCGTTGCCATAGGCTTTGGAACAGCATCGAAAGGCGGCCTGGAATGGGGTGAATTCTCCAAGGAGATTGTCATTCCGCTGAGCAATCTGTCCAAAAATAAGCCAAGCACCCTCGAACTGTTTGAAATCGATCAAGAAAGCGGCGCAATGAAAAATAAAATGGTGCTTCCATTGAAGTAAGGAGAAAAAGGAACTACGCTCCCGCAGTGTGTCTATCACTGCGGGATTATTTTCGGGTAGAAGGAAGAACCTAACGTATTCAGTAAGGAGGGTGTGCAGTATCGTGAATCAAACTGAACTGGCACAGAGAGCCATTTCCGGTGATGAAGACAGCTTTACGCTTCTGATCCAAGAGAATAGAGAAAAAATATATCGCATGGCTTTTACTTATGTACGAAACAAGGAAGACGCACTGGAAATCGTACAGGAAACTGTCTACCGCGCCTTCATCTCTGTACACAAATTAAAGCAGCCGCAATATTTTCAAACGTGGCTGACCAAAATCGCCGTCAACTGCGCATTGGATCACATTCGCAAAGCAAAAAAAGTCGTTTATATGGATAAAGAGCATGAAGGAAGCTACGAGCAGAAACCGCGGGAAGATGTCATCGACTTGCATGATGCCTTGGGCCAACTCGATGAGAAATCCCGAACGGTCATTATGCTGAGATATTTCGAAGACATGCCCATCAAGGACATTGCCGATGTGCTAGACATACCCCTCAGTTCCGTAAAGTCGATCATTTACCGCGGGCTGGAGAAATTGAAAGTGAACATTGGGGAGCGTGAATCTCTTGGATAAAAAGTTGGACGATTACAAACAAGCCTATCACGATATTGAAATTCCCGAAGAGTTGGCGGCAGTCACCCAGCAAGCCATCGATCGCGGGAAGCTTCATCGAAAACGCGCGAAAGCAAGAACCCGTTGGTTGAAGCACGCTGGCGTAAGCGCAGCTACTGTCTTTGTTCTTTTCACGGTCAGCGTGAACACGATGCCCGCTTTTGCAAGTGCTTTGGAAAACGTTCCTGGTCTCGGCAAGCTGGTGAAAATATTGCAATTCAATAAAGGCAATGCAGGCGGCGGTACTCCTCAGGATGCCGTAGATGTTAGCTTCATTACAGTCCAGAAGCAAGGAGACCAGGAAAACATCATCTTGAACTTTACCCAGGATAATGAGGTACAGCAGAACGCCAGCTCCTTCCACGTGAGTTTTACTGAATACCCGAATACGATGACGTTTGCTGTTGGTGGTGCGAGAAGATTTTCGGCTGTCAAAGATTTCGAGACATTGAAGCAAAGTCCGTATATCGAAGATGCCTACGAGATTATTTCATTGGACGATTCTCTCGTGCGGTTTAATGTGACCTTTAAGGAAGCGATTGCTTATGAGGTGAAAGAGTATAAGGAACCGGCACAGATTGTGATTACGATTTCGCCAAAAGAAGTGACGCCAGAAAAGCAGCAGCCTGTGTACTCGGTGCGGACCGCTTCCGTGCCGTATGGAGAGACGCTCGGGGCTATGGAGGAATCTCTGTTGGTCGCGGACAATATGCGAGTTTTGAAGGACAACCAAGGTGGATACTTTGTTGAGGCAGGGTATTATCGTACGGAATCTGAGGCTCGGGAGAAAATGAAGCAGTTGAAGGATGAGTTTGGGATTGTAGAGCCGTTGTTCGTGGAGAAGAGGGAGTATTTGGAGGTGCCTGGAGGGATTGTGGCGAGGTAAGCTTCCCCTTCCCTTCCCCCCTATCAATCGTCAGATTATTCTGGGAGGATAGAAAAGCTGTGAACATGATAGGAAAGTTCCTAGTGACTCTATATAATAAGCTCTCAAGAGCGCTCTTTTCTGTTTTTAATTTGAATCGGGAGGTTTCATGATGAATACCAAAACTGTTGTTTATGAAGCCAGCTATCGTGATCAATTGGTAGAGATTTGGTATCGTGCTGTTTGCCGTACTCACCATTTTTTGACGAAAGAAGATATTGCGTTTTATAAAAACATGGTAAAAAATAAAGCACTATCTGCCGTTGAAGTATGGATGGAACTAAACGAAAAGAAAGAGCCTGTAGGCTTTATTGGCCTTGATGGACCGAAAATCGAAATGCTGTTCGTTGATCCAGAATACCACGGGAAAGGGATTGGCAGCAGATTACTCGAACATGCGGAACGCAAGTATGGCCCTAATCTGAAAGTAGATGTCAACGAACAAAACGAAGGAGCTCACGCTTTCTACAAACGGTATGGGTTTGTGCAAACAGGACGATCTGAACTGGATGGTTCGGGAAGGCCGTTTCCTTTGCTTCATTTAGATTTGCAACGTTAATTTTCATTTGTTCAAAAAACAAGACTGTCTCCTGTAGTAGAATTCTCTACTTGCGAGACAGTCTTGTTCTACTTATTTGCCTGGAAAACTACCAAGGGCATTCACACAAAGGGCCATTTCTTACGCATCCTTTTTGGCATCCTGCAAATGCGCTTGCTCCTAGCTTTTGGAGTAATTTTTTGAACACGCTTATCACCTCCCGTTTTACATAAAATGTATTTATAGGAATATAATACAATATTTATATGAAAATTGAAAGCGTTTTCTGAAATTTCAAGAAGTAATATTTTTGTCGCTTCTTCTATTATTCTCTTCTGCTGCTTCCATTTTGTTAATGAACGTCCCGAGTACCTTTAATACTTGAAACAAGACGACCAAAATCGCGATGACCGTCACCCATAATACCCCGAACCCAATCATCCAGCCTGTAGACATGCTCATCCCTGCCTTTTTCGCAAAATATGTTTGAACGTACTGATTTCTCCGCTAATAGCCATGAGCAGTGAGATGCACACACTCGAAAAGAAGATAGCGATTACCCCGTTGGTGATTTCGAAACTGCCGGACATGAAATACTGGTCAACACTCGCCCAGCCCCCGCTCCATTGCCCCACATAAACGGCCAGACCGATGAATAAAAGGTTACGCAAAACAAGCTTCCACGATAAAAAATGGTTTCCCGCCATTCCGCCGCATCCGCAAGAAATCTTCTTTCTGCCTCTTGCTAGATTGATACTGATCGCAAGTGTGTACGCCCCCAGTAACAAAATCGCCAGGGACAGTCCCAGGGTTGTAAAAAGACCAAGCAGCAAGGAAATCGCTACGGTGGCTTGCAACACCAGATCAAGATACGTAAAGAGTTTGGACCACGAGTAGGGTATGATCTGATAGGCTCGCACAATGGACAAATGCGTGCCCATATCGCTTATTTTTGAGACAAACGTGCTGAGAAATAAAAATGCGAGAATCAGCCGAAACAGCAAACCAAGCTCTTCCATAACACCCCTCCTCCATTACGCAAACCATTTCGCCTGCATCCGGTACATGCGCGAATATTCTCCGTTTGCATCCATTAGCTCATCATGATGCCCTACTTCGATCAGTTGACCTTGCTTCATGACAAAAATCCGATCCGCCATTCGTGCCGCAGCCATCCGATGGGAAATAAAAATCGCCGTCTTGTTCTGTGTGAGAGCATCAAATTGTTGAAATACCTCCAGCTCTGCCTGCGGATCAAGTGCCGCCGTAGGCTCATCCAGAATAAAAATCTCTCCTCTTCTGTACAAAGCCCGAGCCAACGCGATCTTCTGCCACTGTCCGCCTGACAGGTCTTCGCCATCCTGTAGCGTCCGACCCAAAATCGTATCGTATCCACTGGGGAGCTTGCGAATAAAGGTATCTGCACCGGTCTCAACCGCTACTTGCCTCATCTGCGCGGGATTAATCTCCTGCGTCACTCTCCCAATGGTAATGTTCTCTCCAGCCGTGAAATTGTACCGAATGAAGTCTTGGAAAATGACCGTGATATTTCGTTGCAGGTCGGAAATATCGAGCTCACGAATCGACTGATTGTCGAACAGAATATCTCCCGAATGGATCGGATAAAGTCCCATCAAGCATTTGACGAGCGTCGTTTTTCCAGAGCCATTATCGCCAACAATCGCAATACGCTCCCCCGGATTAATCGTAAAGGAAACTTCATTGATCACATTGCGTTCCATTTTGGGATAGCAAAACGAAACCCGATCAAACGTAATACCAGATTGCAGCTTGCTGGGAAACTCCGCTTTGCCAGTGAGCCGCGGAATCGTTTTATCCTCATATTCCAGAAAGTCAAACAGATCAGCGATGTACAGGCATCTGTTGACAATATGTGCGAGGTTAAAGGTCATTAACGAAAGCAACTGCTGCGTATTCTGTACCGCTTGTGCAATCGCTACAAAATCCCCAACCTTCAGGGCGCTCGCACGAAGCAGCAATACGACCAATCCCAAGCAGCCAATATACATCGAGGAGGTAAATATCCCCGAGAGAATCAGCGCTTTTTCCCTGCGATGGAGGAGACGAAGTACCTCTTTCATATTTTTCAAATACAGGCGAGACCATCTACCTAGCAAAAAGTCCTTTAGCTGAAACAGTCGGACCTCTTTGGAGCTGTCCCGCTCATTCAGGATTGAGCTGATGTAAGAGGCTTCGCGAATCTCTGGCGTCTGTAGCCTTGCGAGAAAGTATTCCGACATACCAAATTTGATTTGGACGATTAAGAGTGGGATCACGGCTAACAAGCTCATCACAGCTAATCCCCAGTGAATGCTAAGCAAAAACACCGCATAGGAAATCAGAGTAATCAGATTTTTCCCGAGATCTAATACCCTTTCCACAGGGTCCAGAAAGCGTTCCCCCATTGCCTCTGCCCGGATGCGGTGGTGATGGTTGTAAAATTCCGGATCATCGAAATAAGAGAGCGGAACAGATGCTGCTTTCTTTGCTACCAAATGCTCCAGATGATATTCCAATCGTTGCTCTGTATGGGCATCGAGAACACGTAAGACCGTTTCCAACGCATTCGTCACCAGCGTCACTGAAAACAATCCCGCAAGCAGCCAAAGCAATGGCTGGTAATCATCCGTCTGATCCAGCGCAATGGCAGTGACCTCATTCACCATTTCTTTCATGATCCAGATCGTAGCCAACGGGGAAAATGCCAGGATGATTCTGAGAGCGATAGAACAAATGAGCCACAGCTTGCCATGTGCCCAAATCAAGCGAACGGTTTTTGCAAAATAAGAACGTTTCATGCTGGTTCACCTGCTAGCGCCAGGAGCTTCTTTTTGGTTTCCACGGCGGTTATCGGCTTGGCACGAATGACGTCCTGCTCATCGATTACCAAAACGCTGGGGAAATGATTGATCTTGTATGCCTCCAGCATAGGTTCGTTGCCAATTAAGACAGGGATGCCGGATATGTTGTTTTCTTGCAGCCATTGGGAAGTGGATAGTTGTTCGGATTCTGTCGAGATGATCACGGATGCATCTGTGAGTACCCTTCCCTCGGACAATAGTTCGTGTACGTGATTGGCACAGTGCCCGCAGCCTGTATGGGTGAAGTTCACGATGAGTGGACGGGGCAGATGATGTAGTTGTTGTTCTTGACCGTTTAGCGTGAGGAAAGGTAGCGATTGCAATTTGGTGCCGATTGCAGGTCCTGTTTCCGGGATGAAAGGGTGGAAGTGATGGACCTGATCTCGTGTTTGTTTTAATAGGGTGAGAACTTTTGCCAATATAAAGGCAAAGATAAGTAGAAAGATCATGTTTACGGCTATGAGCAAATCTATCGATCCCCTTCCATGCGACTCGAGATTATACGCGAGACGTAACATATTTTTACAGAGAAAATACCATATTATTCTAGTTTTGTCATTGTTTTATGGTTCAAATATGTTTGTTGGTAGGAAAAAACGGGTGGGATGCAACTGACTTTTATCGAAGGGGGACTTGGTGTAACCGTTCCCGTCGATCGTCAAAGGGTGAGGTTCTTATATAAAAAACCACATGGAGTTGTAAACTCACATGTGGTTGAAAAATTAAGATATTCTTACTTTCAGTCCCTAAAAGAGATTCCGGATCTTGATCTTTGTAATGCATTCTAACGACAATGATCACATGATTATAACCATCCTCAGGCCAATTAGTGAGACAAAGGGAGACACTATCAATGAATATCTCTACATGGTTAACATGATAATCGGGAAACTCATTCTGAAATTCTTCACATTCTTTTTGGTAGTTATTAAAATAGTTCCAAAATCCAGTTGTAGGGAAAAGAATGCCAGCACCCTCCGAACAAGCATTATTCAAAGATGAACACGCACGGATACTTTAGCTCGTACATTCTTTACATATCATTCATATCATTCATATCATTATTTTTCTATCATTACGATTGCACTTTGGTGCTAGACAATGCCTTCAATAAACGGATTTGGAGCAAGTATTCTCGTTGATGTAGTTCCACTTAAAAGATGGCTTTTATTATGTCCTCTATGGTAGCGACGTTTAATACAGCGTTCTCTTGTTGAACATAGTCAAAAATTAATTGCGTACCTATTCACGTCTGAATCTTATCAAGAGTTCGTATTTCTTCTTGTTTATGAATGAGTAAATTGGGTTTCCATGTTTGTTTCCTCCGCTACATAATAGCTAGGTGAAGTCCATTTGCTTCAATCTGACCGTAGCGGTAGATACCCCTATAGAAGGCTTCACAATCAATGATTCGTTTGACCTGTACCTTGGTAAAAGACTTACCCTGCGTCGTTGTATACTCTCCTGCATATTCTTACTTGTTCACGTTTTAGTTGCGTAGTTCGCTTACCTCTTTTCCACCCGCACCTTCAAATAACAGGGACAGAATGACTGAATCCTAATCGTTATTACATTGGTCAATAATTGCATCGATTTCTTGCTTCGTAATAAATTGTTGATGGGTGTTTCCTACCATGTTCTTAAACCATTCTTTTGAGACGGACTCCAGTGGATTTGCACCTTCTCTAAGCCCCTCTGCCCCTTGCCCAATTCAAGTAAGCAGATATCGTTCTCCCAGCCGTATTAAGAGAGTCTCCTGTAGAAGCATGAAAGCTGTGCAGGGCGGTTTCAATCTCATCTAATGTAAAGTGGAGCAAATCCTTATCCTTTTCCACTTCGAACTTCATTGTCAGGTTGAAGACTCTTGCATAAGCTTTTTGGGTATTTTCTTTATATCCTTGAAGAAAGGTAGTTTTTATTTCGGGGTTAAACATGGTTACACACCTTTCTTATGAAACAGGAATACTATAAATTTATAGTTTGATTTCTTTGAATTGATATTACTATAAATTTGTATTTTGCAAGAGTTTTTTACTTCTTTCAGGAATAAATTAAAGAAGCCCCAAACGAGTTTTGGTTACTCGCTTGGGGCTTGTGCACTTATTAGCTATTTTTCAAAAATCCATTCCTCACCTAAAGTTTTTGATGATGGATGATGAATATCTAACGGATTGTTTATTGCCCTGTACCATGTAATCTTTTGTATACCATCTTTTGAATAGGTAACTCTATAGATTGTATTAGCCCCCCGACTATCACTAGCAAAAGGACTTTCTTGTACGTTTACTTTCTGATAGTCAACTAGGATACCTCCAATTGAAGTAATTTTGTTTTCAATTTCCTCTGAGTGCTTGGAGTTTAGTACAATAGATGACACGCCAAACAAGATACTAAAAACAATAACAAATATCACACCTAGAATAATTAATAATTTTAACCTTTTATTCTTTATCACTCTACTCAACACCTTTCTTACTATCAAATATACCTTTGTTTCTAAAAATTTGTAGGAAGCAGACTGCGATTGGTACACTGATTACCCCATTTATCAGGTGACTCAGCAAATAGTCATGAATATATTTTTGAACAACATAAGCGTTCAGTAGAAGCGATATAATTGCATCAATAAAAAATGTAAAGACTACAGCGAGTTTAAGTTTACCACTACTTTGCTTTGACTGAACATTATCAGATTCAAAAATTACCCACACGAGAGTCGCTAATTCTACGGAATGTGGCAATATTATGTTAATTGGGACAAATCTCAAAAATATCTTATACATCATCTCACCTCTCAAAAAAAAAAAGTGGAAAACAAAGGTTTCCCACTATTGAAATTGTTACCATCCATTTCCTTGCAACATGTTCATCCATTCACTATAACTTGGTGAGCCATTATACTTTGGAATCAAACCACCTTGATGTCCTAAATCAAATGGCATAGGAATTTCTATTTTGTTTTCAGTTTCAAAATTAGCATCTATTGGGATTAAAGCAACCTCTGCCGCTGCTCCAACCCCTCCTCCATACGATATTTCAATATATTTTCCATCTGTTTTAAAGCTCCCCTCTGCAATAATACCCTTTCCAAATCCTCCTCCTATATTCCCAGTTGTACTACTCATATTACCGTACAAATCATTTGACATCTTAACACCAGCAGTTGCTCCTATTGACGCACCTATTTTTCCAGAAACATTTCCCTTTGCTATAAGCTGTAATTTATCTCCGCTTAATTCAATTTCTAAGCCGCCACCAGCAAAAAGTGACGTAGAAGCCCCACCCTTTATATACAATGTAGACGCTACACCAATTACATCTCTTTGCCTTTCTGCCCATGCATGCATACTTTTTTGATAATCTTTCCACATTTTACGCTCAGCAGCAGTTTTCGCTTTGTTTATATTTTTCTGTGACCATTGCCATTTCTGCTGTGCTTCTTTTATTATGTTCGATGCTTTTGTAGGGTCAGTCGCAATATTAAGTGTTGCTCCAAAACTATCTTTAATATGTCCAGTCGGGTCTACATATCTTAGCGGATTATTCTCCACATACGTATATCGGTTCAACGTCAACGGATTATCCACTTGCCCTTTATACGTATCCTCCGAAATAAACCGCCCTATCTTCGGGTCGTAATACCGGGCTCGCAAATAATAAAATCCGCTTTCCTTGTCAAACATTTCCCCTGCATACATAAACGGGTTGGAAAACGTTTCTTTGACCTTATCCGTGATCAGATTGCCCCAAATGTCATAGACATACGTATTCAAGTCATTGCCGTTAGCATCCTTGATCTTAACAACATCGCCGTGACTATTATAGTAGTAGGTTCCTTCCCGATTTGAGGCAAAGTCCTTTCGCCATATCAACTGGTTGCCAAACACATTTCGTGCCTTCACTCGGCCGTCTTGAGTCAGTTCTTCAATGACTTGCCCATTCAGATATACATAGTGAGTCGTATCTGTCACACTACCAGTCTGTTGCTTGGTCGCACGCAATCCGCCTGGGTAATACGTGTATGTTGTTTTCCCTTTATCGTCCTTATACTCCTGTAAACGATTAAACAAATCATGCTTCATTTCATAAGAGCGCATGAAATCTACTGGGGCATTCGTATACACTTGGCGGTTGCCACGCTTGTCATAGGCGTATTGCTTGACGTTCCCTTCGACCGATTCTTCCTTGATTCGGGAAAGCTTATCGTATACAAACAACCCATGATTCGTGCCTGAGCGCTTCTGACTGGTAATATTTCCAAACAAATCGTAGCCATTTGTCTCATTCCAGCCATCTGAGTGATTCAAGGCTGCTAGTTCACCAAATGAGTTGATCGATTGTTGCATGGCTGTCGGTTGCCCCGGATACGAGACCGAGTTGGTTTCGCCTGTTCTACTGATATCGTACGTGTACGTGGTAGTTCCGACTCCTGGGATCGACACTCCGCTCAATCTATTAGCGCTGTCATACGCGTATGCGACTCTCATGGAAGGGGCCGAACCGGATACAGCAGTTCTAGATGGGTACACAAGTGTATCGATCGTATCATCGCTGTCTGAATAGAGAAGCTGGTAGTCTTTGCCCATCATCGTTTGGCGATTTTTGCGATGGAAACCATCGTAGCCGTAGCTGATGGCGTTGCCTACGTTATTATTTTCGCGCAAAAGCAGGCCTGACTGTGGATCGTACACGCGTTCTTCATAGAAAGCACCGGAATACACTTTCGTCAGCTCATGGAAAGGCGAATAGTCATAGTTGAATGTGACGCCATTTTTGTCCTTGTAACTTTTCACCAAGCCACTTTTATCGTAAGTGTATGTTTCCGCTTTTGTTTCTGGATTCTTTTCCGAGAGCTTCCAAGACAACGTATTATAGGTATACTCTGCCGTAGTCGTCCCATTCTCCAAGACACTGGTGAGATTTCCTAGCGCATCATATCCGTATACATTGATGTTATTTTCAGGGTCCTGTAAATAAACCAGATTATCGTTGTGATCGTAGCGCATTCTCCAAAGTTGTGAAGTCGTACCGTCAGAGATTTTCTTTTCGGTTACTTTCCCGAAACGATCTGTTTCATAGGTCGTTTCGCGATTGTGACTGCCACTTTGGGTCGTTTCTTCTATACTCTCCACTCTTCCATACAAATTGCGGTAGGTAGTTGCAATGAAGCCATTTGGAGAGAGCGTTTGTTCCGTCAATCGTGGTAAATATCTCATGCCATCCGAAAAGGCGTTGTTTCGATGCTTTCGGGTAGTTCCGCTTGCATTCGTCGTTTGGTATAAAAAGCCATCCCAGTCATACAAATACGACGTGCTTTCCTCTTGTTTCCCATAAGGAACGGTGCGACTGATTTCCATGCCGTCTGGGGTAAACTCATTTTCTACCAGTGGACGCTTTGCACCTGTCGTTCCCATCTGCTCTTGATAGGCAATATCACCATACGGTGTGTAATAGGTGATGAGCTTCGATGAATCCGGCGCGATTTTTTCGACAACTCCGGGTCCAGCTGTATTCGTTCCAGAAGCTTCACCGTCCCGATAGACATAGGTAATGCTTCGTTTTGCACCTTGATTTTGAAAGGTCTCCGATAAAGGTCGACCTAACTCATCGTATTCATAGGACGCTTTGCTTCCGTTCGGGTAGGTTTGGCTTTTGATTTGACCTTTGTCATCGATATCATAGGAAAAATTCAATACATCAGACTTGCCGCTTTCCAACTCAACTCCAGCGAGGGAGATCTGCGTAGGCTGAAGTCCATATTGATCATAAGCGGTGAAGGTTTGTGTCCGTGTCTTCCCTGGACCAAAATTCTCTGTAATCGAATAGAGCTGCTTGTTTGTGTATTCGTAGGTCCGCTCAATGGTTTGACTCTTGTGATTATTAATCAAATTGACTGGGAACGAATGAATCTCCGTTTCCTTCCGAAGCAAATATTGATCGTTGTACTCAAAGGTCGTATTCGAATAATAAGGATCACCAGAAGCAGAGGTCGATTGTGTTCTGGCTGCTTTCAAAACGGAGTAAGTACGGAAACCCCATGGATTTACAGACTCTGCATCATATGTCCAGGAACTAACGATCCCGTTTGGTGCAATCCGCTTGACCAATTGTCCGTAATCGTTGTACTCCAAGTACGTCTCTTGAGCGTAATTGTTGATTTTGGCAGCATACTGCGAGCGATTCGACAGATTTGGGTCTTTCAAATATTGGTTGTATACATCCTTATCCCTAACGGCAGATGTTGGTTCGAGAAATGCATATTGATACGTTGGCTTTGTATTGCGACCTGAATAGGCGTAGGTCACATAGGTCGTTGGATTGTAATCTACACTGTATTTCGCGCCGGATACATTCGTCCCGCCTTTACTAATACCTGTCATTTTTTCACTTCTCAGCAACGGATTTCCGTCTTGATTTACCTTGTAGATTTTATTCGTCGTGTAACGAGATACTTCTGCCTCAGTGACATAGATGGTATCCCCATGCCGATTTGCAAAATTTTTCAATCTTGGAAGCTGTTCTTTTGGCACTTTCCATATTTCACGGAAATTATCATTATTGCCATAGTTTTTTTCCAGCTTATATGTATTTGTGCCGCCCGGGGTTTTTATTGTGTAGCTGTACGATACTTTATTTACAGGATGATACGCTACATAGCTCAGTGCATGCTTGTCTTGAAAAATCCGTACAAGACCGTCATTAAACGTAGTTTGACCTAGTTGATAGGGACGATAATCGAAGTTGATTTTTAACCCTTGCAACGGGTAGGATACTTCTTGCATAAGCAAGTAATCGAGTTCCTCACGCTTCTTTGTATCCGATTCCCAATATTTTGATGAATCTTGTAGGTTTTGATCTGTAGGGAGCTTATCCAATATGTATTCTTTGTTTAAATTGAAATAAGCAATGCCTTTGGTTACAGGATTATGATAGGAATACTGTGCCATTGTATAAGAGCCGCTTCCGCTCCCTGCTGTCGGCAGAACTTCTACGCGAATGAGTTGATAGTATCCGCCCAATGCCAGCTTTCTTTCAAAGTGATATCGAATATGCTTGAGTACAGTAGTCTCTGTTTTGTCTTTATAGACAATCAAGTCCTGTGTGGTGTCATTTTGTTTTCGTTTCATCACCACATAGCGGCCGACACTGTCTTCAATGCTAACCGGCTCTCCGTCACTATTGAGTGTGTACTTGATTTTGTCTCCATAAATATTGGATTTGACGACCGTTCCTAATCTGACATCAAATTCATACTTCAGATTTCGATAATGTAGCGTGTACTTCCCATTCGAGTCGTCAGTCAAAAACTTGATGTCTTGATATGGATAATTAACAAATTTGTTAAACCGATACTCTAAAGATGTTCCGTCCTCTAAAGTTATGTAATACCGATTACTTGATGGGCTCTTGTCTACTTTCGAAGAGTAGATTTGCTGACCTGGGTTTTTAGGATCGTCCTTTACTGTTACGGACTGCTCACGAGTGACGATATCCAGTCTTGGCATATTAAAATCCCAGCCGGTTGCAAATTTCTCATTCGCTTTCAGTGCCTCATTCTTGGATTCGTCCTCATTCCAGGTTGGTACACTTATTTTACTGCTTAAAGAGTGATATCTGCGTTTTATGTCGAGATCCAGTCCATGCTTCCCTGGCAAATAAATATCTTGTTCCACAAGGTTCGCAGCACGATATACATCATCTACCGATTGCTCTGTCTTTGAACGAGCAAAGCGGAATTCTTGGTCCTTTTCGGTGTAAAGAACCGATGGAGGTGTGGAAACTGCTTGTATTTCGATTGTTTCTTCTAGACTCTTGATTTCATTGATTTTCGATTGTATGAGAGGAGTAAGTCGGTTTAAGAGATCTTTATGCTCCTGACTGAAATTATCGAATTGAGAAATAATCTGGTCACTAGAAAAAGATTTGACTTCTTCTTGTTCTTCGGTTGAAAGTAGCTGCGACAAATCTGTATAAAAATAGGCCGCGTATTTTAATAAGGCTCGGTCAAAGGTTCGGTGTATTTCGATTGCTGTGTTAGCATCCAGCTGGTTCCATGTTAGTGAAGCGATGTCCTCAGCTTCATATGAGGTTGGATCTTTTGTTTCTCTTTTTTCTGGTAAAGGTTCGAGATTTTGCTCTGCTATGGATTGCTGGATTTCATCTATTGTGTAGTTTGGAGTTGATGATTCTATACTTTGTGTATTTGATAAATCTCGAGTTGACGGTTCATTTGCCAGGATACTCACTGGTGGTATAAGCGACGTAAATAGGGAAATGCACAATATAAAGATCAGTGTTGATTTTGTCGACAGGAGTTTCATATTGCCTCCAAAAGAAATGTTGTCCCCCTTGCTTAGAAGGGGGATTTACTTGTAATAATTATGGTGTAAATGTGATTTTTACAGGCTTTGGACTGAATGAAGTTGTTCCATCTCCTAGTTGACCTTTAGTGTTACTACCCCAAGCGTATACTGTTCCGTCTCTTTTTAAAGCTATACTATGATATGCACTAGGCCCACTTGCAATTTCTTCAATTTCTGTTAATTCTGGTACATTTATAGGAACAAGTTTACCAGAATAACTGCCATCACCAATTTCTCCTGAGCCCCCACTGCCCCACGCATATACTTTACCATTTACATCAAGAGCCATGCTATGACTGAATCCTGCTGCAACAGAGACAATATTCGAAAGTCCGTTTGTTTTAGTTGGAGTTGAAATCCTTACTGTATTGTTAATGCCTATTTGACCACTAGAGTTTTCCCCCCATGCCCATACTGTGCCGTCTTTTTTTACAGCAAGACTATGATTACCTCCTGCCGAAATGGCCCTTACTTCTGTAAGATCTTGTACTTTGGTTGGACTATAATTTATTGTTGGGCCCGCATGATTTCCCCAAATCCACACTGTACCATCTTTTTTTAGTGCTAGACTATGAGCTCCTCCAGCAGCAATCTCAATGACATCTGTAAGGCCCACTGCTTTTACAGGTGTGTCACTATCTACACGCCCGTTATCACCTAATTGGCCGTTATAATTGAATCCCCAACTCCAAACTGTACCATCAGCTTTTAAAGCTACACTATGGTTACTTCCTGCAGCAATACGCGAAATGTTTGTAATACCTTTTACTTGAACCGGAACATTTTTTTGAACTCTTGTACCATCTCCCAATTGACCGAAATTATTTGCACCCCACGCCCAAACAGTACCATCGCTTTTCAGGATCAGTGAGTGAGATTCACCCGCTGCACTACTCACTGCATTACCCACTGCAAAAGTCGTCTCTTTTGATAGAAACAGAATTACAAGCATCACTAAAAAAATATTCCATAGATTTTTTTTCACTTAGGCTCACTCCATTTAATTGTCTTTAGTTAATACTGGAACTGTACTATTTTGTGCTGTTCCATTTCCTAGCTGTCCTTTCTCATTTTGACCCCATGCCCATACACTTCCGTCTTCTTTCACCATCAACGTGTGTGCTCCACCTGCGGACAAGCGATTGACTTTCACTTTTGTCTCCTTTACTTCCACAGGAACCGTAATCGTCTGGTTATAGTAACTCACGGTGATGCTCGCGGTCCCAACCGATACCGCTGTAATTACACCTGCTACATCTACCGTTGCTACCGCTGGGTTACTGCTCTCATATGTCGACTGCGTCGTGACATCTTGGGTACTGTTATTTGGATACGTCGCCGTGATTTGCAATGGCTTGCTTTGAGAAGTTGGCACCAACACCGTAGCAGGATTCGCTACCAATTGCTTTGCAGAGATGACCAGCATACTCTCGATTGGCGCCGTCCGATTCTGTACTGTTCCATCTCCTAGCTGTCCTTTCTCATTTTGACCCC
>NZ_JABSUZ010000059.1:0-27209 GCF_013284345.1 Brevibacillus sp. MS2.2
AAAGGCAGAACGACCGCCAAAGCGAGCTGTATCAGCGAGTTCGTCTTCAATACGCAGCAATTGGTTGTACTTCGCTACGCGGTCAGTGCGGGAAGGCGCACCAGTCTTGATTTGACCAGCATTTGTAGCGACTGCGATATCAGAGATTGTAGAGTCTTCGGTTTCACCGGAACGGTGGGAGATGACCGCTGTATAGCCTGCCAGCTTCGCCATTTCGATCGCTTCGAAGGTTTCTGTCAGCGTACCGATTTGGTTTACTTTTACCAGAATGGAGTTACCTGTGGAGGTCTCGATTCCGCGAGCCAGACGCTCTGTGTTCGTTACGAACAAGTCGTCACCAACCAGCTGAACTTTGCTGCCCAACTTGTCAGTCAGCGCTTTCCAGCCATCCCAGTCGTCTTCAGACAGACCGTCTTCGATGGAGATGATTGGGTATTTGTTTACCAGATCTTCGTAGAATGCGATCATTTCTTCTGTTGTTTTCACAACGCCTTCGCCTTCGAAGTGGTATTTGCCGTCTTTGAACATTTCTGTAGCTGCTACGTCCAGCGCGAGGAACACGTCTTTGCCTGGCTCATAGCCCGCTGCCTTGATCGCATCCAAAATGGTTGTGATCGCTTCTTCGTTGGATTTCAGGTTTGGAGCAAAACCACCCTCATCCCCTACTGCTGTGCTCAGGCCTTTTTCACCCAATACTTTTTTCAGGGAGTGGAAAATTTCCGCACCTGTGCGCAGCGCTTCCTTGAAGGATGTCGCACCTACTGGCATAACCATGAATTCCTGAATGTCTACGGTGTTGTCTGCGTGCTTACCACCGTTCAGGATGTTCATCATAGGAACTGGCAGCATTCTCGCGTTGAAGCCGCCGAGGTAGTTGTAGAGAGGAACGCCGAGAGAATCTGCGGCCGCACGTGCTACTGCCATGGACACGCCGAGAATCGCGTTTGCGCCCAGCTTGCCTTTGTTTGGCGTGCCGTCGAGCTGAATCATCGCCATATCGATACCAACTTGATCGAGGGCATCCATGCCGATCAGTTCAGGAGCAATGATTTCATTCACGTTTTCTACAGCTTTCAGAACGCCTTTGCCCAAGTAACGGGATTTGTCACCGTCGCGAAGCTCAACTGCTTCATACGCACCTGTAGACGCTCCAGATGGAACATCTGCGCGACCCATCGAGCCATCTTCGAGATACACTTCTACTTCCACAGTTGGATTACCGCGGGAGTCCATAATTTCGCGTGCATAAATGTCAGTAATCATTGCCATTTCTCGTCCATCTCCTTTTTTCATGTGCACTTACAATCTATTTTTCGATAAAAGCCAAGCTACCCTTACAGTGTGTCCCAGTAAAGCCTATTTTGCAAGTAACGATTTGCCTGTCATTTCAACCGGTTGCGCTACCCCCAAAAGCTCCAAAAGCGTTGGCGACAAGTCGGCCAAAATACCGTCTTTGCGCAGAACAGCCCCGTCTTTGGTCACGATTACAGGCACCGGATACGTACTGTGTGAAGTAATCGGGCGTCCCGCTTCATCCAGCATCAGATCCGCGTTGCCGTGGTCAGCCGTGATGATGGCTACGCCGCCTTTTGCTACGATGGCATCGACTACTCGGCCCAAGCATGCATCAACCGTCTCGACTGCTTTGATCGTTGGCTCCATCATACCGGAATGACCAACCATGTCGCAGTTGGCAAAGTTCAGGATGATCGCGTCAAAATTGTCTGCCTCAATCTCAGCGACAACAGCGTCTGTCAGCTCTGGTGCACTCATCTCTGGCTGTAGATCGTACGTCGCTACTTTTGGCGAAGGAATCAGGATACGCGTCTCACCTGGAAATTCCTTTTCACGCCCGCCACTGAAGAAGAACGTCACATGCGGATATTTCTCTGTCTCGGCAATGCGCAGCTGCTTTAAGCCGTGCTGGGAAAGCACCTCTCCCAATGTATTATCCAGATTGGAAGGCTTGTAAGCGACATACCCGTCAACCGTCTCGGAAAAATGCGTCAGGCACACAAAATGCAGATCGCGTGGTCGCTTATCTCCGCGGTCAAAGCCACGGAAGTCTTCATTCGTAAAGGCTTGCGACATTTGAATCGCACGATCCGGTCGGAAATTATAAAAAATAATCGAATCGCCGCTTTGAACGGTCGTCACAGGTTTGCCTGCTTCATCGAGAATCACGGTTGGCATGACGAATTCATCCATAATGGACTTTTCGTAGGATTCCTTTACCGCTTGAACCGGATCACGATAAGCCGGAGCATCTGCGTACACCATGGCACGATACGCCTTCTCTACGCGATCCCAGCGTTTGTCCCGATCCATCGCATAGTAGCGACCTTGTACCGTAGCAATGTGGCCAACACCGATTTCTGCGATTTTGGCTTGCAGCTGTTCGATATAGCCCACTGCACTGTCAGGCGATACATCGCGGCCATCGAGGAAACCGTGGATGAACACATCCGCAAAGTCCTGCTTTTTCGCCAACTCGAGCATCGCAAACAGGTGGTCAATGTGACTGTGTACACCACCATCGGACAAAAGTCCGAACAGATGGAGCTGCTTGCCGTTTTGCTTCGCGTGCTGGAAAGCTGCGATCAGTGTTTCGTTTTCAAAAAAAGCGCCTTCTTGAATCGACTTGGTAATGCGCGTCAAATCCTGATAAACAACACGCCCTGCTCCGATATTGAGATGGCCTACCTCGGAGTTCCCCATCTGTCCTTCTGGCAGTCCAACAGCCAGCCCACTTGCTTCCAGGGTCGCGTGAGGGTATTGGTTCCAGTAACGGTCAAAATTCGGCTTGCTGGCTTGTGCTACTGCGTTTCCATACGTTTCGTTCCGCAGAGCAAAACCATCCACAATCAAAAGGGCAACCGGTTTTGGTCTTTGTGCCATTGTTTTCTCCTCCTATCGCGACGTAGCTCCTGCCACAAGCTGCAAGTAACTGTCCGCTACGAGACTCGCGCCACCAACCAATGCTCCGTCGATGTCTGGCTGTGCCATGTAGCTTGCGATGTTTTCCGGCTTTACGCTGCCGCCGTATTGAATGCGCACTTTCTCGGCTGTCGTTTGTCCGAAGCGTTCACCGATTACGCTGCGAATGATAGCAATCGTTTCATTGGCATCCTCTGCCGTGGAAGACTTGCCTGTACCAATCGCCCAAATCGGCTCGTATGCAATAACGGTATCCGCCACTTGTGCAGCGTCCACTCCAGCAAAGGCACCTTCTGTCTGCGTACGGACTACGTCAGCTGTCTCGCCCGCTTCCCGTTGCTCCAGACTCTCGCCTACGCACACAATCGGTACGAGACCTGCTGCTAATGCGGCTACAACCTTTTTGTTCACGGTCTCATCTGTCTCATTGAAATATTGACGGCGCTCGGAGTGACCAAGAATCACGTACTCTACACCGATTTCTTTCAGCATGGACGCGCTGATTTCGCCTGTATAAGCACCTTGCTCTTCAAAATGCATGTTTTGTGCGCCGATGGCAATATCCGTGCCCGCCAGCTCTTCCTTAAGTGCAGCTAACGCTGTAAAAGGTGCGCAAATGACTTTTTGTACCCCGGAAGTATGGTTACCTGCCTTGGCTTCCTGTGCAAACGCTCTTGCCTCGGCCATCGTTTTGAACATCTTCCAGTTCCCCGCGATAATTGGTGTTCGCATGCAAACTCCCCCTCTTCGCTCTTATTGGTTATCTGCCAACACAGCTACGCCTGGCAGTTCCTTGCCTTCCATGAATTCCAGGGACGCTCCGCCGCCTGTAGAAATGTGTGTCATCTGCTCGGCTACGCCTGCTTTTTCCACAGCCGCTACGGAATCGCCGCCACCGATGATGGTCGTACCGCTGCATGCTGCCATCGCCTTGGCTACACCAATCGTGCCGGCTGCAAAAGCATCCATTTCAAATACGCCCATCGGACCGTTCCACACCACTGTTTTGGATTCTACAATGACGCTGTGGTACTGCTCTACTGTTTTTGGACCGATATCGAGTGCCATCCAGCCCTCTGGAATCGCATCGATTGCAACGACCTGCTTTTCTGCATCTGCCGCAAAACGGTCAGCTACCACAACATCAACTGGCATCAGCAATTGAACGCCGCGCTCTTTTGCCTGATCCATCAACGTACGTGCGAGATCGAGCTTGTCGTCTTCACACAGAGAAGCACCAATGCCATAGCCCTGTGCTTTGAGGAATGTATTCGCCATACCGCCACCGATAATCAGGTGATCGACTTTGGTCAACAAATTTTCAATGACAGCAATCTTATCTTTTACTTTTGCACCGCCGACAATCGCTGTAAACGGACGCTCCGGATTGGACAAGGCTCCGCCCATGAAGCGAATCTCCTTTTCCATCAACAAGCCCGCAACTGCTGGTATGTACTCAGCGATTCCCGCTGTAGAAGCATGTGCCCGGTGAGCTGTCCCGAAAGCATCATTGACAAACAGATCAGCCAAGGCCGCAAAGCTTTTTGCCAGTTCTGGATCGTTCTTTTCTTCTCCCGCATGGAAGCGTACGTTTTCCAACAGAATGACGTCGCCAGACTCCATCCGTTCTACTGCCGCTTCTACGTCAGCACCATGGCAATCCTCCAGCTTACGCACGTCCTTGCCCAAGAGCGAGGATAGATGTGCTGCGACAGGAGTAAGACGCATCTCTTCCACTACTTGGCCTTTAGGACGCCCAAAATGGCTCGCCAGGATTACTTTGGCTCCTGCCTCCATCATGAAACGGATGGTTGGTACAGCAGCACGAATGCGTGTATCGTCGGTGATTACCCCGTCCTGCATCGGCACATTAAAGTCGACACGGCAGAATACGCGCTTGCCTGCCAGCTCAACATCGCGGATAGATTTCTTGTTCATGAACGATCCTCCCAAATCATTGGCTTTTTATTCGGAAAAAAGATATGGGAAAAGGGAGATTGCTCTCCCTTTTTTTCCACAACAGTTCTATTTTACGTGTTAGAAGCCGCGCTGTGCAACATAATGACACAAGTCTACGACACGATTGGAGTAACCCCACTCGTTATCATACCAGGAAACGACTTTCACCATGTTTCCTTCCAGTACCATTGTAGACAAAGCATCGATTGTGGAGGATGCAGGGTTTCCATTGTAATCAGAGGATACGAGCGGCTCTTCGGAGTAGCCGAGAATGCCTTTGAGTGGGCCTTCTGCCGCTTCTTTCAGAGCGTTGTTAATTTCTTCAACAGTTGCGTCTGTTTTCAGTTCAACTACCAAGTCCACTACGGATACGTTTGGAGTTGGTACGCGCATTGCGAAACCATTCAGCTTGCCTTTCAGCTCAGGCAGTACGAGTGCTACCGCTTTTGCCGCTCCTGTAGAGGTTGGGATAATGTTCTCCGCAGCTGCACGGGCACGGCGCAAATCTTTGTGCGGCAGGTCGAGAATTTGTTGGTCATTGGTGTAAGAGTGAACGGTTGTCATCAAGCCGCGTACGATACCGAATTTTTCATTGAGAACCTTCGCATAAGGCGCCAAGCAGTTCGTTGTGCAGGATGCGTTGGAGATCACAGTGTGTTGTGCTGGATCGTACTTGTCTTCGTTTACACCGATTACGACTGTAATGTCTTCGTTTGTTGCTGGAGCGGAGATGATGACTTTTTTCGCGCCACCTTCCAAGTGCTTCGCTGCATCTTCGCGCTTCGTGAAGCGTCCAGTCGATTCCACTACGATTTCAACACCGTAATCTGCCCACTTGAGTTGTGCTGGATCGCGCTCTGCCAACACCTTGATTTCTTTGCCATCAACGATGAGCGTGTTCTCGGAAGCTTCAACGCTCACGTTCAGAACACCATGAACAGAGTCATATTTCAAAAGGTGCGCCAGTGTGTGTGCATCTGTCAGGTCATTGACCGCTACGATTTCTACATTCGGATTGTTCAGTGCTGCACGAAATACGTTACGACCGATACGACCAAATCCGTTAATACCTACTTTTACCATAATGTATACCTCCTGCTCATTAGCTAGCTTTATTCTTCATCGCGAGAAACTTGCCCTCTGGCGAAAACCAGCGAGTCGATAATATCGTAACAATCGGTAATAAGATTGGAAAAAACACAAAGGGCAATGTCTGGATCGTTGAAACACCTAACGTGAGTGCCATCATCATCGATAGTCCGTTCCAAGGGATCAGTACAGGCATGACCACTGTGGAGTCCAGCATCGTCTTGCCCAACAGCTCACGCCCTCCATCCCATTGGGAGAACCTCCCGAGAAGAGTCGAGCCGAGAACCAGTATTGGAATGGTTTGATTACAGCTGATGATAACCACTAACAACGACAATGCCGCTGCCTTCGCTACCAATACCGTTTTATTTTTTGTATGGCCCATCATTTTGTCTACGATGGGGGTTAATAAATTGGCTCTGTTCAAAATGCCGTTTAAAAAGCCTGCGAGAATGATTAACGCCAGAACATTGAAGATGGCGAACATCCCGCCCCCATGGACCAGTTGATCCAGCGGCGTTCCTGAATGAAGCTCAAATCCATATAGCATCGATGTAAAAAACGTCTTCACATCCAAATTCCCATT
The DNA here is from genome assembly GCF_013284345.1 of Brevibacillus sp. MS2.2. NCBI lineage: Bacteria > Bacillati > Bacillota > Bacilli > Caryophanales > Paenibacillaceae > Brevibacillus > Brevibacillus sp. MS2.2. The sequence goes on from NZ_JABSUZ010000059.1 coordinate 6,572, forward strand.
GATCCCGACTAGAATCGCACTGGCTCCGATACCGAAAAACAATGCCTTTACTGCTTTTACTCTCAGTGCAAAAGAGGCAATTAACACGACGAGAGGCAGCATGAGCAGCCAATGTACAGAAAAATAACTGACTAACAGCTCTTGGTACATCTGAATGGTATCCGTCGAGTTCGCCTGAGGTCGAAACAGATCAAGGATCAGGAAAAGTAACGCGCAAATCGCTACCGTAAGCAAAGCAGGACGCCGTATTCTTCTTTCCTGCTCTTCTGTCATACCGACATTGGAAAGTACCAGTAATCGACTGCTGGATATCGGCGAGAAACGTTCCCCCACCATCGCTCCAGAGATGAGCGCACCACCTACGATCGCAGGTGATATCCCTGCTGCGTGTGCAATGCCCATCAGGGACAGCCCAATCGTACTCAGCGTACCGATTGATGTACCCAATAAATAACTGACGCCTGCGGTCAACAGAAAAGAGAGGACGAATAAATACTCGACATTCACAATCGATAATCCGTAGTAAATGATGGCGGGAATGGTTCCTCCCATCATTAATAGCGGAATCAAGAGTCCTACTAAAAACAGAATCGTAAGGACGGGCTTTGCCTTTTGGACACCTTCCCAGCCAAACACGAACTGCTGCTTCCACGGATAACCCAATCTTTTTACACTAACCAGTGTGACCAAGATCGCAAAAACAATCCCCCATGCAATCGGAAAACCGAGCGATAGGCTCAAAATGATGCCAGCGATCATTGCCAAGATAGGTGTTACCGATGTGATAGACATGCGACCGACTTCCTTCCGTTACAATCGTGTGGACAACAGCGTGTAAGCTGCCCCTTCGTCCGTAATGAGTACATTCTGACACGATTGCTTAGCAAAGGAAAGAATCGCTTTTGCCTTGCTTTCGCCCCCCGCAATGGAGAGCACAGTTTCTGCCTTGTGCACTTCCTCTAGCTGTAAACCAATTGTCGGCATTCTGTGGACCGTTTCTCCCGCTTCATTAAAGTAGTAGCCGAATGCTTCTGATACAGCGCCCGTCTCCACTAATTCTGCGAGCTCTTCCTCCGAATAATTCCGCCTTCTCGCCATCGTGACGGCATCCCCGATTCCATGCAAAACGATTCGGGTTTCGCCCAAGAGCGACAGCACATCTTGTACTTGCGGCTCTTTAACCAATGTCTGCAAGGCTTCTGGATGAAGGCGATCCGGTACGTGAAGAAGCCGATAAGAAGCACCTGTTTTCGCTGCCATGGCGGAAGCAAGCGTATTTGCTTGCAGCTCTACGCGTTCTCCCAGTCCACCGCGCGCAGGGACAAACTGAACGTTTTTGAACGAAGCCGAAGGCGTCAGATGACTTGCTACGCTGGCGATGGATGAACCACCTGTTACCGCTACAATGTCTCCTTCTTGCACGACCTGTTTGAGGACCCTTGCCCCTACCCGTCCAAGCTCTTCCTTTACCCAAGGCGATTGATCTGCATTGCCCTGCACCACAATGACTTCTGCTATGCCCAGCTTTTTTTGCAGGCGCTCTGCCAAGTCAGTAAGGCCGAATAACTCTCCGACGAGAGGCTCCATGTCGTCCAAGACTTGTTGTCCTTCTTCACTCAGGCTCATTCCCGCAGCCGTTACATGAAGGAGCCCCGTCTCTTTTAGCAGCTCCACTTCTGCCCGCAAAATACGCTCAGTGGTATCCATGGCTTGAGCTAGACCTCTTCTGCCAATCGGCTGCAAATGATAGATGGATCGGAGTAACATGTACCGCTGACGCAAAACCTGAATCAAGTCAGGCAACAATTTTTGTTGCAGTTCCAGTAAACGTCGCATTATACCTTCTTCCTTGGTTACAAATTGTTGATCGGGACGTTTTATGTCCCTGTATATACATTTTATGTCCCGCTTGGTGCAAAAAAAAGATCACTTGCTACAACTTGAATGTATCATATTTAACAATATCTTGCAAGTTTTCCCCGAGCCCCTATAAAAAAGTGCCACTCATGACCGAGCGGCACGTCTATGTAATTCGTTTCGCAGCTCCTCGAGCGTCACCACATGTGTAATAGAGCGAAACACGATTTCTCCATCAATCTCGACGACTGGAATGACAAACATCATTTCTTCATGCAAGACGGGATCACTTTCAATATCGACTACGCGCATACGAAGGGGGAACTCCTCCGCCAGACTGCGGATGTAGAGTTCTACCTCGTCGCACAAATGACATTTATTTCGTCCGTACAAGACAATTTCAAACGTTTTTTCATTCATGCCCTTAAAACCTCTTTCGTTTGGCCGACGATGGAATCAGCATTTCTTCCCGGTATTTGGCAACCGTGCGGCGTGAGATTTCAATCCCCTCTGTAAGCAGCATCTCACCCAGCTTTTGATCAGATAACGGAGACTTTCGATCTTCTTGCTCGATCAGTGCTTTAATTCTGCGCTTAACACTCTCAGAAGAAGTAGCTTCCCCACTGGAAGTAGAGAGCGCTGACGTAAAGAAATACTTCAGCTCAAAGATTCCGCGCGGTGTCTGGACGTACTTGTTGCTGGTTGCCCGGCTGATCGTCGATTCGTGCAGGCCGACCCGCTCTGCTATTTCCTTTTGTGTCATGGGCTTTAAATAATGAATCCCCCGATCAAAAAACTCCCGTTGCATATCGAGAATAGCCTGTGTTACACGCATGAGCGTCAGACGGCGCTGCTCCAGACTTTTTGCCAGCCACATGGCGGCATTCAGCTTATCGTGAATGAATTGTTTGGCTTCATCCTGACTTTTTTGCTGGCTCAGCATTTTTTCATAGAAGCTGTTGATTTTCAACCGCGGTGCAGCAACATCATTGACCAATACTACATAATCATTCCCGACCTTCTCTACCGTCACATCTGGAATGACATATCTTGTCTCCACTGTGGAAAAGGCAGCACCTGGACGCGGATTCAGCGTACGGATCAGGTCTGCCATCGCCTGTACCTCTTGCGGTGTACATCCGATTTTGTCTGCGATCCGCTGATAGCGATTGTCCGCCAAATCTTGCAGGTGGTTGCGAACGACCTGAACGATCTTTTCGTCATCGAGTGCCAAATGCCCGAGCTGCAGCAAAAGACATTCTTCTAAGCTGCGTGAAGCTACGCCTACCGGATCAAAATGCTGCAAAACGGACAACACGTCCTCAATTTCCAGCATTTCAGCGCCCAGTCGCGCACTCGCTTCCTCCAGAGTAATTTCCAAATACCCCTTCTCATCCAGATTCCCGATCAAAAAGAGAGCGATCTGTTTTTGCAGCGACGAGAATCCTTTTACATAGCCGAGTTGACGCTCCAAATGTTCGTACAGCGTCTCCGCACCTTGCTGGACGTAATCCAGCGGATTGTAAGTGCTTTCATTTTTCGACGAACCGTACTCACCTGTCGCGCGATTGCCCACAATTTCTTTCCAGTCAATCTCAGGAGCTGGTTTCTCTGCTTTTGCAGAAGCGACTTCTCCAGCCACTTCAAGGTCAAAAACAGGATTCTCATTGGCCTGATCCTGCAAATAGGAGATGAGATCAATGGCTGAATACTGCAATATGGTAATCGCTTGGCGTAATTCCGGCGTCATCACTAATTTCAGTGTTTGTTCTTGAAATAACCCCAATCCCATGTTCATGAAGCTCGCCTCCTTCGCACTTGCTCATGCTGCTCGATGACTCTTTATTTTCATTATATTCGTTCTCTCATGCAATTTTCCTGCCAAATTGATGAAGCAGAACACAAAAAATGTCGAAAGATCTTCACCAATGGACTTTTTCAATCTCGCTTACCTTATTGCTAGTTTTTTCTGTTGAACTATTTTTTTCGTTTGCATTGAGATTCTCGATGTTTTATAATAAAAGTTGTCGTCACAATATACGCCTGTAGCTCAGTGGATAGAGCAATGGTCTCCGGAACCATGTGCGGGGGTTCGATTCCCTTCAGGCGTACCATACTTACAAGCATAAAGCGATCTCTTGGACTTCCAGAGGTCGCTTTTTTATGTTGAACCCCCATGGTAACACAAAACAGGCCCGATTAAGGGCTGTTTTTCATGCGCTACCTTTACTGGTTGTCCTTTGATAGTTCTATTGAATTGGCAGATAGTGAATACGAAAAACCCCTGAAGCATTACTCTCCTTCAGGGTCCTCACTCAACTATAGTTAAACACACATCGATTCCCTACTGATGATTCCTCGTTTTATACAAAAGATACACAAAAAACGGCGCTCCAATCGCTGCGGTAAAGATCCCTGCTGGCAAATCATGCGGTAAAAACACCGTTCTCCCAATCAAATCAGCCAAGACGACGAGCATCCCGCCCAAAATAGCTGAAGCCGGAAGCAAGTAGCCATACGCAGAGCCAACTAGCCTGCGAGCAATGTGTGGAGCCATCAACCCAATAAAACTGATTCCTCCTGCCACACCGACCGCAGCACCTGCCAGTGCCACACTGATCGCAATCAAGAGCAATCTCTTTTTATCAATCGCTACGCCAATGCCTTTGGCGATATCATCACCGAGCTCCTGGGCATTCAAATAACGGATTTGGAAAATCGTAGCGCCGAGAAACAACACGGTCCACGGAAGCAGCGTCATCACATTTACCCAAGACATTCCGTACACCGTTCCAGTCATCCACCCGAGAGCGTTTGAGGCTTTATGGGTTTGGGTGATCACCAGGAAAAAGATCGTTAATGCCCCCATCCCCGCTGAGATACATACACCGACCAGCGCGAGGCGAAAAGGTGAGACTCCCTCCTTCCATGCAGTCAGATACGTAAGCGTAGCGGTTAACAATCCACCGATCAAGGCGACCAATGGCATCCATTGCACACTTACATCTTTTGCGAAAGTGATAAATGCTACCGCCGCTGCCGTCGCTCCCGCTGTAGTCCCGATCAAATCAGGCGAAGCTAATGGATTTCGCACCAAGGACTGCAAGATGGCCCCCGATACCGCCAGGGAGGCCCCTACCATGACTGAAACGACAACGCGAGGCAATCGCCAATCCAGCACGATCAATTCATTCTGATCACTGCCCGCTCCCACAAAAGCTTTGATGACTTCCCACACAGGAATATGCAAGCTTCCTAAGCCAATACTCAGTACAATCACAACAGATAACAGCAAAAATAAGATGAAATTAATTCCTAACGCCCGCTTATTTACATGAAACGAGAGCGCTGGCTTTTTGGTCCGAATAACTACATGTCTATGCATACGCCCTCCCCCTGACCAGCGGGATAATAAAAGCCACTCCGATCATGGCAGTTGCTACGCCTACTGGTACTTCCAAACGCATAGGCATCAAGACAAGGCGAGAAAGTAAATCAGCGCAAACCAGAAAAGCTCCGCCGAAGACAATCGAATAGGGAATCAACCAGCGATGATCAAGGCCCACTAAAAAACGGCAAAGATGCGGTATGATGATCCCCACAAATGCAATCGGTCCGGCGAGCGCGACACTCCCACCTGCCAAGAGCACCACGATCAATATCGCTGTTGCTTTTACCAGGATAATCTTTTGACCCAGGCCAGTCGCTACATCATCACCGAGTACCATCAAGTTTAACGAGCCGGTCAGTAGCATAGCGCCTAACCAGCCTACTAGCAAATAAGGAACGATCATAAAAAAATGATCGAGCTGTCTTCCCTCCACAGAACCAACTAACCAGTAAAAGGCCTCTGTCATCGTCTTTTCTTGCAGCAGCATAAATAGTGAAGTCACAGACGAAGCAAAAGCAGCAACCGCTGCCCCCGAAAGTGTCAGCTTAATCGGAGTCATGCCTCCCCGCCCAGCGGAAGCCAACCCGTATACAAGCAGAGCAGTCACCCCGGCTCCGATAAAGCCTGCCCACATCATTTGCGACATAGGGAATTGCGAGCCAAAAACAGCAATCGTCGTCACAATAGCAGCTGCAGCTCCAGCGTTCACACCGATAAGAGATGGTGAGGCCAAAGGGTTACGAGTCAACGCCTGCAACAAAACACCTGCTACAGCGAGGCTGCTCCCCACTGCTACCGCCGTCAGTGTACGTGGCATTCGGGAACTCGTAATTATCAAATGTTCCTCTGAACCGGAAAATTGGGTGTATGCCTCTACCGCAGTAGTGAGCGAATACCGATTGATTCCGAAAAGGATACTAGCTACCATCACGACTGCCAGGACGACGAGTCCTATTATGAGTACAGTAGTCTTTTGCAGTCGGCTGGACAAAATCACGTTCACGCCTGTTCCCTTCTTTCCGTTGCATTCTACCTATTCTGTCTATTCACTACAATGTATGTAAGTTTCTCCCACTAATCAGTCTAAGCTTGCGCATAGGGCTAGTCAATGATATTGATTTTTATTATCGCTATTGGAAAATTTAGTACAAAAATATCTATAGTTTTCCTTTGATTCCAAAAAATATATTGACACATTGTCATATATGCATATACAGTAGTGAAGAAAAATGATAATCATTATCAGTTAAAAGGGGGATTTTCCATCATGCGCAAAACTTCCCTGCGTTTGATGCTCGGGGCTATGCTTTCCGTTGTCATGCTCGTAACAGGCTGCGGGGGACAGGCAACGCCTTCATCCAGCTCATCTTCTTCTACTCCAGCTGCGTCAACAACTACACCAGCACCGGCAGCGTCTGAAGAGAGAGAAGTAAAACACTTTATGGGGGCAACAAAAATAAAAGGGACTCCTCAACGCGTCGTCACTCTTACCAGTGAAAGCACAGAGGCAGTTCTCGCATTAGGGATTACGCCAGTTGGGGCTGTCATGAGTGGCCTCGGTAAACCTGGTGACCCATGGCATCCACATATTAAAGAGAAAATGAAGGATGCAGTTGAATTGGGCGACGAGAACCAACCAAACGTTGAGCTGATCGCCAGCCTGAAGCCAGACCTGATTCTGGGAACAAAAGGACGCCAAGGGCAAGAAAAAGTATACGATCAGCTTTCCGCGATTGCCCCAACCGTCTTCTCCGAGGATCTCGTAGGCAGATGGAAAATCAACTTTGCCCTTTACTCAGAAGCACTGAATAAAAAAGCTGAAGGCGACAAGCTAATGGCTGATTTCGATAAGAAGATTGAGGATGCAAAAGGAAAACTGGGTGACAAGACGAAGATGAAAGTCTCTGTTGCTCGTTTCGTAGCAGGCACAACCCGTCTTTACTTGAAAGACACTTTCTCTGGCGTTGTTCTGAGCCAGCTCGGCTTTGCTCGACCAGCCTCCCAAGACATCGATGAGTTCAAAAAAGACATTCCAAAAGAGCTCATGTCTGAAATGGATGGCGACATTATGTTTTTCTGGATCGGCGATTACTCCGGTGATGGATCTGCCAATAAATACACCGAGGAATGGATGAAAGATCCGCTCTATCAAAAACTGAATGTCGCGAAAAACAATAAGGCATTCCAAGTTGACGAAGTGATCTGGAACGTAGGCGGCGGTATCCTTTCTGCTGAACTGCTCGTTGATGACATCGTAGAACGCTTCTCCAAACTGTAGGCTATATACTTTCCGATACCGTCAATGAAGCAGGAGTGGTTGAGATAACCACTCCTGTTCTTTTGCCTACTGGCATTATTGATCGAGTTCCTTCTTTCCAACAGTATCCTTACTGGGCAGAATCGGATCTATTTGTTCAGGTTTACGCGAATAAGCTTTGTTTGTAACCAAAATCGTCGCACCGATGATGACGATAAAGATGAGCACCAACGCAACGATAAAACCAGTTGTCATGCATACACCCCCGACTTTTTTCTAACTTTCATTATAGCTGATTTCCATGCGAGTCAGAACCTTCATGCATCACCAATTCATTATGGAATAGCAAACTATTCCAAATTTTGATAGGAAAATGGCTTCTATATCTCGAATAGTTACGACAACGCTATCTCACTCAAATCCTTGATAGACTATGCGGGGGAAATCTGATGAACAAGCTTAATACCCCTTTCTTATGGAAAAAGAAACGCTCAAAAAAGGAAATCACACAAGTGTTATTTCCAGATCAAATATTAAAAGCATTTTTTCACTTCACGACAGATGCCATCTCGATTAGTGATCTCGATAACAATATCGTCCTGGTGAATCATGCTTTTGAGCAATACTACGGTTGGTCCATGGAGGAGATTTACGCTTCACCGCTTTGCTTTATTCCATACGAGTATAGGAACGAGACCAAACAGTTATTTGATGCGGTCAGGAGCATGGGTGTATTACTAACCAATTACGAAACCATCAGGCAGCGAAAAGATGGAACGAAGATGGATGTCATTCTGTCGGCTGCTCCAATCAAAGATGAAACCGGAAAAATTATTGGTGCTTCCTGCATTACCCGTGACATTTCCGAACGCAAAAAAATGGAAGAGGCCTTGCGTCAAACCGAAGCCAAATATCGTCTCCTCATTGATCATACCCAGGATATCGTGACGATTTATGATTTATCCATGCGACGCATCTATGCATCCCCATCAATCGAGCAATTGGGATTTGTTCCAGCCGAGGTTACTTCCCCTAACAATCTGCAACTCACACATCCAGAGGATGTCCCTATGTTCCGGGACAAATTTCAAGAGATCATGGCAACGAAACAACCCGTTCATTTCGAGACGCGCTCTATGGATAGGAACGGAAACGAGGTCTCCTTCGAAACACGCGGTATCCCCATTTTAAGCGCGGGAGGAGACGTCCAAAACATCATGTTAGTCTCGCGAAATGTCACCGAACGCAAATACTCTGAGGCCGCCTTGTTTAAAAGCGAGAATACGAACAAAATCATCTCGGAATACACAGATGATCTTATTCTGATTACGGACAAGAACGGGGATATCCTCTATCTCTCCCCTTCGCATTCACGCGTAATCGAAACGAGTGAACATTGCCGTCAGCTCACCTTTGCCGAGATTCATCCAGAAGATCGACAAACTGTCATTGACCACTTTCATCATTTACTGGCGACCCAAGAACCAAAAATATGCGAGTTTCGTTTCCAAACGAAATATAACAAATGGATCGTCCTCGAATCAAAGGGTGCCCCCATCCTGACGAAAACGGGAGATTGTGATGGCTTTATCATCGTATCGCGCGATATTACAGAACGCCGAAATAACGAGGAATTATTACGGAAGGCTGAGAAGCTGTCCGTGATTGGAGAGCTGGCTGCTGGAATCGCTCATGAGATTCGCAATCCGCTCACATCTTTGAAGGGCTTTATCCAATTTCTTTATCCGAGCATGAATGATAACCAGCAGTACGCCGACATCATGCTCTCTGAATTGGACCGGATTAATTTTATTGTGAGTGAATTGCTAGTCTTGGCAAAGCCACATAGCATCCAAATCAAACCTCTTCCGCTCATCCCTTTGCTGGAAAACGTCTTGGCACTATTGAGGTCGGAAGCAAATTTGAAAAACATCCATTTCCGTACCGCATTTGCTTACCATCCGATCATTGCGGGAGAAGAAAACCAGCTCAAGCAGGTCTTTATCAACATCATTAAAAATGCCATCGAAGCAATCGACGGACATGGTGAGGTTCTTATTGCCACCGCCTTAAAAGACAATCATCAAGTACTCATTACGCTCACGGATACTGGCTGTGGAATCTCTGAAGAAATGATTCACAAGCTGGGTGCCCCCTTTTTCACGACAAAAGAAAACGGGACTGGCCTCGGCCTCATGATCAGCAGCAAAATCATGAAAGACCACAACGGCAGTCTGGAAATTAAAAGCAGGGAGCACGAAGGTACAGTGGTAGAGATAACACTGCCGATTGTACCAGACCAAATTGGGTCATCCTAGAAAGGTGTACATCTCATCTCAGCGGAGGTGCCCTATGGATTTCACCAAAATGAGCACGAGTGAGTTCGTGGCCAAAATTCGCGAATCCCAAGCGAAAAACCTGCGAAGCAGACAGCATCAGGGCTACGGTCATCCCGAAAAACGTTTGCCTAGCAAGCAAGGTATTTAACAAGCAAAAGCCCACCCGTTGAGCTCCTTTGGCTAAAACGGGTGGGCTTTTGTCATTGTTATTGTGGATCCTGCTTATTCAGGTTACGATCTTTTTCGGACTTTTGCTTCTGGGTGCCTTGCGTCTTGCTGCTGTGTCCCTGGTTGCCGCCATTCTTCGTATTACGATTGTTTGACAACAGAATCCCTTCCTTTTCATTCTGGTATTCATGCCAAACGTAGTATGTCCCAAACGGCTTGTTCATAATGAAGAATTACTTCGCTTCACCCATAAATACTTTCTTTCCATCCTCATACTTGTACACGTATACGGAAGCAAAGTCGTTGTCGCCTTTTTCATTGAATGTTACGTTAACGAATTTGCCTTTGTAATCTTTAGTTTTGTGAACAGCTTCCAGCACTTGTTCACGAGTTGGCTTTTTGCCGCCGTTTGCTTTAATCGCTTCTTCCAGTCCGTTCAGCATAACACCCATGGAGTCATAACCAAAGGAAGTGAAGATCCCTACTTTGTTGCCAGTCGCGCTCTCGAAGTCTGTGATCCATTTCTTGCCGTCTTCGGTTGCACCAATATCGCCAACAGTAGAAGTAAAGACTACGTTATTGGCATTTTCCGCACCAGCAATTTTCACCATGTCAGCAGAGTCGTAGCCATCTCCACCCATAAAGACACCTTTGAAGCCTTTTTCACGTGCTTGCTTCACGATGATTCCTGCATCAGAGTAGTATCCACCGAAGTAAATCATCTCTGGATTTTTCGCAAGGATTTGGGTGATGATCGCACTATAATCCTTCTCGCCTGCCGTTACCCCTTCAAAGCCGAGAACTTGTACGCCGTCTTTTTCAAATTGCTTTTTCACTTCTTCCGCAAGACCTTGTCCATAAGCAGCCTTGTCATGCATAACGAACGCCGTTTTGACATTCAACTGATTTTTGGCAAAAATAGCAGCCTTGGAGCCTTGCTGATCATCACGCGCACAAATGCGGTGTACGATCTTCTTGCCTTGCTCAGTTAAATCTGAACCCGTTGCAGAAGGAGATACCATTACGAGCTTCTCTTGCTCGTATTGCGCTGCTGCTGTGATCGAAGCACCTGTTGTAGCATGGCCAACTACTCCGACTACGTCAGGATTTGAAATCAACATTTGTGCGACTGCTACCCCTTGTTTCGGGTCAGCCTGGTCGTCTTGCGCGGACAATTCAACATCAAAGCCAAGTGCTTTGAATGCCTCCTTTTTTTCTTTCAATGCATATTCAGCACCAGCTTTTGCTGTGCTTCCGTAATCGGAGTACTGACCTGACATCGGACCAACTACAGCAATCACGAGCTTCTCAGTAGTTCCGCTTGCACCGCCCGTGCTTCCTCCGCTATTGTTGCTCGGCTGTGGTGTCGCGCTTTGTCCACCAGTCCCTGTACCTCCACCACAGCCCGCGAGCAATGTGCTCAGAGCAAATGTTGCAGCCAGTATCGACAATGATTTCTGTTTTTTCATAGCAAAACATCCCCCTCTTTATTTATAAGCAAACTATGAATCACAATCTTATTGTAGGATATTTTAGAAAATTTGCAATAGAAATGATTGAAAGAAGAATCAATTAAAAAGCCTCTATCGCTGTCTGCTGATAGAGGCGTACACGTGTCGTATTAAAGCAAATAGCCACTTCTACGCATAGAAGTGGCTATCTTGATGAGAAGTTCCATTCATTTCTAGGAATTAATTGGAATGCTCAGCTTGTAAGTGAGCGTTTTTGCATCGTACTCTACTTTTGCACCCAATTCTTGGGCAATGAATACGAGAGGAACGAGCACTGCTCCGGTCACTGGACGTGGCGGATTTGCTACACTGGTTTCTTTGCCGTTTTTATAAGCAAAGTTTTTGTTTTCGTACATACGCAGAGCGTACGTATTGTCTTTGGCAACCAGCAGAGATTTGGTCGTGCTATCCCATGCTGCGGAACCACCCAAAGCAATCGCCAATGTGCTCGCATTCACATACGCAACACCATTTTCAGTAACGATTTCTTGTGGGAATGGGAACTCCTTGCCGTTTAGCTGAACCTTGATTTTTTGTTGCTGTACAGGAGCAGGCGCAGGCGCCGTTTGGGCAAACGCAGCCGTTGCCGCTACACTTCCTGTTAGAAGAGCCGCTGTCAGCATCATTGTAGAAAACTTGCGAAGCATAATAAACACCCCTTAAATATCATGAAATGAATTCCAATTTTGTAAAGTTCGACACGAATCAACTTTTTCCTTCTTTTTTATCCCATACATTTCCTATGTAATTCTCTCACTAAACATGACAAGACTAGGAAAAAAATAAAATATCCCACGAACAAATGTTTTTGTGCACAACCTGTGCATAACATTGTGGATAACTTTCGAAAGTGAGGCTTACCATGGCAGGGGAACGTTTTTTTCTCATTTATCAAGAGGCCAGTGACGAGGAATGCTTATTGACCATTGAACCATACAAAGATCAACAAGAGCTGGCGGAAGCCATCAATCAGCTACAGGCCAAACAAATCGATGAATATACGATCATCAAGGGAAAAAAGATGAAAGCCACGCTGAAACTCGCCGTCGATTTGACCGAAGCCGATGAGAATTCTAAGGAATGAATGTTTTCTTTTTCGAGTAGGTTTAGACAGAGGGAAATTGGCAAACATGGTAGTGAGGGCGCGCACTTATGTGTTTGACCTTCATTGACCTTTTGTGTATGATATTGTTACAAAGAGAGGAGGAAGACTAGATGCATATGAATTTAATTCCAACCGTCATTGAACAGACAAACCGCGGGGAACGTGCTTACGACATTTATTCCCGCCTGCTCAAAGACCGCATCATCTTTCTGGGAACCCCAATCAACGACACCGTAGCCAATATCGTTGTGGCACAGTTGTTGTTCCTTCAGGCGGAAGATCCGGAGAAAGACATTCACTTGTACATAAACAGCCCAGGCGGTTCTATTACTGCTGGTATGGCAATTTACGATACTATGCACTTCATCAAGCCAGATGTATCCACCATTTGTATCGGAATGGCTGCTTCGATGGGAGCATTCCTGCTGGCTGCGGGGGCAAAAGGCAAACGCTTTGCTCTGCCAAACAGTGAAGTCATGATCCACCAACCATTGGGTGGAGCCCAAGGACAAGCGAGCGACATTGAGATTGCCGCAAAACGTATTTTGAAGATGCGTGATCATCTGAACACCATCCTGGCTGAACGCACTGGACAGCCTTTGGAGCGCATCCAAAAGGATACCGATCGCGACAACTTCCTCTCTGCCGCAGAAGCAGTAGAGTACGGATTGATTGACAAAGTCATCACTTCCGAACCGTCTTCCAAAAAATAAGAGATACCTAGTAAAAAAAGAAGCACTCGTGCCTGAACTACGGGCCGAGTGTTTTTTGTATGCCGAGCAAGTCCCAAGAGGCTTCCCTTGGTTTGCTCGGCTTTTTCGATGAATCATGGTGATACTTCCATTAACTGACTGACATAGACCGTCCGGCTATGTCCTGGATTTTTTTCCTCATGTACACGTGCTGTTGACGTTTTTTCGTCTACAGCATCGATCCAAACGGCTTGTCCTTCGTACTCTACCTTGATATGGTCGTCGGAGCTCATAATGGCCTGTGCTCTCGTTACATTCATAAGCGGCTCCCTATTGCTCATCTTCAAGGGCTTGCTTGGCTGACGACGCCCCTGTCATCGTGTCTACAGTTGTTTCTTCAATCAGGCCGTTTTGGTCGGAAACAACTCCACCTCCCAGTCCCTCGTTCACCATCCGATCAATGTCCATATCATAACAATCGCGGCCTTCGTAACACTTATCACGGTTACTCATGTGTCATTCCTCCTTCATGCAATATACATGGTTAGAAATGCCCTGCCCGAAGTGAATTGATACATATTCATCAAGATGATCAACAAAAAAAGACACCTCCCATACGGGAAAAGTGTCTCTCGTGACTCTATTCTTCTTTGCTTACCAGATTCGTAAGGCTGGTGACTGCCTGGGAGGCATCCGGCCCTTCTGCTAAAATGGTAATTTCCGTTCCAGAGCTGATTGCGAGGCTCATGATACCCATGATGCTTTTCGCATTGACCTTCTTGTTGCCTTTTTCTACGAATACTTCCGATGCAAAACGGTTAGCCTCCTGAACGAAAAAGGCTGCTGGACGAGCTTGCAAACCGGTCTTTAACTGAACCACGACCTGCTGTTGAACCATGAATGGACCTCCTCACTTGTAGACTATTATCCTTTAGTATAACATGCATCTACATCGAAATATTTTGTTTTTCTCGTATTTTGTCAGCGATTTCGTTAATTTTTCGCAAGCGGTGGTTAATGCCCGATTTGCTCACTACTCCGCTTGGCACCATCTCACCCAATTCTTTCAAATTGATGTCAGGATGAGCCACTCGAAGCTCCGCGACCTCTCGCAGACGTTTTGGCAAATTCTCCAATCCCATCTCTTGATCGATGAGCTGAATATTTTCCATTTGTCTGGTGGCTGCATTCACCGTTTTGTTTATGTTGGCGATTTCACAATTGTGTAAACGGTTTACTGAGTTCCGCATGTCCTTTACGATTCGAACGTCCTCGAAATACAGAAGCGCCTGATGAGCTCCAATCAAGCTCAAAAACTCTGTAATCTTTTCGCCTTCTTTAATATAGAGAACATACCCTTTTTTCCGCTCGATGCACTTGGCATTTAGTTTATACCGATTGGCGATCTTGGTCAATGCTTCGCAAAAATCCTGATAGGAAGTAAAAATCTCCAGATGATAGCTGGATGCCTCTGGATGATTCACAGATCCCCCCGCCAAAAAAGCTCCCCGCAAATAAGCAGCGCGGCAACAGGACTTCTTCACGATCTCAGGGGCGATTCCTGGGATAAACGACAGGCTTTGATCCATGATGCCCAAGTCTTGCAAAACCTCATTGGCCTTATTCGGAATACGCACAATGTAAACGTTGTTCTTTTTCAAACGCATTTTTTTGCGAACCAGCAGTTCAGCGTGTATCTGAAACAGCCTCTTGATTAACGTGTAAATACGTCGGGCAATCGCCGCGTTCTCTGTCGTCACATCCAGCACCAGTCGTCCGGCTCCAAACTGCAGACTTCCATTCATCCGAATCAAGGCTGAGAGCTCTGCCTTGCTGCAGCAATCGGCACCCTCCGTCATGGTAAGTTCTTTTTTGGTATGCGCGGCGAATGACATCGACTTCACTACTCCTTCTCTATCTTCAGCACCTTCCGTCTTCGTCTGACCAGTGACACAATCTGCTTGCTGACAGCATGTGCATCATGACGTAGGTAACCGTCCTCAAATGTGACTAACGGCCTCGCCACAACATGCAGACCGAGTTGGCGCAGTTGCTTTAAATCACATCGGACAGGAGCTGCTCCTTTTTCCGCGTATTTGTCCAATACATGGGTAGGCAGCTCGGCTGAATTGACAATGATCGTATCCAGAAATGGTCTATCTACATGTTCATACATGACATTCACGTGCCGGGATGCAGAAAAACCGTCTGTCTCCCCCGGTTGTGTCATGACGTTACAAATATAGATTTTCGGGGCTTGTGCGCGTGTAATCGCTTCAAATAACCCGCGTACTAATAAATTGGGCAGGATACTCGTGTACAAGCTGCCAGGCCCAATCAAAATGGCATCCGCGTCGGCAATAGCCAACAGGGCTTCGCTCAGAGGAACAGCATCCTCCGGGTCAAGAAACACCCGCTTGATTTCTTTGCCAGTCAACGGTATTTGGGATTCTCCGATTACGAGAGATCCATCTGTCATTTCCGCTTTCAACTGAATCGATTGCGTGGAAGCTGGCAATACATCTCCACGCACTGCCAAAACCCCGCTTAATGTTTTGACTGCGGTGACAAAGTCTCCAGTGATTTCGTTCATCGCTGCAAGTAATAGATTTCCCAAATTATGCCCTGCTAATCCCGTGCCTGTGGAAAAACGATATTGCATGACTTTTTCCATCAATGGCTCTGTATCGGCCAGAGCAGTCAAGACGTTTCGAATGTCGCCAGGTGGAAGCATATCCATTTCTTCTCGCAAACGTCCAGAGCTTCCCCCATCGTCTGCTACCGTAACAATCGCTGTGATATGCACCGGCTCGTGCTTTAAACCGCGTAGAAGGACGGACAGACCCGTTCCTCCGCCAATAACGACTACCCGTAATGGCCTTGACTGTAGCCTCCCGACTCCCTTAGTAGGCATATGTCACCTCATTATTTCTAATACACATACCACAGGTGGCTATTTATGCGCGTTTCAGTCTTTCCTGCCATCTTATGCTCATTTGTTCTTCTCCATGTCTCGATGACTGACACGGACAGAAAAATCTTTGCCAAAGGTTTCTCCCAAATGTTCTGCAATGGCGACCGAGCGATGTTTGCCACCGGTGCATCCAATTCCTATCACAAGTTGACTTTTTCCTTCTCGCTGGTAATGCGGCAGGGTGTACCCCAAAAAGTCTGTAAGTTTTTCTAAGAATTCTTTTGTGTCCTTGTGCTGCATCACATACTCTGCCACCTCTGGATCACATCCTGTTTTCGGACGCAAATCCTCCACATAATGCGGGTTAGGCAAAAAACGGACATCGAACATCAAGTCAGCGTCTATTGGTGAGCCGTATTTGAAACCAAACGACAATACATTAATCGTAAGTGGTGATCCTTGTTGACCATATTGGTTGATGATTTTTTCTCGAAGCTGAACTGGCTTCAATTGACTCGTATCAATAATCTGATGCGCCCAGCCCTTCATTTCCTCCAGCAAACGGCGCTCAGCGTGAATTCCTTCCAAAGGCGAACCGTTCGGGGAAAGCGGATGTCTGCGACGTGTTTCCTTATAGCGAGAAACCAATGTCTGATCGTTCGCATCCAGATAAAGGATGTGGTACGATAATCCATTCATTTGATTGAGGCTCTCCATAGTTACGGCTAGATTTTCAAAAAACTCACGCCCTCGCAAGTCAATCACCAATGCGACTCGCTCAATACTCCCACCAGACTGTTTGACCAACTCAGCAAATTTGGGAATCAGTACAGGGGGTAGGTTGTCTACACAAAAAAAGCCCAGGTCCTCCAAGCTTTGTACAGCAACTGTCTTTCCCGCACCTGACATTCCGGTAATAATCAGGAGATTCATGGCCTTGTCGTTTCCCAATTCCGTCACGCAACTCGCCTCCTACGATTCTGACAATAGCATACCATATTGTCGACCTTATTCGCACCTTTTTGAACGGCTTCCCCAGTTTTTCCAATGACGTCTTCTACAAGCGTACATGCTTTTTTAGAAAAAAAGATGCGTGACTGAATGCCAGCCACGCAACAATTGTTTATATAGATAAGGGGGTCAATTCATTGTCTATAGATTACTCTTGAATTATTTCACCCATGTTACAAGCAGGTTAAGAGATTGTGACATTTTGTTCCTTTAGCTTTTCATTCAGCTCTTCCACATAGTGTTGAGCAGATTGAGCAGCGATAGAACCGTCTCCAGTAGCTGTCACGACCTGGCGCAGCATTTTTTCGCGTACATCTCCTGCTGCAAAAACACCTTTTACTTTGGTGTTCATTTTTTCGTCTGTCAGTACGTAGCCTGCGTCGTTGGTGATGCCCAGTGGACGGACGCTTGCAGTCAATGGGTCCATACCTACGTAAATGAATACACCATCTGCTGGGTATTCTCTTTGTTCACCTGTTTTGGTGTTTTCCAAGAGAACCGCTTGTACTTTGCCTTCACCACGGATCTCTTTTAGTTCTGTATCCCAGATCACTTCGATTTTTTCGTTATCGAAAGCGCGTTTTTGCAGGATTTTCTGTGCACGGAACTGATCACGACGGTGAACGATCGTCACTTTGGAAGCGAAGCGAGTAAGGAACACAGCCTCTTCTACCGCGGAGTCTCCTCCACCAACAACCACCAGCTCTTTATTGCGGAAAAATGCACCGTCGCATACCGCGCAGTAAGAAACGCCACGGCCGGACAATTCTTTTTCGCCTTGTACTCCGAGCAAACGATGCTCTGCACCAGTTGCCACAATAACAGATTTGGTCAAGTATTCCTTGTCACCCGTGATAACGCGCTTGTACGGCTCTTCATCGCGGATTTCCTTGATCTCGCCATAAGCATACTCCGCACCGAATTGCTGTGCATGCTCAAACATTTTTGTAGAGAGATCAGGGCCAAGAATGGAAGTGAAGCCTGGGTAGTTCTCGATATCTTCCGTGTTCGCCATTTGACCGCCCGGGATCCCTCTCTCCAGCATCAATGTGCTCATGTTCGCACGGGATGTATATACAGCAGCCGTCATTCCAGCAGGGCCAGCTCCGGCGATAATAACATCATAAATTTTTTGATCGCTCATGCTTGTTGCCTCCTCGTCTCACACAGTTCTGTTTCCTTATTTAAATTAATTATAATGTAATAATCTATTTAAAATCAAGTGTCGACAAAACTTTGACGCACTTTGCCAAGGTAGCGGCAGAAATGCCGTATTTTTGAGCTAGAAGGGCTTGTGACTGTTTTTCGTTCGTTATCGTTCCGTATACATATTCTAATGCTGCGATCCACGCTACTTCTTTTCGCACTTGTACACGACTTTGGGCATATTCATGATGCTTGCGCCATGCATCAAGGCACCATTCTCCAGCCTCTTGCTTGCCCTGCGAGAGCAAATAACGGCTTATGCCTTCTTCTATACTGCTCATTCCCTCTTCCGTCTTCGGTGAACCATTCGCTTCATCAGGAGTTCCTTCCGGCATGTCTGCACCCATATCAGCCAGAGCCAGCAAAGCCAGCTTTTGCAGTTGTTGGTTATCCGTCTGGTAGTAAAATTGACGGACCGCAGTTTCCGCTTCATCGTCTCCGATCAGAGACAAGGTTTGTAGCACGGCGAATTTCACTTCATCGCGTCCATGCTGCAACGCCCAGAGAAGGGAAGCACGGATCATCGGGTCTGTTTTAAAATCTTCCACTCCCGTGAATGAAGCCTTTTCCCAAGAAACATCACGCTGGGTCGTATTGTATTGGTAGGGGATCGGTTTTATAGTCTCCCCTTCTTGTTCGTTTTTTACCATTTGAATGTATTGATCTGCGATTCCTGCTTCTGGATCTAACTGCTTGGCTTTTTGCCACCAGCGCAGTGCCTGATCCTTTTTCCCGCTCAAATAAGCGGAGATCGCAGCGTAGTGGTACGTGCATGCTTCATGTGGCCGTCCATTTCGCAGCATGCGCTGGTAATGGAAATACGCTTCGTCATGCTGGCCAAGCACTCCCATTGTTGTTGCGAGCTTATACGTATTTTCCGGATGGAACGGAACGACCTTTTTCAGCATATCAATCAAGCTCAACAGCTCTACCGTTTGATTGTGATGGGAGAGCAAAACCGCCAAATTGCAAAGTGCATGCAGGTTTCCTTCTTCCTTATCCAGCGTCTGTTCGATTGTCTCCATCGCCTTCTGGAATTCCCCAGCATAATAGTAGGCGAGAGACAAATTGTTCCACGCTGGCAAAAAGTCAGGATCAGCCTCGATGATTTCTTTTAAGGTATCCAATGCCTCCAGGAAACGTCCCTCTTCCAGACTGCGACGAGCTCGTTCATGCTTGCTGTATACGTCCTCTTTTTCACTTGGGAGGAAGTGGCGCGGTGGCATGTCCAGCTCAAAGTAAATATAGTCGAGGAGCTCTTCGGCATCTTCCCGATACGGTCCGGTGCTATCTTCTTGTAAATAGCGAACAGCCATTTCTTCTGCCATATGGTAATCTTCTAAGTTGGCATAGTTGTTCGCCATGTAAAAATACACTTCTGTCATCGATGGGTCCCATTTTTCTATCACTTCATAGAGGACTTCATTCGACGCTTCAAACTGTCCGGTCTCAGCTAAAGCACTAGCCAAATGGCAGTGGCATTCTGCATTCGTCGGCTCCATTTCAACTGCTCGGCGAAATGAACGCAATGCTTTATCATAGTCGTACCGATTCAAACAACGCATGCCTCGGTCAACAAAAAAAGCAGCATCTTGCTTAAAGTCAACGACGGTCGTTTTCTTCAAAATACTTTTGTTATGTTTCATAAAACCTCCAACATCGTAGGAGCTTACACTCCAAGTATCGTACCAGAAGCATCGGCACCCTACAAGCTGACTCGTCTTTTAAAGTGTTCAGCGGATAAAGCAAGAAACACCACTGGCCCATAGCAAGTGGTGTTTACGAACAAAAATGGAGCGGACGAAGGGTCTCGAACCCTCGACCTTCGCCTTGGCAAGGCGACGCTCTACCAATTGAGCTACGTCCGCATATCTTATCAACTATTTATATTTGTCCGATTGAAAAAACTGGTGAGCCATGAAGGACTCGAACCTTCGACCCTCTGATTAAAAGTCAGATGCTCTACCAACTGAGCTAATGGCTCGTACATGGTGGCTCGGGACGGAATCGAACCGCCGACACGAGGATTTTCAGTCCTCTGCTCTACCGACTGAGCTACCGAGCCATATACTTTGTTCGCCACTCTTGAATAAGAATGGCGGAGCTGACGGGACTCGAACCCGCGACCTCCGGTGTGACAGACCGGCGTGAACTCCAACTTCACCACAGCTCCATATAGAAGGTTTG
>NZ_JABSUZ010000006.1:0-215638 GCF_013284345.1 Brevibacillus sp. MS2.2
CGAATTGGAAGTGGTTCGTGTCTTGCTCAAACAAGCGGAGCGCATATACTGCTTGTTTGGTGATCCGGATTTGGGAATGGAGCGGCTTTCCTGTCCGGGCCGGGATCATTTTAAACAGTTGTACCAGTTTTTCGTCCAGGTGCCAACTGTTAAAAAAATCCACATGGATGCATTGGCCAGAAAGCTGCAATGGAAAAGAAATCTATTGGACGGCATGATTGCCATCTTTATGGAGCTGGAGTTTTTAGTAGAAGAGGCCGAACAGTACACGTTGCAGGCCAACACTGCGAAAAGACCGCTCGAGAGCTCTATGCTCTACGCGAATTGGAAGGAAGAAGCACAGCTTGCTACGGATTTATTGCTTTCTTCTTCTGATGCAATGATTCAAGCGCTTCATCAATTGGTGGAACCAACCACCGTTTAGGAGGAATTTTTCATGGATTTTAAACAATACATTCGTGTTATCCCAGATTTTCCACAGCCAGGTATTCGTTTCAAGGACATCACTACTCTCTTGAAGGATGGCCCTGCTTACAAAGCTGCGATTCAAGACTTGGCTGTGTTCGCGCGTGAAGTACAAGCAGACGTGATTGCGGGTCCAGAAGCACGTGGATTCGTAGTAGGTGCTCCACTGTCGTATGAAATGGGAATTGGCTTTGTGCCGATCCGCAAGTCAGGTAAGCTGCCATATGAATCCATCAAGGCGGATTACGACCTGGAGTATGGAAAAGATGCACTGGCTGTACACGTAGATGCTATCCAACCAGGTCAGCGTGTTCTGATTGCTGACGATTTGCTGGCGACAGGTGGAACGATTGAGACAACAATCAATTTGATTGAGCAACTCGGAGGCAAAGTGGTAGGAGCTGCCTTCTTCATCGAACTGTCCTACTTGGATGGACGTAGCAAAATAGGTGAAATTCCTATCAAATCGCTCGTTCAATATTAATTGATGTAACAAGGAAAAACGGGTGAAATGCCCGTTTTTTTCTTTTTTCTGGGGCTGTACATACTTTACAGGGGAATTCAGCTTTACAAGACGAACGACATACAAGATAATAGTATGAAATAGACAGACATGATACGTGCAAGTAAGCCTTCGCCTGCGCCAAAAGGCTTGGCAAAGCCCAAGTTTTCTAGACGTATAGGAAAGTTCAAGTGCTTCACAGTGCGAAATGCGTCCAGGCTTAAACTTTCCGGAGCGCATCACGAAGTGCCTCAGCGTCTGCTTCCGGCAATACTTCGGTGAAACTTTCCGCTATAATGCGGTCGCTCCTCCGTGAGAAGGCCTCGAACGAGGTTATTTTACTGAGAGGATAAGGGAAGGGAACTATGATTACCGGCATTGATGAGGTAGTAAAAAAAGCAAGCACCTATTTATCACAATCGGATTTGGACCTGATTACACGTGCCTATCAGCTTGCCGAAAAAGCGCATGAAGGGCAAATACGCAAATCAGGTGTTCCTTACATTATGCACCCAATCGCTGTGGCGGGTATTCTTGCAAACCTGCACATGGATGCCGTTACGATTGCGGCTGGATTTTTGCATGATGTCGTGGAAGATACCGAGATTACGCTTGATCATCTCCGTGAGCAGTTCGGACCGGATGTAGCTCTCCTGGTAGATGGAGTGACCAAGCTGGAAAAAATTAAATACAAGTCCAAGGAAGAGCAGCTCGCCGAAAACCACCGCAAGATGCTGGTTGCCATGGCACAGGACATCCGCGTCATCATGATCAAGCTGGCAGACCGTCTGCACAACATGAGGACACTTCGGCACATGTCCGAGGAGAAGCAACGCGAGATTTCCGATGAAACGCTGGAAATCTTTGCGCCACTTGCCCATCGCTTGGGGATCGCTTCCGTCAAATGGGAATTGGAAGATACGGCGCTTCGGTATTTGAATCCGCAACAGTATTATCGGATTGTGAATTTGATGCAAAAGAAACGGGTGGAGCGCGAAGCCTACCTGAATGAAGCATCGGATACGATCAGAGAAAAGCTGGGCGAGTTAAATATCGAGGCTGAAATTTCGGGACGTCCGAAGCATATCTACAGCATCTTTAAAAAGATGACGAGACAAAACAAGCAGTTCAACGAGATTTATGACCTGCTTGCGTTGCGGATCATCGTGAATGACATCCGCGACTGTTATGCGGTTCTGGGTATCGTGCACACCTTGTGGAAGCCGATGCCAGGCAGATTCAAAGATTACATTGCCATGCCAAAGACGAACATGTACCAATCACTTCATACCACAGTGATTGGGCCAAAAGGTGAGCCATTGGAAGTGCAAATCCGCACTTGGGATATGCACCAGACAGCTGAGATCGGGATCGCGGCTCACTGGGCGTACAAGGAAGGCAAAAGCATCGTGCAAGGCTCTTTTGCAGAGAAGCTCGGTAGTCTGCGGGAGATTATTGAAGGTGGATCGGAAGAAGCTCCGAACGCGCAAGAGTTCATGGAGAGTCTCAAGCAGGATCTTTTCTCCGATACGGTTTTCGTCTTCACGCCAAAAGGCGATGTAGTCGAGTTGCCGAAAGGCTCTGTACCACTGGACTTCTCCTATCGGATTCACTCTGCGGTAGGAAACAGAACGATCGGCGCCAAAGTGAACGGCAAGATTGTCCCGCTCGACTATGCGATGAAAACAGGCGATATCGTCGAAATCCTGACCTCGAAGCATTCGTACGGTCCTAGTCAGGATTGGCTAAAGATGGCCAAATCCGCGCATGCTCGCAACAAAATTAAACAGTGGTTTAAAAAAGAGAAGCGGGAAGAGAATGTCGCCAAAGGTCAGCAGATGGTGGAAGCGGAGATCAAGTCGCGTAGCTTTGATATTAAAGAAGCGATGACGGAAACAAACCTGAAGGAAGCGGCAGCCCGGTTTAATTTCCAAGGGGCAGAAGACATGTTTGCCGCAGTTGGCTATGGTGGCATTACGGCTTCGCAAATTGCGACTCGTCTTGTAGACAAACTCCGTCGGGAGCGCGAAGAACAAAACCCGACGATTCCTGAGGTCAAACCAAATCCAGCAGACCGTTCTGCCAAGAGTGAATCTGGCGTCAAAGTCCGTGGCTTGGATAATTTGCTCGTCCGTATTTCTCGTTGCTGTACACCTGTTCCAGGCGACCAGATTATCGGTTTCATTACAAGAGGTCGTGGGGTATCGGTGCATCGACTGGACTGTCCGAACGTACTGACAGACGAATGTACAGAGCGCTTGATTGATGTCGAATGGGATACCGATTTCAAACATAATTTCCATGTAGAGATCGAGATCACGGGCAATGATCGGAGCGGACTGTTAAACGATGTATTGCAGGTTGTGGCAGAGACAAAGACAAACATTGCGGCTGTCAGTGGCAAGTCAGATAAAAATCGAGTGGCAACGATTCATATGACCATCTCGATTAGCAATGTGGATCATCTGTTGAAAGTAGTAGAGCGCATCAAGCGCATCAAAGATATTTATTCGGTTCGCCGGATACTGAGCACCTGATCCTTTGTGGATTGGGTGTTCTTGTTTAGCTAACAGGAAGGATGAGTCAGTGTGAGGGTTGTCGTACAAAGAACGAGAGAAGCGAGTGTTACCGTAGCAGGAGAGATCGTCGGACAAATTGAACACGGCTTAATGCTGCTGGTAGGCATTACGCATGAAGACACAGAAAAAGAAGTAGAATTTGTCGCAGACAAAATTGCGAACTTGCGTATTTTTGAAGACGAGGAAGGCAAAATGAACTTCTCTATTTTAGACAAGGGTGGCCAAATTTTGTCCGTATCACAATTTACGCTGTATGGTGATTGCAGAAAGGGCAGAAGACCCAACTTCATGGCTGCCGCACGACCAGAGCAGGCTGAACCGCTGTACGAGCTATTTAACGCCAAGCTGCGTGAAAAAGGGCTTCAGGTGGAAACAGGACGCTTTGGCGCAATGATGGACGTACGTCTGTTAAATGATGGCCCTGTCACGCTGATTGTCGAATCGTAAACACAACCATCAGGGGGATGAAAACATGGCCAAAGAAGCATTGGTGATTGGTGCTAGTGGCATGCTTACAGAGGTCTCCCGCTGGCTGGCTCGCCAAGATTATCAAGTAACCGTGCTTGGTCGTGATCCAGTCAAATTAAGCCGTGTCAGAGACGGTTCCACTCATCCAGAATCGATTCATTTGCTGCCTCAAGACTATCACCAGACAGACGGCTTGCGTCAGGCTATGGAAGAGCTCGTAGAGAAGAGAGGGCCGATGGATGTGGTTGTCGCGTGGATTCATTCGACTGCACCGCATGCACTGCCTGTGATCGTGGAAGAACTGTCGCGTCCTGAGAAGCGCTGGCAATTGCTGCATGTGTGTGGGAGCGGTGCTTGGAGAAATCCACCAATAGAACTTACATCAGAAGTTTGTATATATCGGCGAGTCGTCCTCGGGTTTAGATGTACAGATGAGCATTCACGCTGGCTGACGAATGATGAAATCGCGGTTGGGGTGATTGACGCTCTGCAAACAACTGAACGGCAAATGATTGTCGGTCAGGTCGAGCCGTGGGAAAAACGTCCGACGTTGTAACACAGATAGCGAAGTCAAAAACAAAAACGATTGCCGGATGCAATCGTTTTTGTCGTTTCAGTACTAATCGGGTCAGTGAATGAAAGTGGTTGCAGGGAGGATCAGATTTTTGCCGATCAGGTTTGCGGAAATCGGCTTTTTCCCGATTTCTCGTGCCCATATGGATAGCTGCCCGACATGGTGGATTTCATGAGCGATCATATGCCGCATAATTTCACCCCATGTGTACGTAGCAATGCTTCCGTCTGGCTTCGTATCCTGAAAGGCTCTTGTTTCCATACTTTCATCCCAATTGCGCAAAAATTGAAGCACATCCGGGCGAAAAGTCGCCTCCAGGTCACGAACTTTTTCCAACCGGTTGTGCAGGTCGAAGCTCTCTTGAAATTCAGGTCTCCCAAGCATGACTTGAATCCAGCTCCACTCTACATCAATGACATGGAACAGTGTGTGCAAAATACCCCCGACACCACCGACGCGCGCACGAAGCAATTCTTCCATGGGGACATCCTCGCACCATTTCAGCCATTCTTCACGAACGATCCAATTGTACTCAAACATCGTTTTAATAGAAATCACTCCATTTTCAAAGGTTAACTTGTGATCACCTGCGTCCATACCGTACGTTTGTTGATGTTGTGATTATTTTTCATCCGTCATCACTCCTTTCGATGACTTATGATATTCGCAAACCCTCTTGGAATTCCTGCCTGTCTTGCTTTGATGCAATCGGGCGCGCCATAAAAGAACCCCCATACGAGAGAGCTTGAGCCAGCTTCTTTCGCATGGGGGTGGAAGAGAGGGATCAGCCTCCCTGATTGCTTTGTGTATTAAAGTACTGGACAATCCCTTTGAACAGACCTTCCGCTGCAAGATCCTGCTGTTTCTCGGAACGTGCGCGAATCTCGTCGTTGTAGTTGGATAAGAAGGAGATCTCGGCCAAAATGGATGGCACCGGGTTTTCGCGTAGAACGAAATAGTTTCCGTATCGATAATTCATGTCCTTGTAGCTCGTCGCTTTCACCAGCTCCGTTTGAACCAGGGAGGCGAGTTTACTAGAGTTACCTTGGCTGTAGTAGAAAATAATCGAGCCATTGGTTGCTGAGTTTGGATGCGTATTATGATGGACGCTGACAAAAATATCAGCCTGATTTTGAATCGCGATGTCGACGCGCTGTTGCAGGGTCAATTTGCGATCATCAGCCCGTGTCATGATGACTTTGGCACCTGCTGCTTCCAACTTGTTGCGCAGGAGCAGGGAGACTTGCAGATTGACCGTTTTCTCTAAAGTAGAGAAGCTGGAGCCGGTCGAACCACCATCTGTACCACCATGACCAGCATCGACGACGATGACTTTGCCGGCAAGATCATTACTGCGTACCACTGCTGGCGCACCATTAGCAGAAACGAGCCAGCCTGCAATGTAGCCTGTGGAGCCGTCAGGGAAGTTTACTTGGAACCACTCGCCCGATTTATTGGCAATCCCGTATTTTTCGCCAGGCTGTACCTGTTTGATAACATTGTGATCGGTACTCGGACCAGAACGAACATTGGTATCTGGATTCATAATCGTTACGTATGGGCCACTCGGAGTAGGCATACTTGGTTGATTCACCGTAATGTGCCAACCTGCCACCCAGCCAGTTTTTCCGGCCGCCGTGTTGATGCGGTACCAGTCTCCTTGTTTT
This sequence comes from Brevibacillus sp. MS2.2, assembly GCF_013284345.1. Classification (NCBI taxonomy): domain Bacteria; kingdom Bacillati; phylum Bacillota; class Bacilli; order Caryophanales; family Paenibacillaceae; genus Brevibacillus; species Brevibacillus sp. MS2.2. The sequence continues at coordinate 6,256 of NZ_JABSUZ010000006.1, forward strand.
TCCAAAACAGTCAGCGTGCTTCCGGCTGGAAGTGTCGCTTGAATGGCACTCGTTGTGTTCGGTTCACTACGCAGATTCAATCCGTCCGTTTTTACTGTGGCGGTTTGACTTGAAGAAGACGGTTGTCCAGTCTGAGGTTGCGTGCTTCCGTTTCCATTTTCGGGCAGAGTCGGTTGACCAGTGTCCGGGTTCGTTTGATCGGTGGAGAGCCAAGCGTTGACTCCATCATAAGGGAATTGAATCCAACCATTTTGTCTGTTCAAGACCGTGATTTTCTCGCCCGCATGTAGTTGACCGATAGCCGGTGTACTGGCATCTGGCGTGGCGTATACGTACGGAGCGAAATCCAAGGTTAGGCTGGCTCCTTGTACGGCGGGAGGCTTCGGTTGTGAGCCTGTACCCGCAGGATTGGTTGTTGGGGGTGTGCTACCAGTAGAGGGAGGAGAAACTGCTTGTCCCGCACCTACTTCTTTTACAAGCCAGTTTGCGACCCAGCCTTTAGTTCCTGCGTTGAGTTGGATTTGGATCCATTCGCCACTCTTTTGCACGATGGGGTAGCGCGTACCTGGATTGATTGTTTGAACGACTGCATATGTCTGACCGGGTCCAGAACGAACATTGAGATTCGTCGTGTTGCTCTCCACTTGCTTGGCAGATGCAGTAGCTGGTTTCTGTTGCTGTTGCTGTGTGCTGACGAGCCAGTTTGCTACCCAACCGCTTTGACCGTTCGGAAGCTTTACCTGAATCCAGTCATTTTTTGTGGAGATGACGGGCAACACAGTTTTGTTCGGCAGTGTAGTGACGATAGTGTCTTGGAGGCTAGGACCTGAACGGACATTGAGCTTGTCCACGGTGACCTGAACAGAACCGGCGGCCCAAGCTGCAGAAACGGGGAGGAAAATGGCACAGACGACAGTCAGGAGACTCCTCAGGATCTTTTGACGAACAAACACGATAGACATCCTTTCCGAAATACGTAGCTTTTTGATTTCATTGCGATCTTGCATGTTTTTACCAAAACAATCACTTCGCTATTTCTCCTGCTTTTTCCTGCAAAATACGACAAAGTTCTGCATGGGTTCCCTGATTGCTTTTCGGCAGGCAAGGCAATACTAGATTTTACTAGATGCTAGCGAACGCAGCTTTTCAGGAGGAATTCATCGTGAGACAGTCAAAGAAGGAAACATTCGCGCAAGGATTGAATCGGCAGTTTTTGTCTGTTGATTTTCAAGACGATTTAGAGAAAGAAATGTCACTACAAAATGTAGAAATGGCCAAAGATTTTCATCCAGGCTTGCGGGATATCCAACATCCTCGGCAAAAACGGAAGTGATCGATTTTGCCACCTTGCACACGATGCCACAACTTGTCTAGTTGACCCGAGTAATTCTCGTCGGCTATGATGAGGAGTGGCATTTTTGAAAAAAGCAGGTGAACTCCATGATACAGATCATATGTGAGGGACACGCATTCGAGCGGGAACTCTCCTTAATTCTCGCGTTATTTTATGAAGATCCAGCACTCACTTTTGTGCCCGAGTGGACAGGTGAGGCTAATTTGAAAATCAAGCTGGCACTGGCCGTGCAAGAAAATGGAGTCGTAGCTTCGGGAGAGTTAAACGATGGCAAGCAAAGCATCTCCCATCAGGTGGAGCGAGACTACGTAGCACGTGATGAAAAAGCGATGAAAAAGACGGCTAAGCAAGCTCTTTGCTATGCGCTGCTATTGATGCTGGAAGAATACACAGGTATGGAGCAAGGTTGGGGTATTTTGACCGGGATACGCCCGACGAAACTGCTGCACCAGTTGAACGCCGCTGGTGTAAACAGACAGGAAGCACACAGGAGATTGCAGCAGGATGTGATTTTGCGTCCATACAAGCTAAAGCTATTGCAAGAAATCGTAGACAAGCAGCTCTACGTCGTGCCTGATTTGTATCAAATTGATCGCGAACTGTCCGTGTATATCGGCATCCCATTCTGTCCGACGAAGTGTGCGTACTGTACGTTTCCTGCTTATGCGATTCGCAGTCACACGGCTTCGGTTAATCCGTTTCTCGAAGGTCTCCATTACGAGCTGGAGCGGATGGGAGAGTGGCTTCGTGCGAATGACCAACGGATTACGTCCATTTATTTCGGTGGCGGAACCCCTACAAGTATTACCGCAGATGACATGAACCAGCTGTTTGAGACGATGCATCGCTCTTTTCCACATATGGGAGATGTGCGTGAGCTGACAGTTGAGGCGGGAAGACCCGACACGATTACACGCGAAAAGCTCGATGTGATGAAACAGTGGGAAGTGGATCGGATCAGCATTAATCCACAGTCGTTCACACAGGAGACGCTCCAGGCGATCGGACGTCATCACACCGTCGAAGAGACGATTGAGAAATACCATCTGGCTATGGAGATGGGCTTGACTAATATTAATATGGACCTGATCATCGGGTTGCCAAACGAAGGCGTAGCCGAGCTGGCCCACAGCCTCCAAGAGGTAGAAAAGCTGATGCCCGCCTCGCTGACGGTGCATACGCTGTCTTTTAAAAGAGCCTCAGAGATGACGCAGAACAAAGAGCGCTACAAGGTCGCCAGTCGCGAAGAAATTAGCAAGATGATGGAGATGGCCTCCGAGTGGACAGCGGCGAATGGCTATGACCCGTACTATTTGTATCGGCAGAAAAACATTTTGGGAAATCTGGAGAATGTAGGATATGCCCAGCCAGGGCAGGAGAGCATCTACAACATCATGATCATGGAAGAGGTACAAACCATCCTTGGTCTCGGCTGTGGTGCAGTATCCAAGCTGATGGCTCCAGGAAGCGGCAAGCTGACGCGCTTTCCGAATCCAAAGGACCCGAAAACGTACAATGACACATACAAGGTTCTAGTGGAAAACAAGATCCGTGATTTGGATGAAATCTATTCAGGTGCGAGAACGGCTGGGCAGGTATCTGGCAAGTGAGTGATGGATATACTTGTTATTAATAAAAAACCCTATCGAGGCTTTTTCAAGGAGGAGCGACCGTGTTTTTGCGGAAAGTTTTACCGAAGTAATGCCAGAAGCAGACGCTGAGGCACCTTGTTATGCGCTCCAGAATTTATTAGTATGTCACTAATAAATTCTTACACGTTAAAAAAAGTTTTATTCGAGCGCCTGTTGACGGCTGTTGGCGGGTTTGCTATGATTCACATTAAGCTTTTTTATTGAATAAGCAATGATCTGATGACGGGAACAAGTATCCAAAGAACCGATACCCAGAGAGAAAGCGCCGTGGCTGAGAGTGCTTTCGTATAACGGCTTGGTGAATGACATCCCTGAAGACCGCAGTGAACGGCTGAAAGAAATCTCTTTCCCCAGTAACTGGCAGGCGTGTGCCGGCGTTAACGGCTAATAAGTGGGATAGCCTTTGTGATGTAGGGCTATTCAAACAGGGTGGCACCACGGGAGTATAACCAGTCTCTCGTCCCTGACATGCGGCGATTTGCTAAATGTCAGGAGACGAGGGACTTTTTTATTTGGTCATAAATAAAGGTTCCTTGATCCTGAAGGTTTGGCTTTAGCCCGAGTTTGTGAAAAGACATGGAGGTTCGAGAGGAATGACAAGAATCCAGATCCCACGCGGTACGCAGGATATCATGCCTGGTACTGTAGAGCTGTGGCACTACGTGGAGGCCAAGGCCCGCGATCTGTGTCGCCGCTCCAATTACGCGGAAATTCGTACGCCGCTGTTTGAGAGCACAGAGTTGTTCCAACGGGGTGTAGGCGAGACCACGGATATCGTGGAAAAAGAAATGTACAGTGTAGCCAATCCGCGCAGTACGGATGCTCTCACGCTGCGTCCAGAAGGGACAGCGGGTGTTGTTCGCTCTTACGTGGAAAACAAGCTGTACGGTGTGCCTAATCAGCCTACCAAGCTGTACTACTTAGGACCGATGTTCCGTCACGAGCGTCCGCAAGCAGGCCGCTATCGCCAATTCGTCCAATTCGGTGCAGAAGCGATCGGTTCAAGCGATCCAGCGATTGATGCAGAAGTCATTGGCCTTGCGATTCGACTGTATCAGGAGCTCGGATTGACAGGACTTTCTGTGGAATTGAACAGCGTAGGTACGGTAGAAGACAGAGCGCGTCACCGTGAGCATTTGCTCGCACATTTGAACGGTGTTCGCTCCGAGCTGTGCGAGGATTGCCAATCTCGTATCGATCGCAATCCGCTGCGTGTGCTCGATTGCAAAAATGAAACATGCAAAAGACTGACGATGGACGCTCCGTCCATTTTGGACTACTTGAGCGAAGAATCTGCGGCACACTTCGAAGCCGTACAAAACTATTTGACCGCGCTGGATATTCCGTTTCATGTAAATCCACGTCTGGTTCGCGGCTTGGATTACTACACGCTGACCGCATTTGAAATCAAAATGGCAGAGATCGGTGCGGTAGAAACGCTTTGTGGCGGTGGTCGTTACAACGGACTGGTTGCAGAGCTCGGCGGTGACGATATGCCGGGCATCGGCTTCGCACTCAGTATCGAGCGTCTGCTGTTGGCACTGGAAAAGCAAGGTGTTCAACTGCCGATCTCGGGTGGCATCGACTGCTTCGTAGTGGTGCAGACACCAGAAGCAAAAACAACAGCTTTCGTACTCGTCGACCAATTGCGCCAAGCAGGGATTGCGGCTGAGCTGGATTATCTGGATCGGAAAATGAAAGCACAGCTAAAGCAAGCAGATCGTCTACAGGCTCGTTTTACCGCGATCATCGGTGAGTCTGAATTGGCAAATGGCACGGTTGTTCTGAAGGAAATGGCAACAGGCGAGCAACAAGAAGTGAAACGCGAGGAACTTGTTTCGGTACTCGCTGCAAAAGTAAATCAATAAAACAAATCGTTGGGGGAAATGATCATGTCTTGGCAATATCGCACCGTACATGGTGGAGAAGTAACAACAGCACACGTTGGGCAGGAAGTCGTACTGAACGGCTGGGTACAAAAGCGTCGTGACCTCGGAGGCGTCATCTTCATCGACTTCCGTGACCGCACAGGTATCGTTCAAATCGTATTCAACCCGGAGTACAACAAAGAAGCTTGGGAAGCGGCTGACAAGGTTCGCAGCGAATACGTACTGGTTGTAAAAGGGAAAGTGGTAAACCGTGCACCGGAAGCAGTCAATCCGAAGCTGAAAACCGGCGAAGTAGAAGTGCACATCTCTGAAATCGAAATCCTGAACGATGCAAAAACGCCTCCGTTCCTGATTGAAGACGAGATCGATGTAGATGAACAAGTTCGTCTGAAATACCGCTACCTGGACTTGCGCCGTCCAGAAATGCAGCGCTCCCTGATTTTGCGCAGCAAAGCAGCGAAAGCGTTCCGTGACTACCTGGATGAGAACAACTTCGTGGAAGTAGAGACACCAATTCTCCAGAAGAGCACTCCTGAGGGCGCACGCGACTACCTCGTGCCTTCCCGTGTACATCCAGGAGAGTTCTACGCACTGCCGCAATCGCCACAGTTGTTTAAACAGCTTTTGATGGTATCCGGTTTGGAGCGCTATTACCAAATCGCACGTTGCTTCCGTGACGAAGACCTGCGTGCTGACCGTCAGCCTGAATTTACCCAAGTGGACATTGAAACCTCTTTCCTGTCTATGGAAGAAATCCTGCCAATGATGGAAAAGATGGTCGCTCACGTATTCAAGCAAACGGTTGGTGTAGACGTACCGACTCCATTCCCTCGTCTCACGTATGCGGATGCAATGGCGCGTTACGGTTCTGACAAACCAGACGTACGCTTCGGCATGGAGCTGACAGACGTATCTGATCTGGTTGCGACAAGTGACTTCAAGGTGTTTGCAGCAGCAGTAGCTGGTGGCGGACAAGTAAAAGCGATCAACGCAAAAGGGTGCGGACACTACTCCCGTAAAGAAGCAGACGACCTGGGCAAATTCGCTTCCCGTTATGGTGCGAAAGGCTTGGCTTGGATCGGCTTCAAAGATGGCGAAGTCAAAGGGCCAATTGCGAAGTTCTTTAAAGAAGAAGAACTTAACGAGATGAAAGCACGCTTGGCAGTGGAAGAAGGCGACTTGCTCCTGTTCGTTGCTGACAAACCAAAAGTGGTAGCAGATGCACTGGGTGCTCTTCGTTCCAAGCTGGGTGCTGAACTCGGTCTGATTGACCAAAGCCAGTTCGCATTCCTCTGGGTAGTAGACTTCCCGCTGGTTGAGTGGGATGAGGATGCAAAACGCTACGTTGCCCTGCACCATCCGTTCACACGTCCAAAAGACGAAGACTTGCACCTGTTCGATACTGATCCAGGTCAAATGCGTGCACAAGCGTACGACATGGTTCTCAACGGATACGAGCTCGGCGGAGGTTCCATGCGGATCTTCAAGCGCGACGTGCAAGAAAAAATGTTTACTACACTTGGCTTTACCCTCGAAGAGGCGCGTAAACAATTCGGCTTCCTCATGGATGCATTCGAATACGGTACACCTCCACACGGTGGAATCGCTCTTGGCTTGGACCGCCTGATTATGCTTTTGGCTGGCCGCACTAACCTGCGCGAAGTCATCGCATTCCCAAAAACAGCAAGTGCGAGCGACCTGATGGTAAACGCTCCAGATGTAGTAGACGGAAAACAATTGAAAGAGCTGTCCATTGCAACAATTGTCACAGAAGAAGAAAAGGTGGAAGCGTAATCGACTTGCGCAACTGCATTGCTCTTTGATACATTGGTAATACTATGATGAAAGCCCTGCGATGCCCGTGACATCCGATAGTTTTGAGCCACAAAGTTTGTTTAGGGAGTTTTTCGTCCGTGATTGTAAAGGCATGCCTCCTTAGAGTGGACGTCTGTAACAGTTCGGCAAGACACCCACCTGCGATGAGCAGGTTCAAAACTAAGGAGCAACACGGCATAATGGGGCTCCTTTTTTCTACTTCAATCCTACTTTTCCGATTGACTATAAGTTGCGCGTTGAACTGCCCAATAATCTCGCTTGCGAATGAAAGGTGACACGAAATATGCTTCATCAATTTTCTCGTTGTGAATTGGCCTTCGGTCCTGAAGGTTTGGAAAAAATGAAAAATAGCCGCGTTGCTGTATTAGGAATTGGCGGAGTTGGTTCCTTTACAGTAGAAGCACTCGCGCGTACAGGTGTAGGCAAGCTCGTTTTGGTAGATAAGGATGTAGTAGACATCACGAACATCAACCGCCAAATCCATGCGACTCTGAACACAGTTGGTCAAAAAAAGGCTGAGCTCATGAAGGAGCGTATTGCGACGATCAATCCGGAGTGCGAGGTCGTAACTCTCCATATGTTCTACAATGAAGAAACAGCACATGAGCTGTTTGAGCATGAACTGGATTACATCGTGGATGCCATGGACACCATGTCCGCGAAGCTCCATGTAATTAAAGAAGCAAAGCGCCGCAATATCCCTATTATCTCTAGCATGGGTGCGGCCAACAAAATGGACCCGACCCGTTTTGAGGTTGCCGATATTTCCCAAACGAGTTATGATCCGATTGCAAAGGTCATTCGTCGTGAGCTGCGGAAAAGCGGTATCTACAAAGGGGTAAAAGTTGTATACTCCCGTGAGATTCCCGTCACCGTACGTGTAGATGTACGCGAACAGATCGTTTCCAACCCGGATTCACCGATTAGCAAAGTGCGGATGCCTCCAGCAAGTAATGCTTTCGTGCCTTCTGTGGCTGGTTTAATTTTAGCCAGTGTAGTGGCAAGAGATATTTTGGAGTGGCAGCCTGTAAAAGGATAGTGGAACATGGATGATTTATTCACGTTTGCCTACGACCAGCAGGGTGGTGGCAAACAGAAGCCATTGGCTGCACGGATGCGGCCGCAAACGATTCAGGATGTAATCGGGCAATCGCATATTTTGGCTCCTGGAAAGCTGCTCCGACGCGCGATTGAAGCAGATCAAGTGTCCTCTGTCATTTTTTACGGACCTCCAGGTACAGGGAAAACAACGCTGGCAAAAGTCATTGCTCGAACCACACGCACGCATTTCTCTGAGTTAAATGCCGTTACGGCTGGTGTCGCTGACATCCGCAAAGTGGTAGATGCGGCAAAGGAGCGGCTCGTCATGGACAGTCAGCGGACAACGTTGTTCGTAGACGAGATTCACCGCTTCAACAAATCGCAACAGGACGCCCTTCTTCCTTATGTGGAGGAAGGCACAATCATTTTGATTGGCGCCACGACGGAGAATCCTTTTTTCGAGGTGAATCCGGCGCTTTTGTCGCGTTCACAAGTGTTTTCCCTTCAATCGCTTTCCCATGAGGAATTGAAGCAGGTCATGGATCGGGCACTTCGTGATGAAGAAAATGGATTGGCGGAGCTATTTGTCACCGTTGAACCGGAAGCGGCAGAGCATTTGATTCAATATGCCGAAGGGGATGCCAGACGTTTGCTGAACGCATTGGAACTGGCAGTGACAACGACGCAACCAGGTGTGGATGGACGCATTACAGTGACGCTGGACGTCGCCGTAGAATCCATTCAGCGCAGGGCTGTACGCTACGATAAGAGTGGGGACAACCATTACGACACGATCTCTGCTTTTATTAAATCCATTCGTGGTTCTGATCCGGACGCAGCTCTTTACTGGCTAGCGAGAATGATCGATGCCGGAGAAGATCCACGGTTCATTTCTCGCCGTTTGGTCATTTCGGCTTCAGAGGACATCGGAAATGCTGACCCGCAAGCGATCACAGTTGCGATTTCCTGCTTTCAGGCGGTAGAATTGGTGGGAATGCCTGAAGGGCGTATCCCTTTAGCACAAGCGACGACGTACCTGGCAACCGCCCCCAAAAGCAATGCCGCTTACAACGGAATTAATTCTGCGTTGGATCGTATCCGAACGGATGGTCACAAGCAAGTGCCGATTCATCTGCGAGATTCTGCTTACAAGGGAGCTGCGAAGCTGGGACACGGTCAGGGATATCTGTATCCGCATAACTATCCATATGGCTATGTACCTCAACAGTATCTGCCTGACGGTGTAAACTACTCGTTCTACCAGCCAAAGGACCACGGCTATGAGCGTCACATTCGCCGCTTCCAGGAAGAAAGACAGAAGATGGATGAACGTGGATTGCCAAGGAAAAACTCCCCCGAATAAATAGGGGGAGCTAACATTTACGTGCGGACATTTCCGCCTGGTTTATTGGGCAAATCACCGTTTTCATTCGGCTGTTTGCTCTGCTCACTCGCACCGTAACGGGCTTTGTGAGCAATCGTGCCTGCGGGTTGGTCGTACAAGGTTTCGGACGGGTGGTTGGGACCTCGTTCCGAGCGTTTGTTCGTTGTCATCTGCATATCACCCCCTAAGATGTTAGTGTGTCCCTCGATACAGAAGACATGTAGGGGGCGGGCGCGTATTACCGATACAAAGAGGAGAGTTGTTAACGTGAAGATTTCGACGAAAGGACGTTACGGGCTGACGATCATGATGGAATTGGCCAACCGTTGCGGAGAAGGGCCGACTTCACTGCGGAGCATCGCCCAAAAACACGATTTGTCCGAGCATTATTTGGAGCAATTGATTGCACCTCTGCGTAACGCGGGTTTGGTAAAAAGCATTCGCGGCGCATATGGCGGTTATGTTCTGGCGAAACAGCCGGATGAGATTTCTGCTGGCGATGTGATTCGCGTGCTGGAAGGGCCGATCAGCCCTGTGGAATTTGCAGAGGAAGAAGATCCGGCTAAGCGTTTTTTATGGCTGCGTATTCGGGATAGTATTTCTGCTGTTCTGGATTCGACTTCACTTCAAGACTTGATCAGTTTTGAAGGCGATGGTCCTGCTGATAATTATATGTTTTACATCTAGAATATAAGTTGGTAGAAGGTGACAGCAGTGTCAGATCTAATGTATTTTGACCATGCAGCTACTACGCCTGTACATCCGCGGGTTGTTGCTGCTATGACTCCCTATTTGACTCAAGTTTACGGGAATCCATCCAGTGTCCATGGTGCAGGTCGCGAAGCGCGAAAAGCGTTGGAGCATGCGAGAGACACGATTGCCGACTTTATGGATGCTGATCCGCAATCGCTCATCTTTACGAGTGGCGGGACAGAAGCGGACAATATGGCCATCATCGGTGCTGCAATGGCACAGCGCGAACGTGGTCGTCACGTCATTACTTCGCAAATCGAGCACCATGCAGTCTTGCATGCTTGTGAATTTTTGGAGCAGGCAGGATTTGAAGTGACGTACCTGCCTGTTGACCAGACAGGCATGGTTTGCTTGGAAGACCTGAAACAAGCGGTTCGCCCAGATACGGTACTGGTGTCCATTATGTACGGGAACAACGAAGTAGGAACGATCCAGCCAATCGAGGAAATCGGTACCTTCCTGCGGGAAAAAGGGATTGTTTTTCATACGGATGCCGTACAGGCTTTTGGTGTACTGCCTGTCCATGCACGAAAGCTGCCTGTGGATATGCTCTCGGTATCCGCTCATAAAATTAATGGTCCAAAAGGAGTCGGCGCTTTGTATTTAGCGCGTAAGGTTCCGTTTTCCCCGATTTTGCACGGCGGTTCACAAGAGCGCAAACGCAGAGCGGGAACGGAAAACCTGGCTGGGATTGTTGGGTTTGCCGAAGCGACAAAGGTCGCTGGAGAGGAAATGGCCGAGCGGGTTGAAAAGTATGAGCAGATGAAAGCTGCGATGATCGCAGTCTGGCAGGAAGCAGGAATTACGTTCTGCTTGAATGGACATAGCGAACAGGCATTGCCGCATATTTTAAATGTGTCCTTCCCTGGTGCCCATACAGAAACCATGCTGATGAATCTGGATATCGCCAAGATTGCAGCCGCGAGTGGCTCAGCTTGTACATCCGGATCATTAGAGCTGTCACATGTTCTGAAAGCGATGCACTTGGACGATAAGGTTGCTCTTTCAGCTATTCGTTTTAGCTTTGGGATTACGAATACAGTGGAAGAGGCGAAGCAGGCTGCTATAATGATTGCTGCGATTGTAAAACGTTTGGTTCGTGAATAACGAAGGGTGAAAGCCGTTTGGATAAGCCAAGCGGTTTTTTTCATTTGAGCAAAAGTTGGTTTCTTATTGGAGTTTGGTGGTGAATTGTGGAAGAGGATGGTAAAATAATTCTGTAGTACTATTCCTGAAGAACTATACAACTCGGACCATCCGATAAGGAGAGGACTTTCATGTTGGCCAGACGCTACTCTATTCGCTACAAACTGGTGTTTACGATACTGATCCTAACCATGCTCCCACTAATGGTCGTCGGCTATATCCAATTTGAAAATGCACGCAGTGCGCTATATAAACTGGCGGTATCTGACTTGCGATACATAACGGAAATGAAGGCACGTGAACTGGCTGTTTACGCTCAAGAGGCAACGATTAGTGAGGGAAACAGACAGAAAATTAACGAAATAACACGCGAGGTGGCGGAAGACTACTACAAGCCAAATGGTATGGTTGGCTACGCCTATATCTTGGATGCGAGTGGAATTGCCATCTTTCATCCAGACCCGAAAGTCGAGAATACCTCTTTGGCGAATGAAGAATTCACGCAAGTCATGCTCGCTCAAAAAAACGGCTGGATCGAATATGAATTCGGAGGCTCTACCAAAGTGGCGGCCTATAAGCAGCTACCGAACGGGTGGATACTAGTCATTGGCAGCTACGAGAATGATTTGCTGACGACGATTGAGAGCAGTCGTCCGATGATGTTTCTCCTCAACCTGATAAGTGCCACCTTAGCGCTGGTCACAGGTATTTTTATTGTCAACAAGCTCGTTCGACCGCTAAAAGAGCTGGTATTGGCAATGAAGCGTGCAGAGACAGGAGATTTAACCACCCAAGTGACTGTCCGTTCCCGGGACGAGCTTGGGGAATTATCGTCGATGTACAATGAGATGATGGGGGTATTTCGCGGCATGGTCAACGAGGTGCAGCGAGTAGCCCAGCAGGTCGCGGCAGCTTCGGAAGAATTAACAGCGAGTGCGACAGAAAGTGCACGTGCTTCCGAACAGATTTCCATGGCTTCCTCGGAAATCGCTACGGGTTCCGAACAACAAAAACAAACAGTGACAGATACAGTACGCTTTTTATCTCGCATCGGTGGAGATATCCAACTCATTGCGGCCTCGACCTCTCAAGTAAATGCTGATGCCACAGACGCGAATCGATTAGCACAGGTTGGGGAAGGCAAGCTGCAAGAGCTCGTACAAGAAATGGATCAAATCACGGATCATGCCCGTCGAACGGAGCAGGTTATCCGCGAGCTTGGCTCTCAATCCGAGCAAATCATCGGAATCATCACGACCATTCGTCAAATATCCAACCAGACGAATCTATTGGCTTTGAATGCCGCCATCGAGGCAGCACGGGCGGGGGAACAGGGACGCGGCTTTGCGGTTGTGGCCCAGGAGGTACGTAAGCTGGCTGAGCAATCGGGTGAGGCGGCAGAAGAGATCGCAGGCTTGATTCATACGATCCACACAGATATTCTCGCGGCTGTGTCGGAAATGGGAACGACTGCTGTCGCTATACAGGATGGACGCGAAGGAGTGGCCCAGGCAGGAGATGGCTTCCACCAAATCCTGGTGGCCGTTCAAGACGTCAGCCAGCAAGTACATCGTATGAACGATGCAGCCCAAGCGATTCATCGAGATACAGTCCAATTGGTGAGTCACTCTGAAAAAATAGCAGGACTTGCAGAAACAGCGGCCAGAGATACACAGGAAGTGGCAGCAGCGTCTGAAGAACAGTTAGCAACCTCCGAGGAAATGACAGCAGCATCGGAAACGCTTGCGAAAATGGCTGAGCAGTTGTCAGAACAAGTAAAACGATTTACAATTTAAGACGAGCATATGAGAAATCCACTTTCGAGAGAAGTGGATTTTTCCTTTCTGGAACGGTTTTTATGTAAGGAGGCGTTTAGATGGACGAGCAGCAGTCAATCTCGCTGTTTGCGGAAAGCTTCATTCGAGGATTTGTTTCTCAAGAAATTTTTTACAAGGAAGAAACGTGGTACGGAGTTATCCGTCTTAAGATAGAAGAGACTACCGAATCGATTAAAGAATCGGAGGTCATTATAGTCGGGAATTTTCCTCGCCCGCATCCAGACGAGCTGTACACCTTTTACGGTGAATGGAAGACACATCCTCGTTTTGGCCAGCAGTACGTAGCAAAGCGCTATGAACGTGAAACGCCGAAAACATTGGCTGGGGTTGAGCGATACTTAGCCAGTGGCTTGTTTCAAGGGATCGGAAAGAAGATGGCCAAACGAATTGTCGAGCAGCTCGGGGTAGATGCGCTGTCGATTATCGCGGACTTCCCGGAGCGATTGGCTGAGGTACCCGGCATTTCTGAACAACGTGCCAAAACGATCTACGATTCAGTAGTCGAGCATCGTTCCTTGGAAAGTGCCATGGTTTTCTTGTATGACTTCGGCATTGGTGTGAACATGGCGCTGCGTATTTATCAGACCTACAAGCTGGAAACGATGACAGTGCTGAAGGAAGAGCCTTACCGGTTGATCGAGGATGTCGTAGGAATCGGCTTTAAGCGGGCAGATGACATTGCACGAGCAACAGGAATTGCTGCTTCCTCAGAAGAACGGGTGAAGGCAGCGGCTCTCTTTGTCTTGCAGGAGGCTTCGTATTCAGAAGGACATGTTTATTTGCCTGTGGAGGAGCTTTGTGAAAAAACACTGCGCCTTCTCGAAGAGTGCGGGGGGCACGACTTTTCTGGAGACGATATTCAACTGGCCGTGGAAGCTCTGTTTGTGTCGAGTAAGATTGCCTGGGAAGATGAGCGGGTGTATTTGCCCTCGCTGTTTTTTGCCGAGCTCGGTCTTGCCAAAAGACTGCGCCACTTCGCTGAGCGGGATGAATTCGGTACGTTCCCGACATCAGAATTTTACCGTGCGTTAGGGGCGGTCGAGGATGAGCTGGGGATTACGTATGCCCAGACGCAGCGTGATGCCATTGAACAGGCGATCAAAGCGGGTCTGATGCTGTTGACAGGTGGACCTGGTACGGGGAAAACGACAGTCATTCGCGGGATATGTCGCGTCTTTTCTCAGCTCCATGGATTGTCTTTGGACTTGAAAAAATACAACGAAGAAAATCCGTTCCCGATCGTTCTTGTGGCTCCTACTGGACGTGCAGCAAAACGTATGACAGAGACTACGGGTTTACCAGCAATGACCATCCATCGCTTGCTCGGTTACAAAGGGGAGAGCTTTGAGCATGACGCGGAGCACCCAATCCGTGGTCGGCTATTAATTGTGGATGAAATGTCCATGGTCGATATCTGGCTCGCCAATCAATTGTTTCGTGCGGTCCCAGACGACATGCAGATCATCATGGTTGGTGACCCTGACCAGTTGCCTTCCGTAGGACCGGGCAACGTCCTGTTGGATATGATTCGATCTGAATTGCTGCCGTTGGTACAGCTGACAGAAATTTATCGGCAAGCAGAAGAGTCCACGATTATTCGGTTGGCCCATGATGTACGAAAGGGGAATGTACCGGCAGATTTGCTTCACACCACCCCGGATCGGCGATTCTTCACAAGTTTGCCACAAGAAGTTCCGGAAGCAGTGAAACAAATTTGCTTCGGAGCCGTAAAAAAAGGATATACGGCAAAAGATGTTCAGGTATTAGCCCCTATCTATAAAGGTAATGCCGGTGTGAACCGGTTGAATGAAGAATTGCAGGAGTTGTTTAATCCAAAAACGCCGCAAAAGCGTGAAGTTACTTTCGGAGAGACGACTTTCCGTACAGGAGACAAGGTCCTGCAATTAGTGAACAATGCTGAAGAACAGGTGTTTAACGGTGACATGGGTGAGATCGTCGCCATCTTTTTCCCGAATGAAAATGCGGAGAACCAGGAGATGTTGGTCGCTGCCTTTGATAACAGGGAAGTGGTGTACAAGCGTTCGGATTATCATCAGCTGACGCTTGCCTACTGCTGCTCGGTGCATAAGTCTCAAGGCAGCGAATTTCCGATTGTGATCATGCCGTTTGTCAAAAGCTACTATCGTATGCTCAGACGTAAGCTGGTCTATACCGGGATTACCCGGAGCAAATCATTCCTCATCATGTGTGGAGAGCCGGATGCGTTCCGTGCTGCTGTAGAGTCTGATGAGGAGGGGGTACGGTACAGTTACTTGGAGGAACGGCTGAAGCAAGAGTGAAGTTGGAACCATTTGCGCCGAATGGACGTGTTCATTTCGCCTGATACTAACAAGGCGGAAGGGGGATGTCCCACATGCGCAAGGCAATGGATGCAGTCGGATTGCCAGTTGTTTGCCTCCAAACAGGGGAGACGATTGGAACCGTGCGTGACATTCTTTGCGACTCCACTTGGCATGTACGAGGAGTCTTGCTGAGCGAACAGGGCTGGTTCCAATCAGGTACCTATATTCCTACCGAACATATTCATGCGGTCGGGGAGTCCTGCCTTACCGTATCGGGAAAAGACGCGATCACGCCCTTACCTCATCTCGCCGGACTAGAGCCTGTCGGCATTGTGACGGGAAAGACGAAGTTAAAAGGAAAAGCGGTGATAACCGCATCCGGAGAGTGTTTGGGGAGGCTGGAAGACGTTTACTTTTCAGCCAACTGGGAGAAACTTGTAGGGTACGAACTATCGAATGGCTGGCTTGCAGATATTACGGAAGGACGAAAGCGCCTCCCTGCACCAGCATCCGTTATCATCGGGGAAGAAAACCTGATCGTGCCGGACTAGTTCGTGGCCAGGCGTGAAAGGGAGGAAAAAGCGTGATGCGTGTCATATGCCCGAATTGCAGTTCCAAAGACGTAGGAAAGATTGGAACCAATCAATACTATTGCTGGAACTGCTTTATAGAAATGAGCGTTTCCAATGAGCAGATCGCTTCTGTCTACCAAGTTGAGGAAGATGGATCTTTGCATTCGCTCAACGATCTGTTTATTGAGGAACAGACAGTAACCGCTCACTTGAATATGTAGTGGATTTGAGCGGCAAAACCAATGGAGGTGGCACGATTGTTCATTCGAGGCCTGTTGCGGATTCTTGCCACAAGCGGAATTGTGGCGATCATTGGTTATTGGATGGCTCCGCGACGTCGCAGTCGGTTTTCATTGAATTGGAATCAGTTGCCCTTCTCCATGCGTGATATGACGCGTATGTGGAAATCAGGTCGCAAGCTGATGCGTGCCGTTACTCGTTAACACAAAATGTGCAGTGGAACGTAAATAAACACCCGAACATACACTGTGTTCGGGTGCTTTTTTTCTACGTACATGAAAAAGCTCCGTCGCGGAAACGACGGAGCCTTGCTTTGCATTAAGATTGTTCTGCCAAGCGTTTTTGCTGTTGGCTTTTCATGCGTCCGATCAACAGGACACCAACCACAACAGCTACGATGAATACCCATTTCACCCAAGGATAAGCGGCAAAGAATGGTGTGAGGAACTTCTCGCTTGTTACCATGCTCGCAGCGGTATACGCCAATACGGCAGAACCGATATATATCACAATCGGATATTTCTCGATCAGCTTCAAGATCAATGTGCTACCCCATACCATGATCGGAACACTGATGATCAAACCGATAACTACCAGAAGGAAATCACCATGTGCGGCACCAGCAACCGCGATAACGTTATCCAAGCCCATTACTGTGTCGGCTACGATAATCGTCCAAATCGCTGCTCCAAGTGATCCGCTTGCCTTCATATTCTCATGACCATTATCTTGAATCAGCAACTTGAGGGCGATCCAAATGAGAATCAAACCACCTACAAGTAGCAGACCAGGAATCTTCAACAACCAAACGACAGCGAGTGTCGCCAATGCACGAATGACAATTGCACCAACGGTTCCCCATATGATCGCTTGCTTTTGCTGATGAGCAGGCAGGTTACGAGCCGCCATCCCGATGACGAGGGCATTGTCCCCGGCCAGCACCAGGTCGATAATAACGATAGAAAGTAATGCGGTCCAAAACTCAGGGCTTAACAATAAATCCATTTCTCTTCCTCCTCCTAATCCATTTTGGAAGCGAATAATCCGCTGGCCGTTTTCTTGATACCTCCTATAGTGTGTGTAAAGGGGCGAAAAAGAAAACGACCTTTCCCGGGACAGGAAAAGGTCATTTGAAAAACAAAAATAGACCTTTTACCTGGCCGGCAAAGGTCTTGCTTACAACATTTACGAAAATGTTGCCAACATAGCCGGGGAAAAATCCCGTAATGACGACTATGTTGCGAAAAAGCTACTCCCCTTTGGAGATATCCTCTTGTAATTACATACTACTGAACACGAAATTGTGTGTCAATAGGTTACATGAAATTTATGTGAATGAGACAAGCTAAAAAAGATGTTTGCAAATAGGGAGGAGTTGGGGAACGTGGATGAACTTCGGCGAAGTCGTCTATTTGCTGCTGCTGTTTGGCTCATCGCACTTTTGGTCATCGGCAATCTGCTTTGGCTGCTCCGACCAGTCCTGTCACAGTTGTTTTCGCTCATAAAGGAAGTGCTCGTTCCCGTCATATTGGGACTCGTCATCGCTTACTTGCTCCATCCGGTCGTGCAATTGCTGGAAAAAAGAAGAGTTCCGCGCTTGATGGCAGTTCTGCTCATTTATGGCTCATTTGTATTGGTGATTACCATTGCGATCATCAACGCGATTCCTGTTTTTACGAAACAATTGGTGGAGCTGTCAGACGACATTCCCCGCTTGATGGATTGGTACTATACATGGATGAGTGAGTGGGAAGCGCGAAAATATTTCTTGCCGGATAGCATCTCGAAGGGTGTCGACCGGGTGATCATCCAGTCGAATGAAGGGATGTCTCATTCCGTATCGAAAATCGTGGATAATGCTCGTCATTCGATGGGAAAGCTGTTTGCTTTTGCTATCGTGCCGTTTATCGCTTTTTACTTTTTGAAGGATATGAAGCAATTGCATGAGACGGGGATGTCGATTGTTCCGAAGGCTTATCGGAAGCAAGTGCTGATTGTCTTGCGGGATATTAATGAATCCTTGGGTAAATACATACATGGACAAATGATTGTCGCCCTGATCGTAGGCGTTTTCGCATACTTGGGCTATTGGTGGATCGGCATGCCATATCCTTTTGTACTGGCTGCATTTGTATGTCTTACCAACATCATTCCGTACATTGGACCCTTGATTGGGGCGGCACCGGCAGTTGTAATCGCGATTACGATTTCCACCAAGACACTGCTACTCGTTCTCGTTGTGAATCTCATCATTCAAATCGTAGAAGGGAACATTTTGTCCCCAAACATCGTTGGTCGTTCTTTGCATTTGCACCCGCTTCTCATTATCTTGGCACTGCTGGTAGGGGAGACGGTAGGGGGGATCATTGGGTTAATTGTTGCTGTTCCGATCCTTGCCGTTTGCAAAGTGATCGTTAGCCGAATCGCTGTCATGATGCACGAAAGTTGACAGTGATCAGGGAAAATATTTATAATATGGACAAAGTGATTTATGTGAAATCAATGAGGGAACGAGTATGTTGCAGACCTTTTACAGAGAGGGCGCTCCATGGTTGAGAGGGCGACCAAAAGAAGAGCAGCAGAAGGCTACTCCTAAGACCGGGCAAAACCCGGCGGCTTGGCACCGTTAGACGCCACTTAAGCGACAGGCCTTGGCTAAGATACGTGTAGCGAGCCTGTAAGCAGGGTGGTACCGCGAGAAAATCAGTTCTCGTCCCTGAGGGGATGGGGACTTTTTTTATTTTTAGATGAGGAGAATGTAGATGAAGAAACTGACAGGCAATCAAATCCGCCAGATGTTCCTCGACTTTTTTGTAGAAAAAGGACATCGCATTGAGCCTAGCGCTCCATTGGTTCCAATCGACGATCCTTCCCTTCTGTGGATCAACAGCGGTGTGGCGACCCTCAAGAAGTACTTTGACGGTCGAATCATCCCGGACAACCCACGCATCACGAACTCGCAAAAGTCTATTCGTACAAACGATATTGAAAATGTGGGACGTACTGCTCGCCACCATACCTTTTTTGAAATGCTGGGTAACTTCTCTATTGGTGAGTACTTCAAGGAAGAAGCGATTGAATGGGCATGGGAGTTTTTGACGAGCCCAAAATGGATCGGCTTTGATCCGGCTTTGCTTTCCGTTACGATTCACCCAGAGGACGAAGAAGCATTTGAGCTGTGGAGCAAGAAAATCGGTGTTCCAGAAGAGCGAATCATCCGACTGGAGGGCAACTTCTGGGATATCGGAGAAGGCCCGAGTGGACCGAACACGGAAATTTTCTATGACCGTGGTGAAGCGTTCGGAAACGACCCGAGCGACCCTGAGCTGTACCCAGGTGGGGAGAATGAGCGCTACCTGGAAATATGGAACCTGGTATTCTCCCAGTTCAACCACAATCCAGACGGTACCTACACGCCGCTGCCTAAGAAGAACATTGATACGGGGATGGGTCTTGAGCGCATGACGTCTGTCATCCAAGGCGTAGACAACAACTTTGAGACAGACCTGCTGTTCCCACTGATCGAAAAGACCACGGAAATCTCCGGTGTGAAGTATAAAACAAGCCCTGAGATGGATGTAGCATTGAAGGTTATCGCTGACCATGCACGTACGGTTGTGTTTGCGATCGGTGACGGTGCGCTTCCATCCAATGAAGGACGTGGCTACGTCATTCGCCGTCTGCTTCGCCGTGCCGTACGTATGGGGAAAAAGCTGGGCGTAGAGAAGCCATTCCTGTACAGCTTGACTGAGACAGTAGGTACGATGATGGGTGAGTTCTACCCAGAGGTAGTCCAAAAGCGTGCGTTCATCGAAAAAGTCATTCGTGCCGAGGAAGAGCGTTTCCACGAGACATTGAACGACGGTCTGGCGATCCTGTCTGACATGGTGAAGGCAGCAAAAGAAAGCGGAAAGACAAAACTGTCTGGTCAAGATGTCTTCAAAATGTACGATACGTATGGATTCCCTGTTGACTTGACAGAAGACTTCGCAGACGAGCAAGGGCTGACTGTCGATCGCGATGGCTTTGATCAAGCGATGGAAGAACAGCGTGAGCGTGCACGTGCAGCACGTCAAGATGTAGACAGCATGCAAATCCAAGGTGGTCCATTGTCTGATTTGACGGTTACGAGCCAATTTGTTGGTTATACTGAATTGGTAGCAACAGGTAAAGTTGAAGCGATTATTTTGGACAACCAGCTGGTAGAAGAAGCAGAAGAAGGTCAAACCATACAAGTCGTTCTGAGCCAAACTCCTTTCTATGCAGAAAGCGGCGGTCAGATCAATGACGAAGGTTTCCTGATTTCTGATATCGTGAAAGCACGTGTGACAGATGTACAAAAAGGACCAATGGGTCAAAATGTACATTCCGTCATCGTCGAAGCAGGTACCCTGCGCAAAGGCGATGAGGTTCGCGCGGAAGTGAACCGTGAAGCACGTCTGGCTATCACCCAAAACCATACAGCGACTCACTTGCTGCATCAAGCACTCAAGGATGTCCTGGGAACGCATGTCAATCAGGCAGGTTCCTTGGTAGCACCAGAGCGTCTCCGTTTTGACTTCACTCACATTAGCTCCATTACGCCAGAAGAGCTGGAACGTATCGAAGCGATCGTGAATGAGAAGGTGTGGGCAAACCTGAGTGTCGAGATCTCCAACAAACCATTGGCTGAAGCAAAAGCGATGGGCGCGATGGCGTTGTTCGGTGAAAAATACGGCGACGTTGTACGCGTCGTAAAAGTGGGCGAATACAGCTTGGAGCTGTGCGGTGGATGCCATGTGAACAATACCGCGGAAATCGGTCTGTTCAAGCTGGTTAGCGAGAGCGGTATCGGCGCAGGTACACGCCGGATCGAAGCAGTAACAGGACGCGGTGCTTACCAGTTCTTGAACCAGCAGTTCACTACACTCAAAGAAGTGGCGCAAGCACTTAAAGCACCAGTGCTGGCAGAAGCACCTGCACGTGTAGAAGGTCTGCAACAACAATTGAAAGAAGTTCAGCGCGAAAACGAGTCCCTCCGTGCAAAACTGGGGAACATCGAGGCAGCGTCGTTGACGGATAAACTCCAACAAGTAGACGGCATGAATGTACTCGCTGCACGTGTTTCCGCTGTCGATATGGACAACCTGCGCGGCATGGTAGATGAGCTGAAAAACAAACTCGGTTCCGCTGTCATTGTGTTGGGTGCAGTCGATGGGGACAAGGTGAACCTCGTTGCAGGTGTAACCAAAGATCTCATGGATAAAGGTATCCACGCTGGCAAGATCATCAAGGAAGTCGCAACTCGCTGCGGTGGCGGCGGTGGTGGACGTCCTGATATGGCACAAGCTGGCGGTAAGGACCCATCCAAGCTGCAAGAAGCACTGGATGCAGTGGTTGACTTCGTGAAGAGTCAAGCAGTATCGAAATAGTGCGATTGCGTGAGAAATTTGTATTATCGACAGGAGTAAATGAAATCCGAGTCGAATACAAAAAAGAGTAGGTAACCAAAAGAGTCTCAAAGGAAATCGAGGTGTTGATTGTGAGTTCGTTGGATAATACCATGAAATTCACGGTGCCCAAGGAAGCGAATGCGGCGGATGTGCAAGAAACATTGACAGAGGTGTACAAAGCCCTGCAGGAAAAAGGATACAACCCGATCACCCAGATCGTAGGTTACTTGCTTTCTGGCGACCCGGCGTTTATCCCACGCCACAACAACGCGCGGAGCCTGATCGGCAAATTGGAACGGGACAAAATCATAGAAGAGTTGGTGACCGTTTACTTGTCAGAGCGCAAGTAGACCTTAACGATGACACGATTGATGGGGTTGGATGTAGGCGACAAGACAATTGGAGTGGCTGTCAGCGATGAGCTGGGATGGACTGCGCAAGGAGTAGAGACCATCAAGCGACAATCCAAGGAAAAGGATCTTGCCCGCCTGAGCGAATTAGTTTCGCAGTATCAAATTGGGGCTTTCGTCGTTGGTTTGCCCAAAAACATGAACGGAACCATAGGCCCGCGTGCTGAAATGTGTCAAGCATTTGGCAAGCTTTTGGAGGAACGCATGTCTCTTCCTGTCCACATGTGGGACGAACGCTTGACGACGATGGCGGCAGAGCGTATGCTGATTTCTGCTGATGTCAGCCGTCAAAAGCGAAAGACAGTGATAGATAAAATGGCGGCCACTTTAATCCTCCAAGGATATTTGGACGCGAAATCGAGGTGACCACAATGAGTGAAGAGATGATGGAAGAGTTCGAAGTGGGCGATGTGATCGCGCTGACGGAAGAAGGTACCGAGGAACCGCGAGATTTTCGTATCATGTACATTTTTGACATTGAAGACCGCAGCTATTTGGTGCTCGTACCAGTAGATCAGGAAGAGGAAGAAGAGTATGAGGTTCACTTCCTGCGTTATGACGGTACAGACATGCTCCAGCCAATCGAGGATGATGAAGAGTGGGAGCAAGTAGAAGCTACCTTCGAAACTTTGATTGCTGATTTGGAGAAAGACGGAATTTAATAGATTCGTGGAAAGAGAGTCCGCAACTGGCGGACTCTTTTTTATGTCTTTTTTCGCCAAAATCACCCATGAAGTGACAGTTGGATAAGCCTCTTGTATAATGAATGGGATGGAGATAAAGAGACCCTAAAGGGAGGATTTCTAGCTTGAAACCAATGTCAGCGAAGCCTGATTTTAACCCCGGACGCCCTGTGACAAATCGACGCAGACGTGGCGGACGAATTGTGATGTGGCTGGTAGCCTTGTTGTTGTTGATCATTTTGGCTGCGGGGGGAGCAGCGTGGTACGCGTACCAGCAATTACAGCCAGTTGCAGGTGAACAGACGGTGAAGAACGTGGCAATTCCGTCCGGTTCATCCGTACAAAAAATCGGTCGACTTCTGGAAGAACAAGGTCTGATCCGAAATGCCGATGTATTTAATTACTACGTGAAGTATAAAGGCGTGGCCCCTGATCTTAAGGCAGGAGAATACCAATTTACGACTGGCCAAGCCATTGACGAGATACTAACTGCCATGGTGGAAGGAAACACCGTGATCAATGCGAACCGATTTACGATCCCAGAAGGCTGGAATGTCGAACAGATCGCAGATCATCTCGATAAAGAAGGCATTGTAGAGAAGGCAGCATTCTTAAAAGAAGTAAATGAAGGTGCATTCCCCGACTATCCTTTTGTCGCAGCCATACCGAAGCATGCAGATCGAAAACACCGTCTGGAAGGGTATCTGTTCCCGGAAACGTATGAGGTGGACAAGGATGCTACAGCACATGATGTCGTCTCGCGTATGCTGGCTCAATTTCAAAAGGAATGGAAGCCAGAGTGGACAGAGCAACTGAAGCAGCACGATTTAACCCTGGATGAAGCGGTTAATCTCGCATCGATCGTTGAGCGAGAAGTAACAGTAGACAAGGAGCGTCCACTTGTAGCAGGCGTGTACTACAATCGGATTCGTGATAAGTGGCCGTTGCAGGCTGATGCTACCGTTCAATTTGTACTCGGCAAACAACGAGACCGTCTGACCTTCGAGGACCTAAAAGTAAAAAGCCCGTACAACACGTACACAAATCCTGGCTTGCCACCGGGGCCGATTGCAAGCCCAGGCAGAGCTTCACTTGAAGCAGTCGTCAATCCGGCTAAACACGATTACTTTTTCTACGTGACGAAAAAAGACGGAACGTCCGAGCACTACTTTTCCAAAACACTGCAAGAGCATGAAGCAAATGATAAGAAAAGCAGGGGAAACTAACCAAGTTTCCTCTTTTTTTTTGCATGCGATCAACGGTGCTTGACGTAGCCAAGCTTTCTCAAGGTGTGCTATAATAATTCGGTTGTAACGAAAGAGGAGTGAAATCATGATTACCAATCCGGCAATTGACGACTACGTGTCAAGCCTGGTTCCCGAGCGTTCTTTGCTGCTCAAGCGATTGGAGCAGGAGGCGGCAGAGGAAAACATTCCGATTGTGCAGCTCCCGTCCGCTCAAGTCATGCGGATGTTGTTGTTGCTGCATCGTCCCAAAGCGATTCTTGAAGTGGGTACGGCAATTGGCTATTCCACCATTTGGCTTGCAGAAGCTGCACCGGAAGCGCGAATTGTCACAATGGACATAGATGAAGATCGATTGGTGAGAGCACGGGAAAATATAAAAGAAGCTGGATGTGCAGATCGTGTGGAAATACTCTCACGTGACGCCACTTTAGGGCTGCCGGAGTCGTATCAATTTGACTGCTTGTTTATCGATGCAGCCAAAGGGCAGTATCGAGTATTCCTCGATTTGTATCTACCGCTTCTTCGCGAAGGCGGTTTGGTAATCAGCGACAACGTCCTGTTCCGAGGACTGGTGGCGACCCCAGAAGAAGCGGGCAAGCGCCAGCGTCCGATGGTGGACAAGCTGCTTTCTTATAATTCACATCTGATGGAGCGTCCTGATTTAGAAACGACATTTATTCCAGTAGGAGATGGGCTGGCCATCAGTATGAAAAAGAAGTAAAAACATAGGGTCGTAAACGTGTAAAGCATCATGAGGAAGGGGACATGAAGCATGGGTAACCCCGTATTGATTGGGGTAGCGGGAGGCAGTGGTTCTGGAAAAACGACTGTTGCAAAGGAGCTGTACCGCCAGTTCCAAAATGATAGTGTAACGATGATTGAGCAGGATTCCTACTACAAGGATCAAAGCCATTTGAGCCCAGAAGAGCGGGCGTTGACGAACTATGACCATCCCTTCGCTTTTGACAACGATTTGTTGCTTGCGCATTTGCAAGAGCTGATGCAAGGAAAAGCGATCCAAAAACCGATCTACGACTTCAAGGTGCATAACCGCAAGCCAGAGCAAATCCAGGTCGACCCGAAGGATGTCATCATTCTGGAAGGAATGCTGATTCTGGAGGATGAGCGGATTCGTGATTTGATGGATATCAAGGTATTCGTCGATACGGATGCGGATGTGCGTATTGCACGCCGAATCGTACGTGACATCGAAGAGCGCGGTCGTTCCCTCGATTCAGTGGTGACACAGTACTTAAACGTTGTTCGACCGATGCATTTGCAGTTTATTGAGCCGACCAAGCGATATGCAGACGTCATCATCCCAGAAGGCGGCTACAACCGAGTAGCATTGGATCTGTTATCCACGAAGATCAGCAATATTTTATTGGAGAAGCAACAATTCGCCAATCAATCATAAACACCTAAAAGTGCACCGTGACGTACGGTGTGCTTTTTTCTTTGTTCGTTGTTTCTGACGCGTTCATTCCGGCAATACTGGTGAAAAAAGCCAGGGAGGGAATTCGATGCAGTTGGATCGACGAATCAAAAGACGTCACTTTCTTGTATTGCTGTCCATGTCGTTGTTATGGCTCGGTTTGGTCGCGCGCTTGTGGTGGATTCAACTCGGATCGCCCCATCGGTTTTCTCGGCATGGCGTTGATTTGGTAAAGGCAGCAGTAAAACAAAGACAGCAAAGCATCGTACTGCATAGCGGGCGTGGCGATATCGTAGATCGAAATGGGTACGCCTTTACCGGAGAAGAGCATCTCGCCTTGATTTTGTTCCCGTTGGCACGTGGGAGCCTGCAAGGAACAGATGGCTTGCAGCGATTGGCTCAAATAACCGGAGAATCTAAGGAACGGCTGTCGGAGACGATGGAAAAGGCAAAAGTACCGCTGCTCATGCGAGAGGAATCCGGCAAGCTGGTGATGCTCACCGAGCGGCAGGCCGAGGAAATCAATGCACTTGCCATCCCAGGAGTAGTGGCATTGGCGGTGACAGAACGATACAGCGCGGATGAAGTAGCCAAGCATCTGATTGGTTTTATCCATAAAAATCCCGACATGGTACAGAAGCTGTATCCAGATGAATGGACCAGCGGGAAAATGAATGCCGAGAGCACGCTGGGAGCATCGGGTCTGGAGCGAAGCTTCGACCGGTTTTTACAAGGGGTAGAGCCGTCTGTCTTGTCCTATTATGTAGATGGGCACGGACAACCGCTCCGAGGGTTGGATATTCGCTATACAAAGCAGTCGAATCAATACTATCCGCTGTCATTAACGACTACCTTGGATGCAGCAATCCAACGAAGCATGGAGGCAGCAGCCGATCAAGTAGGCTTAAAAGAGGGCAGTATCGTCGTTTTGGACGTACAAACAGCCGATGTTCTTGCAGCTGTGAGCCGCCCTACCTATGATCAAACAAATGTCACGGGAAACGCAAGCGACTGGAAGAATCGCGCATTCAAGCAACTCCCGCCTGGTTCTGTCTATAAAACAGTGGTAGCAGCCGCTGCGTTGGCGGAAGGGATTGTTTCACCAATTGACCGTTTCACATGTACAGGGGAGTACGGGAAGTACCAATTCTCCTGCTGGAAAAAAGAAGGTCACGGCAGTGTGACACTGGAAGAAGCGTATGCCCAATCCTGCAACATTGCGATTGCCCATATTGCCAAGCTGGTGGGCGGAGAAAAGTTGGAGGAATATGCAAAAAAGCTGGGCTTGACCACTCAAGTGGGGCATGTTACTCCCAATCTGTATAAACTCAAAAACTTCAAGCAGCTGGATGGCGAAGAGCCGGGGAGAGTCTTTGCAGAGGGAGTATCCCGCGACGATGAAGGCGTCCTGATTCAAAGCGCCATTGGTCAACGGGATGTACGAATATCCCCCTTGCAAGCAGCCAACATGATGGTAACGATTTTGCGTGGCGGTCAAAGCTCTCAAGTACGGCTAGTAAAAGAGATCGCATACCGAAATGGTCAGTCGTTCCATACGTTCCCAGAGCAGGACCTCGCTTTGGACGGAATTGACTACGTCACAGCTTATAAATTGCGAAAAATGATGCGTAAAGTCGTCACCGAGGGAACAGGACAGATGCTCATGAATTCCACTTGGCAGGTGGCAGGCAAAAGCGGGACTGCACAAATCGGGGATGCGAATGGAAACAACCATCTGTGGTTTCTCGGGTACGCCCCGTTAGAAGAGCCGCGTTACGCCATTTGTGTCGTGGCAGAAAATCAGCCGAGCTGGGGGAAAAACCAGGCTATGGAGCTTTTTCACCGAGCTGTTGCTGAGCTTGCCGATCATACAGCTCAATCTTGACCTCGCGAAGAGTATTTCCGAGGATGAAGCCTCTTGCGTTAATTTGATTGTTTTTACCTAGCCCGACGATCAGCATGAGGGGAGAGGAGGACATGTACATGGACTGTGACGCTTTTGCCCAAATGGTTCTCTTATCACCTTTGCTGGGAGATAGGCGTTTTACCGTATGACTATGCCAATCACCAATGTATTTCCATTGTCGATGTCTGCTTAATTTTCGGACGAGCTTATTGAGATGCGTGTCATCGAAAAAAATAGAATGTGGCTGGTGAATCGCATTTGGGCCTGGTTCACTTGCATACGTAACGACCCATCTATCTTCACCAAGTGGGTATCCCATCATGACCCCTCCTGTTTCAAGCGAGGGTTTTTTTCGTACGGCCTGCTCAATCTGTTTCCACGCTTTTGGTGTGATGTACAGCGTCGTCATGAGACGTTCGTCCCTCCTTGATAAAACCACTGACATTTGCTTGATATCATATGTATGCGAATAGTGAAAGGTCCCGGCGTCCAGCAAAGTTATGAATTGTCGAAAAAAAGATTGTAACTCATCCTCTTCCTTTCTATAATTTGAGTAAAAGTGTGAGTTCAAAAAGTCGACTTTTTGAACAACCTCTAAAAAGACGGAGACTGGAAAGGTTGATTGTATGCCTTTGGCACCTGTTGATCTCTCACTGATTGGACAAGTTTTAGCGGCTGATTTGTACACCGAACAAGGAATTTTGCTGCTGGGACAAAACACGACGGTCACGCCTGCCCATGTGATCCTATTACAAAAGCAACGAGTCCGTGAGGTTGACATTATACAGAGTCTAACGGAGGGAACCGGTGAAGAAGTTACTTCTCAGCTATTCCAGCTAGAGGCAGATTCCGAGACTGTTGCTGCTTATGTACAAGCCCTCGACAAAACGAGACTACTCTTCGATGAATTGACAGTTGGCGGGGCACCGAGTCTTGAGCATTTTTCCAACATCTTTTTTGATGTAGCAGAAAAATCGACGAAGCATTTGGGGTTGTTCCGGAACTTGTACGTACTGGAAGGGGCAGACAGCTATACATACCGACATTCATTAAATGTAGGCATTCTCTGTTCGCTCATTGCTCGTTTGATGAAATGGGATGAAGAGCGAATAGCATTCATGGGGACGGCCGGATTTTTGCATGACATTGGGAAAATGAGGGTACCGAAGGAAATATTGCTTAAGCCAGGCAAGCTAAGTGAAGAAGAATTTGCGATCATGAAGAAGCATACCGTCTACGGCTATGAAATGATTCGTGAGATGGAGGGTGGATCTGAGCTGTTGGCTTTGTGTGCCTTGCTACATCACGAGCGACTCGACGGGTCTGGCTATCCGGAGCAAAGAAAAGGCGATAGCATTCCGATCGAATGTCAGGTGCTCGCCGTTGCCGACATGTTTGATGCGATCTGTTCTGATCGGGTGTACAAAGGGAGGACGTCCCCATTCGAGGCAGCACAGCTCTTGTGGAAGGAAGCCTGTAACGGGGCGTTAAATGTTGAGATCGTTGCACAGTTTGTCCGCTACATTGCCTTGCTGTACGTAGGTGCGAAGGCGAGGTTGAGTAGTGGGGAAGAAGTCGAAGTGATTCTTATCCATCAGGATGAACCGATGCGGCCGTTGGTCAGAAGAATGGGTGAATTCCTCGATTTGCGGCATGATCGCAAGCTGACGATTGAAAAAATGATTGGATAGGAAAGACGACGCGAAAAAGGTGAAACCGCTCTTGGAAAATGAGAGCGGTTTCATTGTTGCTGATCTGTGAACGATCGTCGGGAAAGCTCGATCAGTTTGGCAGATTGTGACACAATGAAAGTGTGCATGATAGACAAAGAAACGAAAAGAGCCGTGTCGTGCGAATGCTCGAAACGCAAGGAGGAAACACATGATACGCAAAGCGGAACCCACAGATGCAGCTTTTGCTGCGCCATTAATTTATGATGCCATTGGCGATATCGCGCATACGTTAACAGGTGCAACGGAGGCAGCAGATGCGATTCGCATGATGGAGGAGTTTTTTGCGAAGGAAAATAACCGGCTCAGCTACGAAAACGCGGTGATTGCCATGGATGGAGATGTACCGGTAGGACTGGCGCTCTTTTATCATGGAAGCCAAACAGAGGTGCTCGATCGTCCCTTCGTTGAGCATGTCCAACGTTTGACTGGCGAGACGATTACGCTTGTAAAAGAAGCAAAGGATGACGAATTTTATTTGGATTCTGTCGCGGTTGATTCCTCATGCAGAGGGAAGGGGATCGGATCACTTCTGCTGGATGCCTTTGAAAAAGAAGCGATTCAGCGCGGGCATGACCGAATCGCTTTGCTTGTTGACGAGGAAAAACCACGTGCACGCAAGCTGTATGAATCACTCGGCTATCGTGAGGATGGGACAGTGATCGTAAGCGGTCATAAATTGAGCCATATGGTGAAGGACCTATCGGATAAGGCGTAAGAAAACTTCTATCAAGGCTAGTTACAAGAAAAAAACGTTTCCCATTGGACACAGAGTGAAAAGTCCGAGGGAAACGTTTTTTCGTAAGCTTAGCTGCTAAAAGAAGGCAAGTTTTCTACTTGAGGGGAGGGCAAGTAAGGTGTGAGATCAAACTTCCAGTCAAATTCACGAATCGGACTGTACTTACCCGTCAGGAGCTTCAAAATATGAGCTTCGGTTGCTTTACTCGTATTTTTGGATGCGCCTGCTTCGTCGAAAAGATTGCCGCATGCATACGCAAATAAATACTCTTCCCAGCTCGAATATGCGAGTTGGATTCGCTTGGCTATGTCCAGCATGCTTTCTACAGCATCTGCCTTGGGAATATAGGACTGTTGGGCGCCCGCTTTGCAAATAATGAGATACCAGGCGTAATCAAAGGCGGCAATGCCGGCATGTGGGAGTCTGTTCATGTACGAGTACACAACCAACTGCCGGGCTGACTCCATGTCGCCTTTTTTTAAGGATGCGATGTAGTTGGAACAATTGGCAGCGCTGAGTGCGGATAATACGTGGCGATGCTGATCAAATTCAGTTCTTCGCCCATGTTCCAAAAACCAAGTCAAGCGCTCTTGCGTTTTGGCTGCATCTCCCGTATCCCATCTGTTATCGATTCGAAGCCGCAGAAAGGTATCGCGCAGGCGGTTGTATTCGTGGATGGCCAAATAATACGCGAGCCGCTTCTGATTTAAGCAAACAGAGGAGAGAGCATGCAAGTAGCGCCTTAACTTCGGGTCGATCTCTTTTTCGTTTTCTGCCTCTTTTGTCATGGAAGTCCTCTCTGCCTCCTTTAGTGGAATGTCAATGCTTTGCGAGTTTTGGGAATCTCACGAATGATACGGATGTAATACAACAGGGAAATCATCGCGAGAATGCCCAGAAGCCATGACCCTGTCCATCCTTTTTCTTCTAAGTCAGTCTTGGCATTGATATACGTATCGGTCACGAGAACCGCATTGTGCGGATGCCTGCGTTTGTCCAAAGCATTTACTATGACAGGCAACATCTCACCATCGGGTATCGCCTTGTGCGTTCCTCGCATCGTAATGGAATGCTTGTCATGAATTTCTTTGGCATGGTCGTAGTCCGTAATGACTATGATCGCTTGTTGATCCAGATACCCCACATTTACATAACCGGTGTCAGCGTTTAAGAGATCTCGCTCTTCGGCTTTGGTAGCAGGAATGAACTCGGCTTTTGGCTCGGGATGCTTCTCTTTGTCATAGACGCGGAGCATATTGATATAAGACGCTTTGGTCAATGTAAATTCCACCTGGTAGCCAAGCGGAGTTTGTTTTAACTCGTCGATCGTCTTAATTTGGACAGGTTTATATGTATTGACCAAGGAGTCAAACATCTGCTCCGGAGTCATCTCCAGCTTCATGGAGACAACAGCAAACATAGCGTAATGGAGCAGAAGGAGAAAAATAATCGTCCAAATGTTACGTCTGGTGTAGATGGCAAAAAATTGCTTGAACGTTGATAGATTGCCAGGCAGCCCGAGTGCGCGTAAGGTTTTTCTCCTAGCTCCTTTGGCCAGCTTGTTCGTAGCGGGCTCGGTCACCTTGTTAAACGGTGACTGTATTTGTGTCAGGCATATCTTCGCGTCGATATCGGAGGGATTATGCGAAAGTATCTCCTGAAAAACCTCTTGAGCCTTCTCCCATTCCCCTAGCTGAAGATAGCCTTTCCCCAACAAGCTGCGAGCGTCCCATAGTTCTGGCATGCGAGCGAGGATTTCCTCGCAATCCTTGATCGCATCAGCAGCATCTCCCTTTTCGAGGAAAAGTCGCGCACGATACAGATACGCATCGATGTTATCTGGATCAAGACGTAATAATTGATCAAAAGCATGAAAGGCACGATTCTTATTGCCGGTTCGCAAAAAATATTCGCCCTGTAAACGGATCAAATCGGGGTCAAGAGCGTACAGGGCATGGGCTTTTGCCAAATAGCCCTGAGCCGTTTCCCAATCATTTTCCATGAGGGCAAATAACGCATCGCTGCGCCATTCAAGAAACGCTTCAATATCCAAGTCCTCGCGATTCTCAAAAGAGTGGTAACGCAGCGTGAAGGTCCGATTGAGCTGCCCGTTCAGGTAAGCGATAAAACGTCCTGAGAGCTGGCTTGCGAGCTTTTCCGATTTCTCCCGCCATTGAAAATGGGAATCGAGCAGCATCCACACCTCATGAGGCAAATGGTAGTGTTCTTCTAAAAAGTGGAGAAATCGCGTATCGATGAGTTGATGGCAGCCGACATTCCACATGGCCTCGTCATTCAGCAACTCACGCCAGTTTTCAAGCTGGATACGCTCGTAATAGTTATCGTACAGCTCTTGCGTACGGCGGAAAAAACGCTCCACCATATCATCGGGGTTCAAGGAGCGTTCGGAATGATCGTACCTCTCCGTGAAATCGTACCGCTTGGGAATGGGGATTTCTTCTTGAGAGACTACTTCTTGCGTTGTTTCCTCTAAAAAACTGTGAAACAGTGTGAGCCGCTGTGGTGGATCGAAGATAGGTTGCTCTTCTTCCGGTTCATGCTCCTCCCGCTCATCCAGTCTTTCCGGTAGAGGCGTTTCTTCGAACATACGATTCCGCTTAGTATTGCGTGTGTACTTCAGGGCGAGGTCATACGCCTCTCGCAATCGCTGAAAGCCTTCAGGATCAACTTCCGGATTGTGCACCTTCAACTTTTTGGCATAAGCCTTTTTTATCTGGGCAGGATTGTCCGTCGGTTCAATCCCGAGAATCTCCCAAATCCCCATTAATACTCATTCCACCCTTCAAACATGTCCAGTTGCTGCTTTAATTCTTCTGCTGCTTTGGCGATGTCTCTTTCATTTTGGGTGGAGAGGACACTTTCGAAGCGGCGTAAGTAATTCGCAATGATCATCCGGTCTTCGCCCAACGCTTCCTCATACATACGTTCGCCTTTTGCCAGAAGTAATCGATTTTCGGTTCGCTCTCTAGGGTGGATTTTAATGTTTTGAAGAGCTTGAAAACGCTCCTCAATTTCTTTTTTTGATAGGCTACCTGGACTTTTTTCGATGACGGCCTTGGTTTTAACGCCTGTAGAGACGACAGTCACTTCGACTTCCAGAATTCCGTTGATGTCATATGTATAACGAACATCGATAGACTCCTCGCCCTTTTTGGCAGGGGGAACTTTTACATTCAATTCGCCAAGCTTGAGGTTATGTTCGACACGTCGGCTTTCCCCTTGATATACATCAACGAGAATGGAGCGTTGATAATCGTTAACGGTATATAGCCGTTCTACCCGGCTGACCGGGATGGGCGTATTGCGCTCGATGATCGGAAAAAAGTAGCCATCCTCGTGTTTGCCGTTTGCCATGGTTTGTACAATACCCGTACCG
This sequence comes from Brevibacillus sp. MS2.2, assembly GCF_013284345.1. NCBI lineage: Bacteria > Bacillati > Bacillota > Bacilli > Caryophanales > Paenibacillaceae > Brevibacillus > Brevibacillus sp. MS2.2. The sequence continues at coordinate 39,243 of NZ_JABSUZ010000006.1, forward strand.
AGTGTGTATGGGCAAACATCGGTCAAAACAAGCTCGTTTAACGCCTGGTTGCGTTCCTTGAGTGCTGCCTGAATCGCTGTTCCCAATGCAACAGCCTCATCAGGATTAATATGCGAATAGGGCAGTTGGCCAAATATTTTGCTTACGATGGATTTGATAAGAGGCATGCGCGTTGCACCGCCAATAAGCACGATTGCGTCCAGTTCCCGAGGGGAGATGGATGCGTCTCGCAATGCACGCTCGATCGGCTGACGAAGTCGTTGCAGCAGAGGAAACGCGAGATTTTCCAGTTGATTCCGGCTGAGAGTCGTTTCAACCAGCGCTCCCTGAATATTGACACTCATTTTCCCTTCTTGGTCGGAAAACATAGCGCGCTTGCACAACTCAGCTTGTTTGTGGATGGACGAACGTGTTTTGCTGTCAAGCGAGTTGATGTCGAGTCGATGGGCTTCTATAAAATAAGAGGCAATCAGATCGGTAAAGTCTTCGCCGCCCAAAAAGTTGTCTCCAGCGATTGATTTTACTTCCATCACACCTTCGAACATTTCCAAAATAGAAACGTCAAACGTTCCGCCACCTAAATCGAATACGAGGAATTGTGTCTCGGATTCCTCCTGATGGAGGCCATATGAGATCGCGGCGGCAGTCGGTTCGCTAATCAAGCGTTCTACTTTCAGCCCAGCAAGCTCTGCTGCTCGTTTCGTTGCTTTGCGTTGTGTGTCGTTGAAATAGGCAGGCACACTGATAACCGCTTCGTGAACGGGGTGCCCTAAATGAGCCTCAGCATCCGCCTTCAACGATTTAATCACAAACGAGGAAAGATCTTCGGCAGAAAGGGAATATCTCCCCAATTGGTACCTTTTTTCTGTCCCCATAAACCGTTTGAAGGTAGAAGCAGTCCGATCAGGGTGAGTTAAGAGGCGCTCTCGGGCGATTTTTCCAATCAAGATCTCGCCGTTCTCATCGACGCTGACTACAGAAGGAGTCAGTGTTTCTCCGAGCGCGTTTGGAATGAGCACGGGTCCATTCTCAGTCCAGTAGGCCACCAGACTGTTTGTCGTGCCCAAATCAATTCCAATGGTGGTCATCAGTTAGGTCCTCATTTCTGTGTTTTTCTACTAATATCGGTAAAAGTAGAGGCTTTGTAGATCATTTTACCATGAAAAAAATGGATATAATTGGTGCTTTAGTAGGATATGAAATCGAATTTTAGATAAAGAAAATAGAAATAGAATTCGTAAGATAGAAAACGACAAACGAGAGAGGTCGTTGTGCCGATGCAGCAGCGAATGGAAAAATGGTTTGAAGCGTGGAAATTACTTATGCACGATATGGAGCGACAAGGTGCTCAGGTTTGGCCGCTCACGATAGAACCACCAGCGGCGCTGGAAGAAATCGAAAGAAGAGAGGAAAGTCTCGGGATCCGCTTTCCCGCGACGATCCGTACTATTTTGCTTACGGGCAGCAGTCAAGTTCAAATAAATTGGTCGTTGCCATCTCGAGCGTTAGATCCTTTTTCACTCAGTGGAGATTTGGGATGGTCATTGGATGCATTTGAGTGGCCGTACTTTGGTGGAGACGAAGCGGATGAGGACGAGAAAAGGTATCTTTGTTTTCACGTCGGCGGTAATGGCGATATGCTGCTCATCGATTTGTCGACAGGCGCAGATGACCCACCCGTCTATTCATGGGGGCATGAGACAGACGAATTTTTATTGCTCGGCAAAAGTTTTACAGAGTTCGTAGAGCGAGTCACGGAGCTCGGCTGTATTGGGGCAGAGTGCTGGAATTATGAAGCGCTTGCCGGGGTAGAAGGCCTCGATGTTGAGGGGCAAGTCGCACAAGAGTGGAAAGAATGGCTGCAAATCTATCGGACGCTAACCTTTGAAGAGGCCGCACAAGATTTCGAGAAGCTGGTCTTGTTTGCAAAAATGCATGGTGCAGGAGATTCACGTATCCAAGAGGCATTTGTTCAGTATGATTGGGAGCCGATTTTGCATAAATGGGTAGCACAAATCGAGCAGGAAACCTCATCAAGCAATTTGTTACTCTGGTGCCAGCTCATTGTCGAGACAGTAGGCAAGAAGGCAGGGAGCTGGGTACGTTCGCTCTGGGAGTCCGAGCCACATTATGAACGGATAGGCTCGAGTCTACGTGCCTATGTAACGGCAGCTTGTTTGCCAGAAGAAGAGGGCTTGCAGCGAGTTTTGGCTGAAATGGACGAGGTCGTTGCCAGAAAAGAATGTCTGGTTGGCTATGCTGCCAACAGTCATTTGCATCACTTTCGCTCCCGTGAAGTCATTTTGTGGATGGAACCGCATGTGGCGTACCCGATCGAAGGCTGGGATGAGCTATTCGCGGTATCACGTCCACAATGGGATGATCTGATTCGCTGGCTGGACGGAAATGAAGCACAGCGGCAGATTGCGTTAAGTGCTTGGGGCAAAATGCTCGCAAGTGGTGAGTCCCCCTCCGGTGAAGCGAATTGGCAAGAAATCAATCGGTTGCTGGATGTAGCGTACGAAAAAGCCATTCTGCGCAAGGAAAAGGAGCGTGTAGATCGCATTCGCGCTTCCTTGGAAATAGCAAAGCATTAGACGAAGGGGCATGAACCCGTGTTTGTACAAGAGGAATGGAGCGAGGGGGAAAGACAATGAGAAATGTGGTAACGGTATGGGGAACAACCTTGCAGTCTTCTGATGAACTAGCGGATTTTCTGACTCCGGTTTACGATGAAAACGGGGATGTGATACCGTCTGGCTTTTTAACAGCGTCGGGCCTTGAATGGATAGACGAGGACTTTTTTGAAGTGCATGAGGTACAGGATGCAGAGGCCAGAGCGGACTTCTTCACGTATTTGGAAAACGAATATGCGATGAATGCAACACTGGATAGAAAAGAATGGCCCAAACAGTTAGAAGAGGAGATTGGCAAGTACCCACATGTGATTTTGCTGTACGGCAATGAATCGCGGTACGGTCCGATTAACGAAAAATTGTTCGATCTCACTGAGGGCGGGCAAGAAAAAGAGGCACCAGTGGTCCTGCTCGCCAAGCTAGTATTTGAGACAGAGGAGCAATAAGGAGCAGGAAGGAGTGAATATGATGGGAGAGACAGAGATGACTTATCATTTCGCAGATTTATATGATGCAGCCGAACTGGGAGACCTTGAGCTCGTAAAAAAGATCGTCACGCAACAGCCGGAATTGCTGCATGAGAAGGATGAGTATGAGTTTTCCGTACTGCATGGAGCTGTGATGACAGACGATGTCGACCTTATTGCGTACTTGGTAGCACAGGGAGCAGATGTCCATGCGAAAAACGATGAGGGCATTACCCCGTTGCATATTGCACTCTATCCAGAGGTTGCAGAGGCGCTCATCGCGCACGGTGCAGACATACATGCCAGCGCTCATGATGGAAGTACCCCGCTGCACACACAGGTAGCGGATGGAGAGGAGCGTGTGGATGTGGTAGAGCTGCTCCTGGCTAAAGGTGCGAATCCTAACCAAAAGGATATGGAGGGGCAAACACCATACGATATAGCACGAGATCGAGAAGACGAAGAGATGATGGCTTTATTTGAATAGGGGAAAAAGGAAAGCGTCCGTTATGATTTCGGGCGCTTTCTTTCTTGCTCGAGTGCTGCGACACGTTTTTCCAGCTCGTCGATGGCTTTTTGCTTGATTGCCTTGCGTTTTACGATGAACAAGCAGCAAGCAATGACAAGTGCTATAGGCAGGAAGAGGATGACGAGTTGAATGAGTACAGTACCCCATTCGATCGACACGGCGCCAAATTCTATCATGGGTAATTGCTCCCATCATTCATTTTGTTCATTTTACCAAGATATCCGATTTTTTTTAAGCTCCATCCATATGCAAAAATGTGAATCCTTTACCATACAAGCAACAGTGAATTAATCGACAACAACTCCCTGCGTACAGGCACGCATAGGCGACCGCCCACATAAGGATAGAAGTAAGCTATTCCAGACGTGGAGGTGGCAGCCATGTCCAGCATTATCGCGGCGCTTTCCCTTGTTTTTAAAGAACTTCTTGTTTTTGTGGCTTATGTCAAGAACAATGCCTTCCCGCAACCGCTTCAGGACACCGAAGAAGAAAAGTACCTCCGACTCATGGCCAAAGGCGACCCTTACGCCCGCAACAAGTTGATTGAGCACAATTTGCGTTTGGTGGCGCATATTGTGAAGAAATTCGAGAACACGGGTGAGGACAGTGAAGATCTGATTTCCATCGGTACCATCGGCCTGATCAAAGCAATCGAGAGTTATCAGGTGGATAAGGGCACCAAGCTGGCTACGTATGCTGCGCGTTGTATTGAGAATGAAATCCTCATGCATCTAAGAAGCTTGAAAAAAACAAAAAAAGACGTATCCTTGCACGACCCAATCGGGACGGATAAAGAAGGCAATGAAATTACCTTAATCGACGTCCTTGGCACAGAAACCGACGAAGTGGTCGACGCAGTACAGCTCAAGCTGGAGTCCAATAAAATTTACCAGCACATTCACATCCTTGATGAGCGCGAAAAAGAGGTCATCATCGGCAGATTTGGGTTGGATCAGGACAAAGAAAAGACACAGCGCGAAATTGCACGTGAGCTGGGCATTTCTCGTTCGTATGTATCCCGTATCGAAAAGCGAGCGTTAATGAAGTTGTTTAATGAGTTTTATCGGACGAAACAGCCGCAGAATCGGTAGTTTGTTCGCAGCGGAGGACGCTATTTTGAGGTAACATTTCGTAGCTCGTTCTCTACTTCCATTCAAAGTTAAGGATAAACAGATGTGAAAAATGACATTTCATTACAAAAGTTTACACAACATGCGTTTTTTTGTGGATATTGGGATGAAGCCACTCGGATGCCGGGTGGCTTTTCTATTTGCTTGCTGATCAAGACGCTCTTATTGGATCAGTCAAAACGCAAGTGGAAGGGGTGATTGTACGAATCCAAGGAATGGAGGACCAAAAGAAATAGCGTAGGGCAAATTACTATTAGAACTTAAAAATGAAAATTATGCCGATAACGGAACTTTTCAATAAACTAATAACTAAAAAATTCACGGAGACAATACTCCTTTTTCTAGGAGTGTAACGCGGGAGGATAGGACAAAAAAAGCAGGGCACACAAGCTCAATTAAGTTAAATCACTCATTATTTTTGCTGAATTATGTAAAAACACTCCAAATTCCAATAGCTAAATAAAGAAAACCAAATAAACCGTAGGCATTTGAGGCAAAAAAGTAAAAACTCCCCCTGGTTCGGAGGAGACTTGCAACTAACTATATTGGCGCAACACGAAACATTCCTGTTAAAGCAGGGTACTGTTTAAAGTCGTATTTCTCATACAGTATCTTACCTTCGTTAGAAGAAAAAAGACCAATAAAAGCTTTATCGGGAGCATTCTCTTTTAGATAGGACATAAGGTTGTCCATAATCATTGTCCCTATCCCCATTTTTTGAAACTCCGGAAGTACAACAATATCTTGGAGGTAAAAATAAACGTACCCATCGCCGATAATTCGGCCCATACCAATTATTTTACTTTCGGAGAGAACAACAACTGAATACAAAGAATTTTCAAGTGAGTCTTTGATCACTTTGAAATTCATCATCTTTTCCCAACCAACCGAAACGCACAATTGATGAAACTCTTCAAGAGTAGGGGGGCGTTCTATAATCTCAAATGACATATAACTCCTCGCTTCCAAATTTTCTATGTCTGAGGATATAACTTCATTTGAGACACCCCCTAAAAGTTGATTAGTGAAGATATTACCATTTTTTGCTTGGAATATCTACAATCTCGTAAAGTCTTGGGGAAAAGTAGATTGTGTCACATTTACCTTCCCTACAATAGTAATAGTACCATCAGTGTTTAATTTGCGAAGTTGGTATCTAACATCAGATGAATAACTGTCATCATGTGCAACTTGATTATGAACCAATAGATATGCTTTTCCTGCATTTAGATTAAAGCCTGGGCTATAAACATAGTTAGCATTTGGAATTGAGTATGAATAGTTAGAAAGGTTCGTAGCTGGAACATTCTGTTGGCTTAATGTTGGAGCTTTCTCTGCTGATGCGGAAGCAACAGCCCCAGAGAGAATTAGTCCCATTGACAACAGAGGAACGGTAACCATTTTCCTTACTTTACGAAAAGTCATTTCATAGCACTCCCTATTCTTTAATTAAAATACAATTACCGTTATACATATTAATTGGTGTTTTTTACAATATTTTGTTTTGTTTGTGATCAAACGGATGAGTAATAAGTAGAGCCTTAAGGCTTCGGTAATGACAGCAAGTCATTCATAGAGATGATACAGCAAAAGCAACGTACAACTGGGAATGAATGGATTTATCAAAATAGTTAATGAGCAAATATCAGTTCTCGAAGTTGCGTTAAAACATTAGGTAAGTATTCTTGTGGATGCAAAAAAATCGCCACAAACACGCTTATTAGTATGGCTACAACCCAAATCAGACTTTTGAATACTCTTGATTTTAATTTTTGAGTGATAAACAGAGAAATTAACAAAATAGCAATATTTAAAATTAATGTTATTGGAATACTTACAATTCTACCAAGACCTGTATAAGGAAAGTAATCGAGCAATAAAAGTATGGTAGCTATACTCGGAATCACGGCTAAAAAGAAAGTTATTACTGGCTTCTTCATTTGGTGACCTCCTAATCTGGTTGTTTGCAGTTTCACTTAATTTTCGTGCTGCGATTCCCATAATAAGGTACTCGTGAAATGAATAAATCTATCCTGTCCGTTAGGGTAATTTGTCTTCAGTCTCAAACGATATTTTCATCGAATACTTGGAGTGCAAGTCTTTACCAATAGCGATTTACCAAGCTGCTATAAAAGTGGCTGCTTAACAAAACGGTAATTTAGAAAATGTACTCTAAGGCTGTCAAAAGTATCCCGAAAAGCAAGAGTATCCAGCCAATCACTAATGTTATGTAGGTTAAAAGCTTCCAGATTCCATAAACAGAGCCTTTTCGTAAACTAATACGACTCCACAGAATCATCCATAATCCAATCAGGGTCGCTTCCTTTTGAAGGACTGGAAAAGCAACACATATTAATAGACCTGTGATGAAACCTAATAGTATCAATTTTTTTGAGCGAGTCATATAAAGTACCTTTCGAATCCCAGATTTATGTTTCAAACACTATATACATTAAAATGATTATTCCTTGAAGTAAATACAAAATTTGACACAACACGCGATTTGATAAATGGGGAGGGCATCGCCATGAAAGTAAATCTGTACTACATCGCTCTGATCGCGGAGTTTATTCGATAGAAGATCGGAAACAAGACACCATTTCGATTATCACCCAAGAGGAAGCGATAACAACTTTGGTTGCCGCAGATTAACAAAACAATCGATTTGTTAAAAAGGGGGGGTGAATTGTGCATGATGAACTGGTAGAAGTGTTCGACTCGTTGTATAGCGCCATCGTATACAGCCCTGCGACGCCGACATTCAAGACCAAATTCATCACAATTACAGTCATTTATCTCCTTAAAATGTGCTTAAATAAGATATCTGGTGAAGGCGTTATTTATGGAAGCAATCATTTCAGATGTTAAAACAGAAAGGAGCTCGCTATGATCTGGATTGTTCCACCTTATGAAGTAGACAAAGTATCTATTATTACTGTAACGGAATGGGTAGAAAAACAAGCTAGATATATTAGACAGGCAGGGGCAGAACACTATGCCATCGTTGATTTCGTAATTGAGCCATGTCAAGGTCACATTGGCTTTAAGAATGAAGCATTGATTCAAGATGATTTGAAAGGAAATAAAGAGTGGGAACAACTGTTTCCAATATTGATATGTTGCATTTATGACGCTTTAAAAGAGTTTATTCAATATCAATATCACGAACGAAATCTGGCAATTGGTAATTTCATGTTCAAGCTCATGAGCCTTGAAATCCGTCCTGGAGATAGTAGAGTGACGGATTTCAAAATAGCAACATATATCGGTCTGAGAGAAATATTTGAAAATAATGAAGCAAAGACTAGTACAACTTAGCGATCAGTATTTCGTTCTACAGATGATTAACTGAATAGCCGAATTTGTTAGTGATTTCTACAAGTTGGGGAGAGTAGGATGCAAGCAAGGAATCTATTTGGAATATGAGCATTTTCGAGAGGGGAGATATTTGGTCTGTCCCTCAAACGGTTAGTCTATCGTTACTTAACAAAAGAGAAATTGTGATGAGTCGGAATCAGAGCAAACTTTTCTCTTATAAACGATTAATTTCTCGCATAGAAAACACAGCTCTTGTATCGTTAGGGGTTGCCCTGAAGCCAATCAACTTGCCTTCTGCTTCTCACTTGTAAACTTCTTCTTTTGGAATGCCTAATGCGTTAGCAACTTGTGTTGCAGTTAGGTAAACATCTTTCTTACCAAACATGTTTGCTCATCATTTCTGCATAACTAGATAATCTCCATGTAAGTAAGATCGCAATCAAAAGCTATCTGTTTAACAATATATTGTGAAAGAAGGAAACAAAAAAGAGTCCTTCTGTTAGAAAGAAGGACTCTGGTTTAATATCTTATTCAACACTAAAGTAGAGCGTCTTTTCCACGCCACCGTACTCAACAGTAAACCAGCCAACATCATTTCCTGTAGATCTTGTCGCTTTAACCATAGCATATGCAGTTTTAGGTTGTTTGATATACTCGCATGCTTGTTCATCCGTTACGTTAACTTCATTTGATACAAGCTTGGATGTTCCGTCCGAAAAATGAGCAGTTACCCAAATAGGAGCATAGTCATAAGGATAGAAATTGTAAGGGATATCTTCTTCAATAACAAGCTTGGTGACAGTCGCTTGGGCCGTAACATTTGATTGAACAGCTTGAGGTGTTGCGGCACTCGCTGATGAAATAATGGCAAAGACTGAAAAAATGGATAAAGCTACAGATGCTAATCTTTTCATTTCTGTCATCTCCTAATATTTGAATTCGTATAAAGATTACCTTTGGATACAAAAAAATACAATATTTTTAATTCCGAAATATTCTTTTATTTCGAATAGAGAACAGGATGGAACACAATATTTCGGGAGTGAACTGAAGATTTTAGTCATCCCAGTTTTCGAAAATCGAATCGCCAGCACACCACTTCTCGTAATCAAAAAGTTCAGGATTTTGGATGAGTGGAAATGAACGGGCTACCCATTGTTGGATGAACGTATTTCGATTGGAAGAAGCCTGTTCTACAAAAGAACGAACTTCTTCAAGGTGGTTTTTATTACTTTTAATTTTGACAGCATCACCTACTAATAGATATAGACAAGCTAGAAAGACTTTTCGCTTATCCTTTGCTACTTTCGGGTTAACAGATAATGATAATAGCAAAGGAGCAGTATCTATAGTAGTGATAAATAGGTCCCAATCTTGATGTGGTAACTCTGAATCATTTGAGAACGCTCATTCGCGGATGTCATAAGTCATCGTATCAACTACTTTCTATAAAAAAATAGCCCCCAGCTGGGAGCCCGTATATATGTGTAGATGAACTGCGGGTGTTGAGGGATGTTAACAAATCGTTAGGTGAAAGTCTACAAAAGCAACGACGAGAGTATGATCAGTTGCAAGGTGAAGTGGTAGCAGCAGAGACGAGCAAGGGCGTGAGGATGAAAGAAAAGAATTCTTGGGTTTCATGAAACACACATTTGTTTCTCAGTATTGCAATTATGCGGAGGCAAAAAGCAACTAACTGTAGTTCATGAACAAGCTGGGTCGATGGTAGTCAATTACCCTGCATGCAACTTATCCGGGCAGCAAGGAGTTTTGCTTGCAGGAGCCTTTCCGCAGTGTTTTGGATTTGCACGGGTATATGGCAATCTGCCAACAGGGGCGATTGTGGCATTTGCCGATCTGGTGGGTTGCCATAAAGTTATCGGGAATAAAGGTAACGTATCCGCGTATCTCAGCAACTCTAAAGTTGTAGACGGGCACGAATTGCTCTTTGGTTATTTCGACTTTGGACGTTACGCCTGGGAGATGGCGAATGTAAAGCCTATTGATCCGGTGCCAACAAAAGGGTAGCAAGGACTCTGGAATTGGAATTAGGACACCTAAAGAAAAGAAAAAGCACCACTAAGGGTGCAATCTCCAAACGATTATCTTATGTCTCTACCGCTAAAGGTTCATACCAAGAGCGAGGGGGAACCCTATGCATACTTACAACTGTAAAAGTGAAGTCATGTCTTTTCAGAGTACAACAAATAGTAACAGTCTTATTTTAGAAGTGCGAAAGACTCATTTATTTTTAAATCACCATACAGTTGGTCAAATAGCTTGCCGTCTTCAGATTGGGAATCAAACGGATTGGACTGTGGCGTTGTATACACATACACCATGTCATTTGATTCTGCAATGGATGTCCCTACAGGCGGCCCTTCTTCGCCAGAGAGGCGAGTCCAATCAGTTTTCGTAAAAACGGAGATCATCAGAAGCGCTTCAGAACCTTTTCCATCTTTGGTCGAATAGTCGAATTGCACTACATGCTTGGCTGATGGCAGAATTTTGTCTGCATCTGCACCTTCGTATTGGTTCACCTTGTAATGCCCGTTCCAAGAAGTTGGCGGCTTAAAGCTGAAATTTGCTTGAGGGTTAGTGTAAAGGTCAGTTTTTCCGCTTTCTTGCGCTACAGGCTGTACTGGCTGTTCTACTTTGGCCGCTTGCTGAATCTTGTCTGCATCTGCACTTGAAGGTTCGTTCACCTTTTGATGCCCGTTCGAGGAAGTCAGGGGCTTAGAGCTGAAATGTTCTTGAGATTCAGGTTGTTCTACTTTGCCATAGTTAACAGCGAGTAAGATGCCGATCACTACGACGGATGTCAGTATGATGCCGATAATGATTTTTTTGAAATTCATGTTGGTTCCTCTTTCTTTGTATAAGGAGTGATGTTGCTTATAAGGTTATTATAAATGAACAACATATGAAGATAGTTACAGATAAGTGACATTTTTCTATTTCATAAAACGTTTTGACTGGCATTTAACATAAGAGAAAAAGTGATTCTGAATGGAATCACTCGGCAAATATCACAGGGACATTCATATGAGTAGCAAGCTGCATGAACTTCCCCAATTCAACTGGGTTACGGGAGATTCGCTCTGCACTATTACAGATTACCTTGTTTACCAATCCGGCCTCTATGTCCGCAATCATCTGAGACAGATCAGGACGATCAGAGTCAATGGTTTTAATGTTGATTTCCATATACACCTTATGGCTGCATCTTGGACAAGTGGCATGCAGGACTCCAATTGTTTTTCAGTCTTTCGAAAATCGTTGGAGGCAGTGCGGATAAATACAGCAACCATTATGATCACCTCAAATTGAACTCTTGCGTCTAGTTTACAGCGCAAACAGACAAAAAATAGCCCCCAGCAGGGAGCCCTAATAATTTCTTTCGCCAAGAAAATTATAGCATTGGCTGCCACGAGGGGGAATTGGAAAGATGAGCGCACAAGAGCAACTGTCATTTCTGGAACCAGTAGACGAAAAAGAAGTCAGAAAGGCTGTTGTCAAAGCATTAAAAGAATATAAAGCCCTTCGTGTTGCTGTACAAAATAAAAAGGAGCGACAGGAAAAGGGCATTGATCAACTGTTTCCACGGCTTCAAAAATCTGAGTCCACGAATGAGTTGAAAGCAAGACAGATTGAAAGGGCGTTGCAGTACTCGTTAGATGAAGTAGAGCGCCAGATCATCGAAGAGAAGTATCTCTGCACGTCCAGGGTGAAGGACATCAATGTATATCTGGACTTAGGTCTGACAAAAGACCAATTCTACACAAAAAAGAAAGAGGCAATTATGTAAATAGCTACGGCACTCGGGATGATCTGAGTGCCCTTTTTTGTGCGAAAAAGCCCAACAAAATCACGATAAAATGCAGGATAAATCTCGGACTTTATCAGGGATAAAAGGCAGGACGATTTGAAATGTTATGGACGGTAATCTTGAGTCAAGAGCAAGCGACTCCGGCTCTTGGGAGATACCGCCTATCCCTTATCAATGGTGTACCTGAGCGAATCTATGGGTGATGACGAATGTGACCTTACGAGAGGGGGACATTCTGAGCCTGAACGCACCAGTTGCGACGAGCGTAGCAGGGAACCATACAATTATTTTTTTGCATTGTCTTACAGCGGTTTTCAAGTTTTGGGAACCCCTCTCGGAACTTTGGAAAATCGCGAATTACTCTGCTGGGATTTACCGGACAGGGGACTACATGCGAGACCTACGGCTCCGGCCACTCGCCCCTTGTCCAGTATCTCTCATATTCGTATACGCCGATCCTGTCTCAAGTGTGCAGAAGCGTAGCATTGGCTATAATCCAGAATGTTTTAAATAATACAGTTGTAATGTTTTGGGGTGTGTGCTATGATGTCTTCAAAAATGTAAAAAAATGGAAAAGTGTATTGTTTTAATTTGTAGCCCTTCGTACACACCACGGTAGTCAATGAAACAATTCGGTAGATAGGAAATATGAAAAAGGTATGTTCGAAAAAATTAAGGGAAATAGGAGTGTGGATTATGATTAAAAAGTTAATAACTTTGGGTGCAGTTGTTTCCGCATTGACTTTCGGTTCGCAAGCTGCCTTTGCAAGTGATATCAAACAAACTCAAAATCAAACTCTACAATTAAATCAAGGGCAGAGCAAGGTTCAAGTTGAAAATCAAAGTCAGGACGACGCTTTCTATTGGTTCCATCTTTCAAGATTAGATAGCATAGCTTCATCAGGAACATTCACTATCGACTCAAAAACGTCAGTTAAGGTAGTAGCTTTTACTGGTAGTGTAAATCCCGGTACGCCAGCATTCATTGATGCAAAAGTCACTATTGTTACCCCATATGGAGATAACTTCCATATGTCGTTATATGGGAATCAATATAAAGAAGGATATTTTGTACTTGAGCCCGGAAGCTATTATTTAAAGTGCACAAATTATGCAGGTCGTCCTATTTTTATGAACGTAAATTTATATAAAAATTAGTATTTTTCCGATTTTAGTAAATGAAGGAATAAGTGCCTTCATGGAGGTGGGTGAGATGTAGTTCGCCAGTATGCTGACTTAGTGACAGGATAAAACTATCACTTAGGGGAAGTGCTGCGCCGGTCGGACGAGATTGTAAAAGTATTTTCGTCCATTAGGTCGCAGTTCAAAATTCGTAAAGATCAAGGCCAGCCAAAAGGCAAAGAGATGGCTACGAAAGCTGTCACTCGCTGAGGTTGGCTTTTTAATATATTTGAAGGAATTTGTAGGGAATTGACTATTTGGGTCGAATTATTCGTAACAATGACAACTTAAGGAGTAATTCGAGGATGAAAGATATATTAAGCAAAGTTATCGAATTCCGAGATCAACGAAATTGGGCACAATTTCATAATCCGAAAGATCTAGCGATCTCAATATCATTAGAAGCTAGTGAGCTGCTAGAAAATTTTCAATGGAAGAGTAGTGAAGAGGCTGTTGAAAAGAACCATCAGAATATAAAAGACGAATTAGCTGATGTATTGATTTACTCACTTCTTATGTCAGATGCGCTAGGAATCGATATAGAGCAATGTATTCGAGAGAAAATAGCAAAAAACGAAGCTAAATATCCAGTAGATAAGGCTTTTGGTTCTAACAAAAAATATGACGAGTTGTAGGTGTGACTATGAATAGCGTAATTCTCCAGCCGGCCGGAAATGGCGATGCCAAACAACACTATATAGATACCATCATCAATCCTGTTGAACTATCTAGAATCGCTCGATATTTGGAGGATGAACAAGTAGAGAGACTTAAAGAACTTTATCCTGATCAATTGATACCCACTTGGGGAGTAACTCCAGGAAAAACCAATGGGAATATAAAAAAATGGGAAAGAATTCAGACTGGAGATATAACATTGTTTTCGGGCAATGGAGGTATCTTCTCGTCTGCTGTCTCCACATATAAGCTACACAATAAAGAACTAGCCTTAGAACTTTGGGGCACAGATCCTAACGGTCAGACTTGGGAATACGTATATTTCTTAGATGAAGTAAAGCAACACAGTATTAAGTACATCGATTTCAATAAAGCAGTTGGATATAAATAGAACTTCATTATTCAAGGTTTTAGCATCTTAGATCAAGAAAAAAGTATACGAGTAACTGAAGAATTTGATCTTCAGAGTGATACTCACTATCAGAAATTCCGTTTGAGACATTCCCTGTTAACCTTTTGGTAGCAGCCCATATCAAAAAGAGAGCGAAATGTTCCAATGATGAGAAACTCGATTTCGAAAACATTGTGATGCCTATGTGTAAGCTTGGCTGCGATGATTTATACGAAAAAGGGTACATAAAGGTTCAGGATGGAAAGATCGTATCAAATACCAAAAAGATCGTTACACCGGTTTTGCAAAACTACATTGAACCGCTTGTAAATAAAGAATGTATTTATTGGAACGAAAGCTCTAAGCCGTATTTTGAATGGCATTCGAAGTTACATATCTAATATTGTCAAATGAAAGCCACTATGGAGTGTACATCCAAGTATCCGAATTGAGTTCAGCTCAGAACTTTATTTAGTCAAGTAGTATGACTTTGTTAGCAAAAGTTTAATCTGTAGGAGGCATTAATCTTTGGAGTTAAAAGAAATAGGAACCTTATTTATACAGGCGATATTTTCTGGATTGTTTGCTGTTGCAGTTGTAAATAGTATAGTTAACACGCGATTAGAAAAACATAAGAGAGACTTAACAATAAAGGTAGAAGAAATTAAGTATGATAATCAAAGAAGGTTTCATGATTTTGGATTGTATGCATCTAAAAGGCATAGTGCTTATGCTGAATTTTACAAATTGATCTTAGTGGCAGATAAAAAGATTGGTGGATTACTTGTAAGACAATATCCCAGTTTCAATGGTTTCGGGGAGAAAGATATCAAAGATTATTTAGAGAAGAAAGAATGTCCTCAAAAGCTCAGTGAGGAAATTGTATCTCAATGGGAACTTGATAGAAGGGCAGCGATAGAGAAGATACATATTTATTTAGAAGAACAAGATTTTTCAGAAGCAGATCGTTTATTTGATGAGGCTCAAATGTACTTTTATTCATCTGAACTCTACTTTTCGGACCTTGTAGCAACGAATGGAGAGGAACTTTTAGCTCACATGGGTATTTTTTTACATGATGTTAAGCGTTCGGAGTCCGATGTTAAAAATATAAATGATCAAGAAAGTAAGATAGAAGATATGAAGAGCGATTTAGGTAATTTAATGAGAAAAGAAATAAGTTCGGCGTACAACGAAAAATGAATTTCATATTTAGGATAAAGAAGGACTTAATTTGCACCCACGAGGTGCTTTTTCTTTTGCAAAACAAACTCAATAGGTGGTGATAAAATAGTGAGAGATTTTACTAACCTAACTATGGGAGATGTATTTTACTAGGAGTAACTCTTCCCGGTCAGATGCGATTGTAAAGGTTTTCAAGCTATTAAGCACTGTGTGCACATTTAACAAAATCTAGAAACTCTTACGTTTCCATCTCGTAAAAATACGTGGAGGGATTAACATGGAAAAATGGGTTGTGCTTGGTGCTGCATTTATGGTTTGGATTGGTGTTCAATATTGGTTTGGTAAGAGAATCTTCGAAAAAGAAGTATCCAATACATACATTGTTTTACATTGGAAACTGCTTTTTGCACGTAGACGAGAATTTGGTAGCTATGTGAAAGTTGAAAGATATCTAAGGTTGAAAAAGCTAAATGATGATCAACTTGAAAAACTTCACCTTTTAGTAAAAAGTAAAATACCAAATGTAAATGTTAATACACAGATATTCGCTGCGATTTTTACGTCCCTTTTAACGATTGCAACATTATTATTTGGAGGAGTGTTTTCGGGTTTTCTTGGTGGATTAATTAGTAGATTCATCGATGAAGTTTTTGGGTCTAATAATACATTTAAAATTGAAAAACTACGTGAAAGCATGAATAACATTATAGAGTCGTCTACACTTCAATTCGGTGTTTTGATTATCACGTTTTTTCTAATAGTAAGTATATGGGGACTTGTGCAAATTAGATTAAGTGAGGCAAAAATCATTTTAAGTAAAATTATTGAGCAAGAAATAAAGATGAGAAAATGATTTCAAGAGTACCTTGGTTATGCCAGGTACTTTTTTGATTATATTAAGCAGATTTTATTCATTAATATATTTGGAGGTGAGGTGACTTGAGCTAATGGCACGTGCGAGAGATCCTAATCGAAACAAAGCATATGAAATATGGAATCAGGCTAACGGTGAAATTAAACTGAAGGATATTGCAGACCAACTTGGCCTATCAGAGGGGACAGTACGAGGTTGGAAAAACAAGGACAAATGGGAGTCTCCTAGTAGAAAGGGAGAGGAACCTCCTGTACGTGAATCAACAGTGGAAAATGATGGATTGTATGAAAAAGCTGTCAGTATTGTAGTAGAAGCACAAACAGCTTCTGCGAGTTTCCTGCAACGGCGTTTACGAATAGGATATACTCACGCAGCAAGGCTTATTGAACTGATGGAGCAGAAGGGTGTTGTTGGCCCATGCAAGGGTAGCGCACCGCGCAAGGTATTCCTAAAGACGGCGCCTTCACCTCAGCCAACGAAAACAGGTACTGTTCCAAGACCGATGGAACGTTCCAAACAGGTAATTGAACGAACCGATCCTCTACCAGAAGAAGATAACGAAGACGGGTCTCTGACAGAAAAGCAGAGGCTTTTTGTTTTGGAGTACCTTCGAGACTTCAACGCCACTCGTGCTGCAATGGCTGTTGGTTACAGCAAGAAAACAGCACATGTAATTGGCTGGGAAAACCTTAGAAAACCTTAGAAAACCTTAGAAAACCTTAGAAAACCTAACATCCAAGCAGAGATTAAGAGGCAGAAAGAACAACGTACAGTTGAGATAGGATTGGACATTCAGAGAGTACTTTCGGAATACATGAAGATTGCCTTTGCAGACATCTCTGATTACCTGGAGTTTGGGCAAAAAGAAGTTCCAGTAATGAGCATGTTTGGTCCGTTAAAAGATGATTCGGGCAACCCTGTGACTCAAATGGTTAATTACGTTTCGTTCAAGGATAGTATTGAGGTTGACGCTACGCTGATCAGCGAAGTCAAACAGGGTAAGGATGGAGTGGCCATCAAGCTCTATGACAAAATGAAAGCTTTGGAGAAGTTAGAGAAGTACCTTGGTTTCATGACAGAAGAGCAGCGTCTGAAGGTTGAGAAGCTTAAACTAGAGGTAGGGAAGTTGCAGTCGGGTGATGATGATCGACCAACAGAAGTGGTTATAAAACGGTGGTCACAATGAAGACGATCCATGTAGATCCCTTTGAGAGTTGGGCGCCACATTGCAAGCAAGTCGAAGTCATGATGTGTGATGTACGAAACATCGTGATGAATTGCGGCCGGCGCGGCGGTAAAACAAATGTAGGTGCAAGAAAGTTTTTCGATAACATCCTTGCTGATATTGAAGCAGGGAAGGGTTTGCCCTATAAGCCACCGTTAAACCTGAAAAAAGTGAAGAAGCCCAAACCACGGCTGGAATACTGGTGTGTCGCGCCTGATTACAACATGTCAGAGATTCAACAAGAGGAGCTCTCGCAAGTCATCCCCGAGGATATGATCGACACTTGGAACGCATCGGGGAATTTCGTTTGGTTAACGGGATACATTCTGATTCGGTTTAAGTCGGCAGAAAATCCGAAGAAGCTTGTTGGTCGTGGTTTAGACGGCGTATGGCTTGACGAGGCATCGAAAATGAAGCCAGAAACGTGGTCAGGCTACCTTGCGTATGCCCTAGCTGACAAAGGTGGGTGGTCTATCTGGACAACTACACCGGAGGGTATCAACTGGTTTGCAGAAGAAATTATTTTACGTGGTCAATTTATTGATGCAGGGTTGGATGACGATCGCTACCAGGATGATCCCGATTGGCGGAATTTTTATTGGACATCAAAGGATAACCCTATCCCGGAATTGCAGAAGAACATTCAGAGGATGGTCGAGACGTACCCTGAGCGTTATGTGAAACGTGAGATTTATGCGAAATTCAACGTTTTCCATGGTCAGGTGTATGAGGAGTTTGACCGAAGTGTTCACTGTGTTGATATACGCCCCGTTGATCTTGTGCGGCGTTTATTTGTCGTTACCTATCCGAACGGCGAGGAACGAGAGGTAATCTTCAAGCGGTATATCGGCGGCATGGACCACGGCTGGAATGACCCAGCGGTGTTATTGGTCTTTGGATGCACGGACGAAGAATACTATTTGATCGAGGAAAGCTATCGCCAGCAAACCAATGTTCTGGTGGTAGACGATCAAGGTAAGCTGGAGGACTGCCTTGTTAAGAGGTATCTGGAGCTTCAAAAGGATTACCCGATGGATGTTATTTGGGCAGACCCTTCTGAGCCAGAAGATATTTCTACGTATAGACGTTACAAGCTTCCAGTGTATCCCGCTGAAAATGCTATTGGTCCCGGAATACGTCGAGTGTCAAGTCTCTATAAGGTAAAAGAGTCATCTGGCCGTCCAAACCTCTACATTGCTCGTACTGCTGTCGAGACGATAAAAGAAACAGGCAATTACAAGTACAAGGAACAAAACGGCATCATGCTTGAAGAACCGGTTGATAAAGACAACCATACCCAGGATGCGAAGAGATACGCGACTTACAGTGATTGGCTCATGTTACTTCAAGCTGAGAAACGAGAGGATAGGAAAAAGAACGGGAAAGGAGGATGGATTTAATGTCTGGAGCAACAGGCTGGTATCCCATTGGTAAAGCTGAGGGAGAGGGCGAAAGCAAGCAGCTTGTAATTGATCAATTCGAGCAGGATTACGATGAACACAAGCTCATACGCCCAACCATTGACCCTGTAGCGTGTGTTCAAGTAGTTAAGCAGAGCAACATCATCCCTCAATGTGTCGAAGCGTACAAAACAAACGTGGTTGGTTATGGCTATGCGCTTACATACCATCCCGGTGAAAGCGACAAGACAGCAAAGGCAGAATGGGATGTTGCTGACCGATTCATGCAGACGGCCAATCTGGAAGAATCGACCGAGCAACTGCTGAGCCAACTGGTAGAAGACCTTGAGCATTGCGGCAACGCTTACGTTGAAGTTGCATGGGGTGGTGGCCTCCCTGCTCTCTATCGAATTCCACCGGAATATATGCGGTGTACGGCTCCACTTGAAAAAGTAGAGATGAAATATCGGCGACTTGTACAAGGCAAGGTGGAAGAGTTTACGCAAAGTAAGTGGGTTAGGAAGTATGCTCAAAAGCGCGGTACCAATATTACGTGGTTCCGTGAATTCGGAGCTCCCGGCGAAGAGAATGAAGTCATTCATCTTCAGCTTGGAAACGGAACGTATGGAGAACCTCGTTGGATTGGTAATTCGCCTGGAGTCGTTGGCTCTAGGAAAGCTGAAGAACTCAACTTCGAGTACTTTGATAACGGTCGAATGCTCGACATGATCTTGACTGTCACAAACGGCGAATTAGCTCCACAGTCTGTCGATGCTCTAAAAGGGGCAAGGGGGAAAAAATCTCGTGGAGGAATACTCTATCTCGAAGTGCAAGGGTATGACAAAGGGCTGCTTGGCGATGAGAAAAAAAACCACCATTAAGCTGTACAAGCTGAATGACTTGCTGCAACAGGACGCTCTTTTTATCGAGTACAACCAGGAGAAGCGAAAATAGGTTCGTTCAGCTTTTCGATTACCACCTATTCTCACGGGTGAATCTGAAGACTATAACAGAGCGACAAGCGACAATGCTAGTAGAATTGCAGTGGAACAAGTCTTTAAACCATACCGCTCGTGGATTATGTATGAGATTTTCAACAAGCGATTGTTACCTGCAATTGAGGTGTATAGGGTGAAGGCAATACTGAACAGCCCAAAAATCAGCGATCCAGAAGAGTGGAAAGCGTTACTTGATTTTCTGGCTGACAAAGGAATTATGCTGGTGCGCCATCTCATCCCAAAGCCGAGGAAGTATTGGGTACCACGATTGATGAGTCGAAGTATACCGAGGAGTACCTCGATACACTGATTGCTAGCTTGGGCAGCACATTCTCCCAAGAACCATTTGATACATCTGATCAAAAAGAGCAAATGGCGACGATAGCAAAGCGTCTGCTTCGCGGTGGCGGGCAGCGAATAACAAGCGCAAGCGCAAGGATCACAAAAAGGCAAACGCTCAGACAGGGGACATCGACGAACATTTCGAAGTAGGAGGTGAAAAACTTATGCACCCAGGAGACCCGGCAGGAAGTGCAAATCAAATCGTAAAATGCAGATGCAGGATGCAAGCTGTGTTTGACGAAGGGAACTCGTCCGATTTAATGTCAGGGCTCAATAAAGAAGCCCAGAATGTTTATACAACAGCAATGCATTTGAAGATGACTTACACACAGTAATAATCCACTCCTCCAGTTGCAGGATTACGTGATTGATAACATCTTGGACATGGAGTATAGCTACAGACATTTTCTTCAAAGCATCGATATTCCCACTGTCTTGTTCGTGGATTAAACCTTCTAAGACATCTTGGGCGAACACGACACGACACACCACATCGAGGTAGAGGTAACATCGGTGGTCTTAGCTGTGTTGGTGTAATTCCGGGATAGTAAAAATTATGTTGATTATAGTTATACATCGAGAGTCCCCCTTATGGGATTTCTACAATATCCTATGAAAACTTTATCCAAATTCTTTAGGGGAGTGCCTAAGATCATGGAAATTTTTACCGTTTATTCTGTGATGAAAAATTTAGTTCAGTCTGTCGAAAGGAGGTGAACATTTTTGTCATACGCATTGAAAGACGCAAGAATTACGCACATTTCCCTCGTGGATAAGGGCGCAAATGGTAAACCGTTTGCGATCATCAAGGAAGAGGGTAAAGAGCCATTACAGAAAGATATCCGCATAGCAAAGGCGGACAAGGCCAAGCAGATCGTTTACGCCGTCGTATATGAGCCTGATACCGAAGATGCACATGAAGATCAGATGACAGAAGAAGAAATCGAGAAGGCAGCTCATGGTTTCATGGGGCGTCAGAACACATACAACATCGATAAGCAACACGATTTAGACGTAAACAAAGGTTACGTGGTGGAATCGTACATTGGCCTGTAGATATGACTCTAGGTGATCAGGAGATTAAGAAAGGGTCCTGGGTGGTTGGCGTGAAGGTAATGGACGCTAACACATGGGAGCAAATTGAAAAGGGCGAGATTACAGGCTTCTCTATGTGGGGAGTAGGTAAACGTGAAAAAATTGAAGGAGCCTCTTCGGATACCGATGATGAAACGGTAGAGAAGGGGCTTTTGCATTCCCTTGCCAAGCAATTGAAGCAGAAGAAGAGGAGAAGGTAAGCACATAGCTTTCTCCTTTCTCCCGAGCGGTAGGCGGTTGGGGAGAAGTAAAGAAAAGAACGCTCTGAAATAGAGCGTCTAGATGTTATAATATTCCAAGTGTAATTGAATCGGCTCATTCCCGATAGAAAGGGGGTGAGGCCATGACGGTGTTTGAGGCAATATCATTGATGCTCACTTTCGGGCTTCTGATTGTTGCCGTGCTGTCGTTCCACAAAAAGTAGTAGACCACCCTTGAGCTTGGTAGGCTTGGTGGTCTACTGATGACAAATTGAGATAAAAGAGGTGGGCTACATGGATTTAGATAAAGCGATATTAATTGCCGTAAATGCTCATAAAGGACAAACCGATAAAGGAGGGGACACTTACATTTTACATCCATTAAGGGTCATGCTATCTATGGATACTGAGTCATCAAGAATTGTGGCAGTCCTTCATGATGTAGTTGAAGATACAGATGTAACACTAACTGATTTGCGACAGCAAGGTTTTTCCGAGCAAATCATAACTGCCATTGATTGTTTAACTAGGAGAAGTGGAGAGTCATATATGCAGTTCATTGAGCGGGTAAAACAAAACGACTTAGCAAGGGCGGTAAAGATAGCAGACATTAATGACAATAAAGATTTGTCTAGGATACCAAGTCCAACTAAAGAAGATATAGAACGACTCAAGAAGTACAACGAAGCATTAAACCGGTTGTTATCACAATAGTTAATGTAGATGGCACACTCTTTTTAGAGTGTGCTTTTGTCGTAATATGTCGTTTGTTCCCGAAATGTTTAAACTGACTGGAAAAGTGAGGTGGGGTAGAATGTAGGCGGGAGGGAGTGGTATATATGAGACAGGTATTCATTTTATTTGTATTTCTGCTTTTAACTGGCTGTGCTAATGTATCGAATACAGACAAGAGCTTGGTTGAAGTATTTGGCGAATCTACTAGTGAAATAAAAGATAAGCTGACCAATACGTCTGACTGGTATCATAATTCTCGATCGTTCCCCGATCTAAAAGCTTCATCAAAATGGTTCGAACGTGACGAAGGTAACGGATTCAAGACATATTTTACTTTTTCTGAGGACAGTAATCATGCATTCGGATTAGTTGTAAACAAAAACGAGAACAAGTTAGTTCAGGTTCTGGTAATGTCGTTTTTGGATCCAAAGTTTAATGAGAATGCGAGTGAAAAGGCATTTGCCTCAGCCCAGATGATCACCACTGCGGCAGGCTGGACATTAGATGAAGCCAATGAAAAAATCAAGCAAATAACAGAAACTAGTATAGAGAAAGATATAGATCAGGTAAGTCACAATGGATTTGTTTTGAAAAGAGAAAATAAAAAAGTGGAACAAATGGTATTCTATTCGATAAAACCTGAGAATGAAGAGGTTCCTGTAGAATTTATGAGAGTGTTAACTAATACATAGCAAGCTAAAACCACCTAGCAATAGGTGGTTTTCTATTTGGAGGTGATACAGTGGGGGCAGTTGTAGGGCTTACCGTATAGATCTAAGCTAAAAATCAATTGAGTTCAGAACTTCAAAAGTTGATTGGTAGTTTGTTGACACCCTCGCCGAGATAGCTAGCACTACGACTGACATTCGTGGAGAGGTACTCGGCTCAATCGTTGAGTACAGCACCCAAGTGACGAAGTTTTTGGATACGCCTGAAAAACTAGCTGCTCTAACCAAGGAAATGAATAATCTGTGGTCGATCGATAAAGTTTTTGATGCTTTGAAGGAAGCAACGATCAAACTCGACAATCAAGGTGATATGGTCAATGTTTTGAAGACAGCGTATGAGGCGCAGGACATTGATTCAGACGAAGCTCAAAAACGAGCTGAGAAATCAAAAATTATTGCCGAAGCGATTCACGCGTCAAACGCGGGAGACAATCAGTTTGCAATAGCGGCATTGATACAAACATTCGGTGGCATTCAGGACCAAAAAGGTTAGACAAGAATTGCTGAACGAGTTGGGTGGAGGAGCAGGGGAGGATATCGCTACGGCATTTGCGCCTCTACTAGATGCAGCGGGTCGTATTGGTATGGCTGATTCCAGTGAATATGACTACTCCGGTAAGCTCAATCAAGAATTTAAAACATATCAGGACAATGACCCATTACGAGGCTTTACTGAAGCGAAAGCATTGCTCACGACAGAATTGGTGGGGTTAGGTACAGTTGTTGGAGGCGTGACAATTGCGCTATAGAAGATGAAAGTTGCGTTTGATGCAGCAACCGCCGCAGCCGTACAGAGAAAGCTAGCTGGTAACAATACATCAGGATCTGATTTTCCGGATTTACCGGATGGACCCGATAAGGGTGGTAAGCCGAAAGGAAAAGGTAAGGGTAAAGGCGGCTGGTTTAACCCGTTCAATTGGGGAAGCAAAGGCGACAAAACGCCACAATCAGCAAAGGATTTTGCATTCAAAAATCCGCTGGAGGAAGCGACAGAACCTTCAAGCTGGAAAGATAAGTTCAAAAATGGGGTGGCATGCTGCCGAAAGGTGATGCCGTGCTAGATAGTCTCAAAGGTGCATGGGACGTTACTAAAACTACTGGGACAAATCTGTTTCGAAAAGTACCTGAAACATTTAAAGCCATAGGGGTCCGGTACGTTTACCCAATCGAAGATCGATTTGATATACAAGGCGCTGTTCAAGCGGTGGAGAGAATCAGACCTGTTCACTGTAATGGTGTCGCCTTTGAACCTGTGTTGTCCGAAAAAATCGAGCTGCGAGATGTCTTGGTTGTCGGGATAAAGGAATACCACAAAGTCTATGAATTTAGGGTAGGCATGACACCTATTAAACGCTATGAGGAGGTCGTGAAATGATCCTGCCAAGCTATCTGCAAACCGTCCGTAATGACCTGCTAGATAGGGTGTCGGGTGGCGACATTTTGATAAACGGCTCCGTTTCAGTACCTATACAGGCTGTGGAGATTGCTTCTCATCCGATTGCGGGTATCCAGGATGGAATAGCGCTACAAGTATCTGCTCAGCATGTCGCCAACGTACAAGTCATCACAGACGTGAAGTTGAGGACTTGAACGGGAGCTGTAGTTGCCGAGAAGACAGGAGCCATCGAATTGAACGGGGCGCAGTTTGTAAACCTGACCTTTGTTATTGAAGCGAGAGGAGGGATGTAGTTGTCTTATGTGGCGAAAACAGACTGGAAACACGATGATCCGGTTACCGAACACGATATTAACTGTTGGGAGCGAGGTATTGCGGATGCCCACGCTGAACTCGCTGTGCTCAAAGCAGATGTTTCGAACCTGAAAGTCCGAGTGAATACGATAGAATCAACCTTGCCTGACGGATTCGTACACAACAATTTCAATGATGATCTGTCCACTATCAGCTCACTCAGAGTGATTCGGGGCTACTATAACGAAGCTCAGAGTCGGTTGGAAGTTTAGATGGTAAAAATAGGAATGGGTCGATATAACAGCCATTATCATTGGAATAATTAGAAAATTATTATTTACAATTGACGATAAATAAATATATGATATTAAAAAGTATAATAACTTATGTGGATGGGAGTGATGTTACTTGATTAAAGGATTGTACGAGGCTCATTTGCCTGTGAAAAACTTGGAAGTTTCAATAGAATTTTATACTAGGCTTGGGCTGAAATTTGCTTGGCGAGATGATGAAACTGCCTTCTTTTGGATTGAGGAAGGAAAGAGCTGGCTTGGTCTATGGGAAGGGAAGGAGCATCAGACTCCTTATCATCCTTCTTTGCGGCATATTGCTTTTCAGGTAACTTATGACGATTTAAAGCAATCTTTACAGTGGTTGGAATCAATTCAAGTTAAGGCTGTACCATTTGGGAGGAGAAACTCTGCTGAACCATTTGTTCGTCCGTATCTAGGGAATGCTTCAGTATATTTTGAAGACCCAGATGGAAACAGCTTAGAATTGATTTGTAATTTTGTTGTACCCGATGATTTAAAACATATTACTGGTAAGTTGTTATTCCATGAGTGGGAAGAATTGCTGATAAAAACAACAAATCAACATTGAAAACACGTTTATGTTACCCCCCATCTATTCTTAGGACGGGGGTGTATTGTTGTCGAGGAGATGATCTGAAGTTGAGTTTTATTATTTCAAATAACGGCCATACGCGGGAGGTAGGGGGAAGAATATGCCTGTAGTTACGTTATCAAGAGCTAATTCTATAATGCGGGATACCTACGTTTGGGAGTATGCTCCTAATACAGAGCCTATGGTACAAATGATCCTGGGTTTAGTGTTGGTGTAGGAGATTACACAAACTCTAGGGCAAGATCGCTCTTATTTTTCGATTTAGGCCTTGTTCCGAATGACGTAATCATTAATAGTGCTACTCTTCGTTTGCATCAATACGTCAGCTCATCGGGAGCGGCAAATCGAACAATAAATATCCATACTATTACTTAAAATTGGGATAACGCAACAACTTGGAACAATCAGCCATCTTATGACAGCAATTCGTTTGTGAGTTTTCAACGTTCTAATGCGATTGCCACTATTCATATCGATATCACCAGTTTGGTCTGTGCGTTTATTGGCGGGAAAAGTAACTTCGGACTATTAATAAAAGAAGCAGATGAGTCTACATTGAAAACTTTCCGTGGTTTTGCTTCTAATGATTCAACAGGAGGAAATCATCCTACGCTCATCATTGATTACACAATACCGACAACAGGAAAAAAACAAGTAGAGTTTGTCGGGAGTGGCTCGACTGCTTATCAAGTGGGAACGACGGTAATCACGCCAGAACTACCACAAGGAGTGAAGCTTGGTGATCTGATGGTGTTATGCAGTTAAGATGTCCAAGCACAGTCAATGTAACGTTATTTGAAGGATGGGAACTCTTCACATTAATAATAGATAATTCCATTCAAGTAAGATACTTTCTAGCTATTAATAGACATAATGGCAATGAAACAAACCCTAGTGTAAATTTCAGTTCATCTACAACACCACTTGCTAAGATTTCAGCTTTTAAGAATGTGAAATCTATTGTAAACAGCTATGGTCGAGTGGTAGCTGACGGCGGTTATTATCCGGCTTATACTGCATCTACAACTGTAAGTAATACACTTTTCGTTATTTTCAATACATCGGTTGGTAATGGGATATTCTTTCCTGATCTTTTTAATTATACGAAGGGTTACCATACTGATCCTGTAGTTGGTGTTTTCTCTCAGATGAATAATAAATACATGTATAGTGATAAAGATCAAAATTCATCTGAAATGGGTGTAACTCTCTATAGAGCTGGGGCTAGTCAGTTATTAGTATTGGAGCCTGTGACCAATACGCCCCCATCAGTTACGCTTACGTCTCCTGCCGATAATCAGACATTAACGGAAGGGAGCCCATACAAAATTGAGGGTAGTGCGGCTGATCCAGATGTAGGCAACGTAGTTACCGCAAAATACAAAATAAATAACGGTCGAATTAAGGCGTTGCAATCCGGTGTATCGAACGGAAGCGCGCCTATTTCTTTTGTGCTGAATATGACGTTCAGGGACAAACGGATATGGGATGGCGAAGTAGATATATACGATGCGGATTTGGCAGAAAATGTGGACCACACTCTAGCTGTCTGGGCAGAAGATGACCAAGGTGGGAGGAGCGGAGAAGTCACTCGCAAGTTTAGGGTGGTTTGGAATCGTCCTCCGGTGATCGGTGGCGAGAATAAGGACCTTGGTTCCTTTATGCAGCCACCAGTAGTGAACTATTCAGCCACCGATCCAGAGGGCAATACATTCACATTCAGCGAGTATTTAAACGGAAAACAAATCAGGTCGGGCGTAGCCGGACAGCAATACACAGTTGAAATTAGCCATGATACTTGGATTCGATTGGATTTAGACGTGCAGCATCAAATCAAAATAGTCACCAAAGATAGCGCGGGAATTTCATCCGAACGGGTTTACACATTCACCCGAACAGAGACGTATATTGAATTTATGCTAGATTACGGAAACCCTGACATCAAAGCAGACTTCATGTTAGACGGTATGCCATTACGTGTATTAGTGACACTTGAGCGATATTTGCCAGAAGGCTCGTCAATTGAAAGTGTGAAAGTTTATAATAACTACTTAGATACTGTGCCGACGTGGGAAGATTGTACGGGAGCAGTAAAGGGGAACCGAGGCTATCTTTTCATCAACAAAACCAAGACTGCTTTAAATTGGGCTATTAATTTGTGGGTGACGATCGACAAAGGAACGGCTAGGGAACGTGTACTTGTAAATGGTTATGGGGGTGCGTTCGATTAATGAAGATGCAAAATAAAGAGGCTATCTCAGTGATTAGAGAACAGCAACAAACCGATCCAGTTATGACGATGGGACAGGAGCTTGCTTCACTCAAACTTAGCAACGTCCAAAAGGATGCGCTAATCCAAACAATGGGGGAGCAGCTAGCCATGGTTAAGCTTGAGCTAATCCAATTGAAAGGAGGTGGTAACTGATGGCATTCTGGGCTTTGGCATTTAGCATGAAGTGGGTATCAGCAGCAGAAAAGCTGCGACTTGCTGTAAAGACAACATCAAATCCTTTCGGAGAAATCTCCACGGAAGAATTCAAGTAAATCACTAACCAAGAATTCTAGGTTGGTGATTTTTTATTTCAACAAGACCTTGAGCCAGCCTCGTACCTAGCGGGGCTATTTTTGTTGCCCCGAGGGGGTGAGGAGGAAGATGAGCTGATGAAGTTTTTACAGTGTTTAGAGAATGTAGTGACCCCAGCAAACGGAATAGCAGCGACGCTTGGGGTGTTTCTTACTCCGATTTTCCAGTACCTCTATGGAACGGGTCGGCTCGATATTCTAATCGTGCTTTTTCTTATGATTTCACTCGATTGGATCACCGGTATTTCCGCAGCAAAAAAGGACCATACTTACTCGTCCGATTATGGCCTTTCCCGAATCCCACGGTCGCTGTTTCTTTTTGCACTGCCGGCCGTAGCAAATTTGCTGGATCGGGTGATGGGCACACCCGGTTTTCTGTTTTATGGAGTTACATTCGGTCTACTCTATCACACATGGAACAGCCTCACAGCGAATGCACACCGAGCAGGTTGGCCTGTGCCGAAGTCGGTCGTAAACTTGGTCGGTTCGGAGATCAAAGCCAAGACTGAGCGTGCTGCACTGAAGGAGACAAAATAACAATGAATATGACGATTCCCGGTGCGCGTGTGACAGATGTTCGCGCCTCTTTACCACGACACAAAACACTTAGGTATGGACGGCGTAAGCCATCAGATATACGATCAGCAGCCATCCACCACTCAGCTACAGTAAGAGTAAGTGGGGCGCCAGAGGCATTTGCACGCTACCATGTCGGCACGAACGGTTGGCCGGGCATTGCCTATCATTTTGTGATTCAAAAAGACGGCGTAATCTATTGGTGCAACGATCCAGAGGCAAATTCCTACCACGTAGGCAACAGCAACCGTCATGCGCTAGGAATTTGCCTTGTAGGTGATTTCCGGACACTGCAACCAACCGCAGCACAGCTAGATGCTGCAAACAAACTTATCAAGCACTTACAGGAACAAATCCCAACAATGAAGCAGGTGCTTGGTAACCACGAGTACCCCGGCTATGCGTAGAAAAACTGCCCTGCATTCCCGATGGGTAAGTTTCGGTCGGATTATTCACAGTATTTACTGAAGCCTGTGGACAAGCGGGTCAAGCCACAGCAAGTGCCTGTTGCTATCAGCCTGAATGGATCGCTGTTATCAGTGACTGGGTTCCTACAGGATGGTGTATCCCTGCTACCTGTCAGAGCGGTAACCAATGCTGTTGGCGGAAAAGGTGGAGTGGATAGCGGCTACCCAAGATGTGCGTGTAAATGGCGAGGACTTAAACGAGAAAATTGTATCCGGTTCCGCGTATGCTCCATCCCGTGAGTTAGCTTTTGTGCTTGGTCTACAAGTGGAGTGGGATGGTCTAAATAAAATTGTAAAGCTGAAAGGAGTGTAGATTCATGAATAACGTTTTGAGCAAGCATAAGAAATCTGTGTTGCTTATTATCACTGGCGGTCTGGCTATTGCGGGCACTTACGTAGGCATCAGCCAGGAAGCACAAGTGCAGATTCTAAACGGGATTGAATATATTCTACAATATGTGTGAAGTATCCCGCGAAGGAGAATCTACTGTACAATTAATTACAAAAGTTTACATTACAGGAATATTGAGCGGTAAAAATTGGTTGTTTGGTAAAATGGATAGAGTGGTTAGGGACGTGCCGGTGAGAACTGGTGCGTCTATTTTTTTATAAAAAAACGAACGCATGATCTGGTTTGGGGTGATGTTGTAGTTGTGATTCTCAACTAATTGGAGAGTAGGTGAGCGTTTGACGAAAGAGGAATGTAGAAAAATACTACGACGCATTGCTTGGAACCTGAACTATCGAGAGAGAAAGCGGCTCCGAAATGAGTGCCCGATCTTGGACGACTTTGGTCAACAACAAAGAACGAAAGATAGCGACAATAGTCTTTTTGTTGAGGAACTGTTACAGCAACTTTCTAGTGAAAAGGAAAGATACGTAATTCGAAAGGTTGTACTGGAAGGTTTCACAGCAAGAGAGGTCGGAGGAGACCTACACATGGGAGAAAGAGGCGTGAATCAATGCAAAAGTCGAAGCCTAAAGAAGCTGCACAATTATCTAATCACGCATTCACTTTAATGGTTGAGCGGGCAAAAAATGGGGACAATGAAGCGCTACTGATGGTCTTGGAAGAAATGGAACCTGAAATTAACAACTTGGCGAGCTTTCTTAAACTTCCAAAGGAAGAGGGGATTCAAGAGATTACGACGCGGTTTATTGAAAAAATTAGAGGGTGAAAAGCATTAAATATTTTTTGAGGAAAACTGTTCCGTTTTACCGCTGTTTTTTTCCTAGATAGGTGAAAGCGACAATGACCGGTCAAACACTGTTGCTTATCCATTAAACTAAGAGGAGAATGTATAAATGGCACGAAAAACTCACTATGTACCAGGAACAAACATCACCTTCACGATGAAGCCAGGAAGCGTTCATATTGACAATGACTCTTATCTTCGAACTGTACTAGAAAATGAGGTTATGACAGGGAAAGAGATCGCAAGAGAAATTAAAGATATTTACTATGATGTGTATGGTGTAAATCTTGATATTTCTACGAAATCTCTCGGAATTGAAATTTTAGGTCACGTATATCCAGGTGAAATGGCCAAACTTGTTAAGGCAGAGTTTGATCCTCCTAAGTGGGTCACTAGAGAACTCGATAAAATTGTTAGTCGAACAAAAGTAATTGATTGTGGAGAGAATAATGAAGGAAGCGAAGATACCAACCGTAGACTTTGGGATTTCTTAGCTAAACTTTTTGATACCTTGGATTCCATGGTGACGGTCCCATTTCCGGGATTGTAAACAAAAACAAAGAACGTTCACTTCTGTGGGAAGTGAACGTTCTTTGTTTTAGGAAAGTATTTTAGATGATATTGCTGTACGTTTAGCATCAAAAAATAAAACCAAAAAAATTAATGCAATACAAATAAATCCGGTAATGGTAATAATGGTATCGTACTCGTGATAGTTGTAGATTAATGATTGAGTCATAGAAAAGCCCCAAAGAAGTGTAGGAAAGAAAAGCAAATAATATAACTTGTTGCCAGGAATTATTTTAACGTAAAAGATAGTAATGGCTGTAGAGGCGAGAATGGTAAGAACTACACTTTTCATCTCATCATAAGTAATGTTTATAGGCATATCACTGGAAAGAAGCATCATTTTGCACCAAAGTAAAAAGAACCATATAGCTATGACCCCATTAGCACAGAATATCAAAAGTTTTTTCATCATTTTCCCTCCTGATAAAGACGTGATGTAACCGCGAATTTTTTCAATTAGGTATCCACTTATTTGTTATGACGCAATAAAACGGAAAAAGTTTCAAGTTAATGGGAATATAATCCATTGTACAATGGATTGATCTGCTTTATTCAAAAAATCATAAGGATTTTTTTGTTATATCCCCTTACTCTAGTTAAGTATCTTATTATAATAGTATCAGAGGGTATGAGTTACATACATTCAACTAGAAGCAAGGAACGGTGATGGTAACAGCTATTTTGCTGGTTATCGCGGGGATGCTCAATTTGCTAACTGCAGTCATCAACTGGCAAACCGCCAAGCGGAATGCTAGAAAAAAGTAAAAACCCCTTACGCCGCAATCGTAAGAGGTCAAGGCACAGGCAGGTTCGAGGGCGAAAGCCCTCACCTGCTACCATCATCTTACTCCAATCATACCCTCGTTATTCTTAAAAGTCAAAAGGAGGCAGAGGCTGTGTAAACACTTGCTACCGTCATTAGTATTATTGCATTAGTATTTTCTATTTCCCCATTTGTACAAGCCTTGAAATCGAGAAAAGGATGACGACCGTGATTACTTTCAGCAGCTTAGAAAAATTAAAGGCGTATATTCAAGGTAATGTTATGACCACATCAGAGGTGCTCGATTATCTTAAAATTAGTCGTCCTGGATTAAAGGATTTGATTGATCGTGGTAAGCTCGCACCCCTAAAAGAGGAGAAGGCTACTCGTTTATTCTTTCGTGCAGATGTGGAAGCAAGAAAACGTGAGGCAGATGAACTCAAAAAAAAGTATCGTCCTTATGATTGAACCCTGGCAGAAAAATTTGCTGGGGACTTTTTTTATTTGCATGTTCGAAATCTGTTCGTATATAATTCGAACGAACGTTCCAGTTTTTGGGAGTGGTTTTTTTGTCCTTATCTGATATCGAGCGGAAGGTATTAAGAGTGATCGGCAACTATTCGGCAGGGCGGCATAGGACACCAGCCGTAGACAAACTATGGATCAAGACTGGAGACACAGCAGTGGTAGGGTTATTGTCGTTTTAGAGGCGATCTACAGTCTTGCTGCCAAGGAGCTTCTTAATGACTTGGACGATGGAAGAAGAGATTGACCCATGATCCTGCTGGTGTCGGAATGAATTGCTCTGGCTTATGTTTACGATGTTAAATCGAGTAACAGAAAAAGCGACGACGTAAAAGCGATAGCCCTCCTTCTGGTTAAACAGGGGAGGGATTTTATATTCTATTCTTTATAAATATAAAGTAAATACTTTACATTATTTGGAATAAAATGGTATTATAAACTCGTAATCTAGAAAATAATGGGAGGGAAACTTATGAAAAGGTTCAAACCTATGTTAGTAGCTTTGGGGTTATTTACTGCAATTTCGTCTGTAACGGCAGGTGGTGCATTGGCAGCAAATGATAATTGGATTGTAAACTCTAAATCTTCTATACAATCTGTAAAAACCTCCTTCAGATTTGATATTAACAGTCATCTTGAATCTGATCAGTTTGATGTAGCTGAAGGTGAAACTATTAAAGTTACTGTTGTACAATGGTTTAAGAATAGTAATGCAACAGGAAAGCCAAAAGTTTCGTATAAACTGTATAATATAAATAGTACCGAAGCAAAAGGTTCAAAGTTAATTGAAGGTACGTATACAAATACAAACACATCGTTTGAATTTCCAAATCTAAAAAAAGGAAAGTATTATATTAAAATCATAAATGAATCAAACTCGACGGTAGCTGGAAACGGGTATGTCGAGTAATAGGTGCTAAACCGCTGTATAGGGGCTGTCTCAAAAGTCGATTTTCCGACTTAGAGACGCCTCTTTTTTTGTTTGCGTGTTCGCATTATGTTTGCATATAATACGAACAAACATTCTTATTCGGAGGGAACAACTTGATTAAGGAAATGCAAAGAGCAATAAACCAGCAACTGCACATTCAGTTTATTTACCTCGGAAACAACAAGAAGACGTCGCAGCGTACTTACGCCCACTGGCGATTTTTGGAGACAGACTGAAAGCTAATTGCCTTACACGAAAGGCGCCGAGGGTTTTTGTCATCGATAACATTCTTACTATTGAACCGGTGGTGAGCAGCCATGCTATCTGATATCGAGCGGAAAGTCTTGCGAGTGATCGGAAACTACTCAGCAGGGCGGCGTAGAATGCCAACAGTAGACGAATTGTGCATCAAGACAGGGCGAACTCGTGGAGGCATAATGACAGTGCTGGAGTTATTGGCAAAAGCAACTACTCCAAAAAGACCGACTCGGGATGAATTTGAATTAGAAGAATTGGGAAATCAGCTCGCTGAAGCTAAAGATGATGGCGACAAAAGATCGTTGTCTGTTTGGGGATGTCGGAGAAAGTGTGTGGGCGGATCACGGTTCCTGACTCGTGTACTAGACTCGTTCACGTGGAAATAGAAAAGAGAAAGAACAAATTGAATGTCTTCGAAAAAACTATGACCCGTATCTGTAAAATAGCAGAGACTGGTCTTTTGTTTATTTTTGGTAGGGGAAAATAGCCATACATTCCGATATTTACAAAACAATGCTATTATCATTAATGGAAAACTGTTACAGAGGTACCACAACATAGAGAGAAGAGAAGGTGCATTCATACGAGAATTAAAGAGATTGATTATCTAAGGGCTATCAGTGCTATTGCAGTAATCTCAATCCATGTAACAGCGAGTTATGTAGAAACTAGTGTTATGGCGTTTGCTTGGAATCAGGTAGCGCGTTTCGCTGTACCAATGTTTATTCTACTTTCAGGATTAAGTCTTGCCTTAAGTGATCGGGGGAGCATAGGGAAACGTGAGTTTTTTAAAAGGCGGTATAATAAGATCTTACTACCGTATTTGATCTGGAGCATACTTTACTTTATCTATGCCCAGCGATACAATCTTGGGTCAGCCGAACCCTGGGTTCTTTTAACAACGCTAGGGAAGCATATGGTGAAAGGTACGGCTTACGTTCACCTATATTTCTTGGTGATCATTTGTCAACTCTATCTAATATATCCATTCTTGAAGAGTCTTCTACGGACGAAGACGAATTGGACGCTAACAGTTTCGTTTATATCGACCTTAGTAATGCACATGGCAATTTATTTACATGCCAACCAACTAATCGTACTACCTAGCATCAAGGTACCTTATGTTATTCTTTTTCCTGTATGGGTGTTTTACTTCGTTTTGGGAATGTTCGTGGCAATGAGATTTAATGAAATCTCAGCATTTGTCGGAAAGCTGACGCTCTGGCAAACTTTTGTACCATGGTTTGCCTCTCTGATCGTATTGGTGGTTGATAGTAAATGGACGGACACTTTTGCCTCCTCAACTAAGCCGAGCACTTTGTTGTACACGGTTGTTAGCGCGTTGTTCATGTACAGGCTGTCAACAAGCATGACTGGTTGGCCAAGGAAGGTATTACACTCGGTCTGTTGGTTCTCTACCCATTCCTTTTTCATTTACCTGATCCATCCTTTGATCATTAGTGAACTGTTTCACTTCAAAGGATTGAGAGTAGGAGATTCAGGATTGGTAATGTTATTTATACTAACGATCGTATGTTCCTGTGTCCTTGCCTATATGAGCAGTCGGTTTAAATTCGTCCATTTGTTCGGCGGAGTCTTCATCAGACAAAAGCAGAGAAAAGAAATTGATATAAAGGTAGATTATCCAAATTGAGAACTTATTGTAGATTATTGCGAATTTCTAACTGGGCACCGTAAAACACCAAAGGTAAACGAACTTTGAATAAACATCTAGGAAAATCCCTTTCCTGGACATTATAAAGGTTAGCTACAAGTAATTACCAGCACCAGTATTCGTCGATTGTATCCTCTCTGCCGACATAGATTACAACGGCAACGGAGTCTTCAAAAGTGCGAGGCACCTTCCAGTTTTATAGGAGGTGCCTCGACGTGTTATTTGGTATATTCCATCACTTCAAAGGATTGAATCTTACTGAATGCTACATAATCTTTTCGAGAGGTAAATGGGCCTTTATTAAAGTCCTTATCAAACATGTATGTCTCTTTGCCGCGACCATCTGCACGGTCATTGTACCAGTCGATGAAGTCTTGTACTTCGGATGCAGTTAGCTCAAATTCTTTCTCAAGACCACTAATCATTTTAATTACAAGAAGTGCGTTATCACCAGTTGGGGTTGGCTCTGGTTCAGGCTCCGGCTCAGGTTGTGGTTGAATATTCTTTGACATCATTTCTATTTCGCCAAGTGAGAGGGCTGCACCATCATTATTAGAAGAAATATTAATGCGATATGTTTTATAGCTATTTGGATTATCGAAAGTATATTCCTTTACTTCACCTAACACCCAATTAGTAACATTATTACGGACATCTAATACTACCCAATCACTACCATCCCAAGCTTCAAAGGTCCAATCTCTCGGATTCTCATTAATACTTAAATTATAATTCCTTGATTTTAAGGTGTATTTTGAAATAGTTTGTGGTGTTTGAAATTCATAGGATATCCATCCGGATTTTATTCCTTCGCTAGTTACCCATCCATAATCATTGGCTGAATCATTAAATGCATTATAGGGTTGATGACTCCCACTCCATTGACTACTAGCACTTACAATACCACTTGGAGTATTATTGCTTGTCATGATAGGAATCAAATCATCAGAATACTGATCTTCCGCATGACCAATGTTCTGACCAGAAAATAAAACAGAAAACATAAGGGCAAAGCGAAAGAAATGCTTGCTGAGCTTCTTTGTTAAAATCATGATAATCCTCCTCGGAATTCAAAAAATGGATAATAGATCAAAACACCATAGAAATATATTACAGTTCGTTGATTTGAGCAAAACAGTAAAAGGAATAAATTCAAATCAAAGGGACAGTCAGCGAAAATAGTCAAAGAGAGTTCAAAAAAACCGTCCCTGAATTTCAGGTGACGGGTTTTCGTGTTTCCTCACTACTTATGACAAGCCGTTCGCGCATATCTTCTCGACAGGAGGGAGAAGCCGTATGATCGGAATATATGCCAGGGTGAGTACAGAGGAGCAGGCCAAGAGCGGATTCAGCCTCGACGATCAGTTAAGGGAATGCAGGAAGAAGGCAGCGACGAGTGAAGCTGCCGAGTACATAGATGATGTATCAGGCGAGTTGCTAGATCGTCCGGCTCTCTCAAGGCTAAGACAAGATGTGAAGGACGGGGTCATTACAAAAATAGTTTGTCTGGACCCTGACCGTTTATCGCGTAAGCTAATGAACCAACTGCTTATTACAGATGAATTTGATAAGCGTGGTATAGAGCTTGTGTTCGTAAATGGAGAATATGCAAAAACGCCTGAAGGTCAACTCTTTTACAGCATGCGTGGAGCAATTGCTGAATTTGAGAAGGCAAAAATTAATGAGCGTATGAGTCGTGGAAGAAGAGAAAAGGCAAGACAGGGCCTCGTTCTCCGTGACTTTCAAATATATGGGTACAGTTATGATTCTAAGAAGGAACAGATAGTAATAAATGAAGCTGAGGCAGCAGTAGTGCGACTTGTATTTGATCTGTTTACTCAGCCAAACGATCTTGTTGAAGGGATAAATGGAATAGCCGTTTACCTGACCAGCAAGGGGGTTCCTACAAAACGGGGGGCGAGTGTATGGCATCGACAAGTGGTACGTCAGATGCTGATGAACGAGGCGTACGTAGGAAGATTTTATCAAAATAAGTGGAATACGGAAGGGATGCTGGGCAATCAGTTTCGCCAGCCAGATGAGAAAGTCCGTATGAAAATGCGCCCAAAAGAAGAGTGGATATTGTTGCCATGCCCATCCATCATTAGTGAAAAGAAATTTGAACATGCCCAAAGACCACTAAAGGAATCTAGAAGAAGATGGGCGGGCCGGAGCTTTAACGAGTACCTCTTAAGCGGCCTAATACGTTGCGGGACTTGTGGAAATACGATGCCAGGAAGAAAAGCGAAAAACTGGAGCCAACATATTTTTGAGTATACTGACGTTAAGAATACCGCAGGAGCAAAGAATAAGGGATGCGGTCGCCGTGTCAGATGTGAGCAATTGGACAATCAGGTTTGGGAAACGGTGGCGTCCTGGTTGAATAATCCTGACGAGATTGCGGTGGCAGTGGAAGATAAAGTGGAAACTCCGTTCGAGCAAGTGGAGATGGAACGCTTGCAAAAGGAACTCGAAAAAACAAAAGCGGGTCGCAAGAGATTGCTTAAATTGTTTGCTTCCGGCGAAGAAGATATTGGTGAAGAAGATATTCGCCAAGAGTTGAAAGTGCTGAAGGAGAAGGAAGATAAACTGAATCAGCGTCTCAATGAGCTGCTGGATCAAACAAAACAGCAGGTCGATTATGAGTATAGCCGCAACTTGATCCAGGAAGATGCTGAATATTATTTATCCAAGGCACAGGATGAGCTAACCTTTGAGGACAAAAAAGAGCTGATCCGACATGTGGTAAGGGAAATAAGAGTATTTGAAGAGAGCGTGGAGATATTCACGTTTTAAGTCTTTCTAAGCTCCTCTTTTGACATTTAGATTGAAATCCTCATGCATCTAAGAAGCCTGAAAAAAACCAAAAAAGACGTATCCTTGCACGACCCAATCGGGACGGATAAAGAAGGGAATGAAATGAAATCACCTTAATCGACGTCCTTGGCACAGAAACCGACGAAGTGGTCGACGCTGTACAGCTCAAGCTGGAGTCCAATAAGATTTACCAGCACATACACATCCTTGATGAGCGCG
Source organism: Brevibacillus sp. MS2.2 (assembly GCF_013284345.1). NCBI lineage: Bacteria > Bacillati > Bacillota > Bacilli > Caryophanales > Paenibacillaceae > Brevibacillus > Brevibacillus sp. MS2.2. Next base: position 77,361 of record NZ_JABSUZ010000006.1, read on the forward strand.
AAAAAGAGGTGATCATCGGCAGGTTCGGGCTGGATCAGGACAAAGAAAAGACACAGCGTGAAATTGCACGTGAGCTGGGCATTTCTCGTTCGTATGTATCCCGTATCGAAAAGCGAGCGTTAATGAAGCTGTTTAATGAGTTTTATCGAACGAAACAGCCGTAGGGAAGATAAAAGTTCAAGGCGTAAAGGAAATTCATTTGAAAAAGATCACCCGTAAGAGAGGCATTCTTTAAACCAGCCGTCTTACGGGTGATTGCTGTGCGAGTAGCTTCAAAAATGATTGTATCCGCACCACTTTCATTTTTTACACGAAAAAACAATCGTAACATCTGATGTTTGAAACAATTCACCCTGATGTAAAGCTTAAAGTCGGAAGCAAGGTGGGAATTGATCTATATTCGCATTTAAATCTTTTTGTCCTAAGTGATATTTATCTAAATTGTATCCAGTCTGAAGGTTATTCAGAAAAAGAAAGAAGGTAAGGATAGTGCGAACAAATGAGCGACTTTAGTAGGCAGAAGACCTCTACATGAAACAACACTCCTTTTCTTGGAGCGTAACGTAGCAGGATGGGCAAAAAAGAACCCACCGATAGCACATTCACTATGGGTGGGAGTGGGAATCGTTACCCTGCCTATGGCTCACTCTTTAGGGATTCAATCCAATCAGCATGACAGGTATCGCACAATAGTTCGTTGCGATCCTGCTTACCTTGGAAAAACGTGATTTGGCGAACGCTGTCGGTTTCACGTTCACAATAATAACAGCGATATTTCCCCAATTCGTTCCCTCCTTGAAGAGTTTTTCAAGAGTAACGATAGTTATTCTCCCCATCTATGGTTTTATCTAACACGCTAGAAATTTTTCAAATGATCATAACCTCAATTATGTTAAATCAAATCGTTTATGACCTTCTATGGTTTTTTGTCTGAAGTAAAGAAACAGAGGAAAAGCAAATGATAGACCAACAGTTAAAGTTGCAGCTATGTAAATCCACCAATGCTTAATGTGATGCTTTCTAACTTCTTGAAAAAGAAATACCCAGAAAATTAAGCAAGAGATTAGAAAATCGGTTGCAAAAAACGAAGAAATGTTGTTTGCAAAAAGTTCCGATGTAAAGAGTTTGATATCTAATCCATTTGCACGAAGGAACGGAATGAAATAACTGTAAGGCAAGACTGCTCCCAAAATTGCCAGTAACAAATATAAGTTTTTCATTCTCAACTTCCCACCCTTATTTTTGGGAATATTATACAGTAGGCAAAGAGTCAACTTCAATCCGTTTGAGAGTGAATTATTTGGTCTAAATACCATGGTGAACAATATTGTAGTTTTCATGAAAAGCCCGTTCAGCAATTGCTGCCAAAGCAGCTAGGGTTTTCGTCAGATCATCTCTGGTGCAAGTGTCTTTGAGCAGGTTCGCACCTTCGTTACGAATGATTGTAATGCCGTGGTAATTTAAGCCGGTTTGGTTGTTAAACTATTGGAATGTATGAGACAACATAATCAAATCCGTATAAGATACCGATTTTGGATATTACGACAAAGGGCGCTATGCCTGGCAATTAGATGACGTTGAGCAGATAGATGAGCCGATGACATCGAAAGGACAGCAAGGACTCTGGAATTGGGGAGGGGAACGGGATGCAATTCACCAGGCTACGTGAAAAGAACGGCAAGGAGATTTTCAAAGGGGATATCTTGCAAGATATCACTAACAGCGATGCTGCCGTCTGCTTAACAAAAGAGAAATTTAGATAATCAAGTTGTTTAAACAAACGAAATTAACAAGAGGCCTTCCGTAGAAAGCCTCTTTCAAAAGAGTAGGTTTATGGTGTTGTGACTGAAATAGTACCAGAAGTTCTCCCGGTCCTTTTGCTGTTATATCTAATGTAATATTCGCCAACTGGTAGCGGTTTACTACTTGTGAAGCTAAAGGATCCATTTCCATCTAAGTTTGCACTGCCATAGGAGGTTGTAGTACCATCCGGACGGTCTTTAACAATTGCATAGAGAACATAAGCGGTGTCACTATTATGAGTCTGACTCACATTAACTGTAACATAGCCTTCTGTATTTACATTGAAATACCCAGACGAACTAGTCTTATTACTTTTGCCTAAGTTCGAAAAATTTGCTACTTGTGTTGTTGTAGAAGGTGCAACGGTATTAGAAGTTTGTTGAGAATTGGCGGCTTCTGCCCCTGTTGGAATAACAAAAGAGGCAGTAAGTAATGCGAGCATAGCTGCTTGAGCAAACTTTTTCAAATCTATCATCTCCTAATTTTTAGATTCTAGTATATATTACATAATAAACCAATTTTTTACAATATTTTTCGTGTGCAAAACACCTTATAACAAACCACAGCATGAAGTCTTATAAAAATGAACTGACACAAAAAGTAGGCGATTCTTCAAATTGCTACAGCGCTCGGTATGATTTGAGCGTCTTTTCTATTTTTCATGAAACAATACTGAGTTGATTATCGTATTTTCATATAATTAGAGTTTCTAATTTCCGTTAATATGCTAAGGGATCGAATAATGAACGGTGTTTTAAGAATGCTTGAAGAAAAGTCTTGTAAAAAGTAAATAGGGGGTAAAAGCATTTTGAATGACTATATAACAACAATGAGAAAACTCATTGGTCATGAAACACTATTAACAGTAGGCTGTGGGGCTATAATGGAGGATGACTTTGGGAGAATTCTGCTTCAACAAAAAAGAGATATTTGGGGTCTTCCAGGTGGCCTACTGGAAATTGGGGAAACCTTTGAGGAAGCTGTTAGAAGGGAAGTTTTCGAGGAAACCAATCTGGTAATCAATCAATTTAAGTTGTTTGGTATCTACTCTGGAAAAAATGGTTTTGCCCAGTATACAAATGGAGATAAAGTTTTTAGTGTACAGATTATTTTTCATGTAACTAATTTTGCAGGTACACTACAAGGCAATGAGGAAAGTACACAACTTCAATTCAGATATAAAAATGAAATACCTAACAATTTAAATCCTCATCAAGCCCCATTCATTTTAGATTGGTTACATGGAAGAATCCCACCTGTAATAAAATGATTTAACGGGCTCAATTGCTTATAACAGATGTGCCAGAGACTAGCTTTGAGGTGTTTTTTTGATTGGAGTTTTAAATGCAAGCTCCTCAAAAAATCTCGACAAAAGCTGGATAAAAACCGGACAAAATCGGGGATAAAAGGCAGGATGATTTGAAATGGAGAAATCAGTAACGTTGGGATTATTTTCTAATGTGTGCATTTCAGCAGTTTTCAAGTTTTAGGACCCCTCTCGGAGCTTTGAAAAATCGGGAATTACTCTGCTGGGATTTACCGGCAAGGGGATTACATGCGAGACCTAAGGCTTCGGGCTCTCGGCCCTTGTCGGTTACATCTCATCTTTGTCTACGGAATATGGTAGTCACAATAGGGGAACACCCCCGTATGTTGGCGGGATATTGAGAGGCTGTCATGTTGATGATTGGTTCTAAGAGTGTTAAGAGGGATAGAATGAAGTGAAACAAGCCACCCAGTATATGAGTGGCTTGTCTTTGAGGGAGTCGTGGTCTCCCTGCTCAATGGAAATGTGTAGCTTAATCCAAGTACCTGCTATATACATAGTATTCATCAGGAAGGTTGTCATTAGAAATGATTGTATCTACTCTTAGGTTGTATGTTTTGTTTGCTTCGAGGTAGACATCGAAAAACTTATTATCGTAATTGGCGACATTTGCGTTGTACGACCCATTTGCATTTAATCGTAGCCAAAAGTCTTGATATCCTACACCACTACCTTTTGTTCCACGAGCGTAGACAAACTCAAAGCGAACGGTGCCTGATCTTGGAGGAGTAACTTTATAATAATCGGTGGATTGGTCATCTTGAAAACCATTAATTTGTCCACCGATAGCATAGAGACCGGCACCACTTAGTTTGTTGTTGTCCGGCTCAATGTCAGGATAAGTTGCTGAGGCATTAAAATTATCTAGTGCTGGAGACTCCTTAGCAGAGGCAACGGGGATGAGACTAGAGAGCAAAACTAATGTAAGCAACCCAGACATTACTTTTTTCACACGCTACTACCTCCTAAAATTTGGTATATAATATTATTAGCACCTTATATGTTAGTTGTATATGGAATTTTTTGGATTTTATTTTAATTTATATTTCTCACCACTATATAATTGATCTAATGGTTTGCCAGCTAAAGCAGGTGGTTAAATGTGGCTAAAGACGGAATATAATAACACTGAGAGCCCTCTTTTATTAAAAAGAGGGCTCTACCTTATGAAACAGGGCGAAAATGTTGCGAGTAACAAGGGAAATATATTACGATTCCATATATCTTTGATAACGAGCTAAACTTATGATTGGTATATAGAAAGGGAACGCCATATGTTCGCACAAGAAACATATATTTTAAAACCAAGACAGTTCATAAACCAAGAAGAAATGTGTAAAGAAAACAAAACCTTCATTGACTGCTTTGATTTAGTTTTTGTCTCATTGGACGATAGGGAAAAAATGAATAAGTACTTCTCGTGCAAAAGAGATCGCCGGTATGTTGATACAGCCATTCACCTTACCTTCAATGAGGATACATTGTTGCATAAACATGTCTTCGAAACCGATCTTTGGGGCGATTTTTTATCCCTCGTGAGTCGATTTATCAAATTTAATTTTGCTAATGTTCAATTCACTGGCACACAGAGTTATTTTTCACTAGTAGATCTTCCAAGTAATACTATTCAATATTCAGTTAAAGTGACTGACTCGATTTTTGATTTTGAGAAAGAAACGATTCTGCCTAAAAAGGAATTTGTCGAATTCATCCTAGTAGAAACCATAAAATTCAGTGAATCAATGATAATGTCCGGTTTTAACCAAAAATATTATGAAGATAGAATGAAACGGGCTACTCAGTGGTTGTATTGTGTTGATTTTTTGTAACTAGAAATGATAAGAGTCATTGAATCGAGATCAGGCTCACTATTCCATGAAAATGAAATCTGTGCATGATCAGATGAGAGCCTATCCTGTACCAGCAATGGTCGGTAGCCTAAAAACAATGTTCCTGATTCCATTCAAGAAATAGATCACCCGTCCCTGTTTTAAGGAGACGGGTTCTTTGCTGTGAAATGTTTATTCGTATCAGTAATCTGTGGGTGCACAAAACAGACACTTTATTTGACCAGGATTTCAACCTTAGTTCCGTTTGGAAAATCCTCTAGTTGATTGGAAATCCACGATCCAGCTCCTCGATTATCGGATGGTGATATGTATTCGATATGTGCCCCTGTTCCACCCTCAGCACACATTGCCATCGGCCATTCGTCTCGATCGAGTCCCTTTTTTGTAGGTATGCCTTTGAGTGATTCTTCACGATTTTCATCTGCTCCATCGCGGTCAATTGTACATACAGCGGACTTCCCAGAGGCAATCGCTTTTTTGATATGCTTTGCAGTCTGAGGGTATCGATCAGATGGAAAAACAATCGTATGGTCTACGTTCCCGTTGCTGACTGTTTTGTTCTCTATTGGCACAAGTCCAAAGAAATAGGCGGCTCCGACCAGCAGCACCACAATCAACATCAGCATTTTTCTGTGTGTCATGCTTTTGTCCTCCAATTAAGTTCTTTTTCAATAATAACACCACCCAGCGATATGTCGAAGGGATGTGATTAGCTTGAGCAAAGGGAACTAGCTATACCTGCAAAGGTCAGAAGTCCAAAGAATGAGGGACCCAAATATATCTTAACCTATGAATAAAAAGAGGCACCATCCTGTCTTAGAGGAGGTGTCTCTCATGTTATTTAGTATATTCCTAAGTTAAATCACTCGTCACTTTTGCCAAAGTATGTAAAAACATTCCAAATTCCAATAGCTAAATAAAGGAAGCGGCCACGCCAAACTCCTTTGGGAATTACTATGCAGGGATTTACCGGACTGGGGGAATAAATGGAGATTATGCTAGCTAAAAGGAAAAAATTGGAACGTTTTTAAATAATACGGTTGTATTGTTTAGAAACGCATGCTATGATGTCTTTGAAATAATTGGAAGGAGATGGGAATTATGTATTAATTTTGGTTTTATAAAGAAATATGAAAAAGGATTTGTTCGAAAAGATTAAGTGGGAGTGTGGAGTATGATTAAAAAGTTAATGACTTTAGGTGCCGTTGTTTCTGCATTAACTTTCGGTTCGCAAGTTGTGTTTGCAAATGACGTTTCACAAACTGAGAAATTAGGCCAAGAAAAGATTAGGTTACAAGAGGGCAGTGTCATTGGTAGAGATCAGCAAATCAAAAATGTTCAGCAGCAATCAAATGAAAACATCTTTTTTAGAAAACTAGGATTAAGAAATACTGATGGATGGATCGCTTATGAGGATTATGCCAAGTTCACTGTTAACTACTACCGAGTAGTAGAGATTACCACCCACCATACGGGACAGAATGCTGATATCGAATACGTAGTGGTTTCCCCAGGTAAGGAACCAAAGACGTTTCAGATAAAAGGAGAAGTCATAGGCAAACAGACGTTTTGGCTCCCACCTGGCACGTACTATGTGAACTTCCGTAATCACTCAAGTGATCCGGCTGATGTTTCTGTATCGGTAAATCAATACATGTAATGACCAGTAAGACTCACCATGACCAAGTCTACTCCCTATCAACTTGCTCTTCTTCAGAAGGCGGGTAAAAAGAAATGTAAAAAGGAGTGTTTTACGATGAAAAAGTTTATGACAAGCTTAGCGACAGTGGCATTATTGACTTCAGCAGTTCCTGCATTTGCACAGGAGGGGCAGCAAACACCTGTAACTACTGCAACCACTCCATATTCTTCATCTAACGAGTTATCAAAAGCTTCTGCTGAACAGGAAGAGTTTCAAGATATTGAAGTGCGTTTTAATCATGTTCCAAATGTAGATAGATATAAGTGGGTTCGTTACAATATAACCGATGGATATGAGGACGCAGGTGGTACTTCGTACTCAACTAGCACAAAAATTTATAGTTTGCGAATTGGAAAACTATACAGAATACATGCTTATGCTTTAGACCAAAACAATAATGTAATTGCAGTATCGAACGCGGTGGAAGTAAGAGGGGAAAGAGGGGAAACGGTTATTTTTCTTAATTTAAAATAATGGCTATCGGAATAGATAGACGTAAAAGCACCTCTTGGGTGCTTTTTTTATCGAGGTGGGCGGAGTCTCCCCATATTGAACAATTTAATGAGGTGTTTATGCGGACTCTTACGGGTGAATTTTGTTAGACAGAAGCTGTACCTCCTGTTTTCCTTCCCTACTTTACGTGTGTAAGGGATACTTCAAAGGCATCTAAAATCTCTAGAAAATGCGAGGCTTCTCTAAATACATGGTCAGCGAGCAACGGGGGGATTATGCTCTTGATTTTGCATTCCTCAATCAGATCACGAGCAGTTTTTTTGAAGTCACGCAATTGACGGACGGATACGCGATTTTGATCGACAAATTGATTCAGGAGCGGTTTCGTTTGAGACTGGGGACGCATGGAATCAAGATCCTGAGCTTGGAACAATAATTGATCAAAATCATGACTAAATTCTCTAGCTTGATCCACTAGCTTTCTTTCGGAAGGATCGAGCAAATGGTTAATAAATTTCGCATGGTCAGCCATGATTCGCAGGAAAAAGACATTTTCATTAATCACCGCATCTGGTAAGGGATCAAGGTTTCCTGTATTCAGTTGTTCTAATCGATTCCGGAAATAGGCGGCTTCCCGGCTCACGTGATCGACCAACAGCGGAAAGTTGTTACCACCGATTTTGCAACGAATAATGAGTCCGAGTACTTTGCGTTTAAAAGCCCAAATATAGGAAGCGGCATTGTGAACGATTTGATTAAAGTCATAGATTCGTTGAGGGTCTACATCAGAAGAAAAGGCAAGGGCTTGGCTTTCAATTTCTTCAAAAATGCTGTAAAAGCGATTCGCTTCTTCAATCAATTTTGTGTCTTCGCAGTTAAAGCCCAATTTGAGAAACAGGGAGTGTTCTTTCATGATGCGGGACCAAAAACGTATTTCCTCTAATGATCGTTCAACAAAAACATCTGTCATGTTGTACCTCCGCATAAGGATTTGGGCGGATCATAGCCCATTTTCCACTTTTGATCACATATGATGTATGTCTATGCGTTTACCCAGTTTCGTGAATGGGCATGAGCACAGAATGAATAAAAGAATGGTGCCCATTTCTTCATACAATTGTCTCGGGTGTGCTTGTCCCATAAAAAAACTCCCAGTAACGGGAGTTTTCCATGTTAAAAACGACGCATCGAATGCATTTGCGTTCTGTGGTGATGGGCCCGCATGCGATGGAAGTGTTCTCTTTCTCTAAAGGTATGATGACGCATGCGATCATGCCGATGTTCAAAAGCTAAAGAGCGAAAACGTTCTGCTTGCCTCATGTGGTGATGCATTCGCTGTCTGTGATGCTCAATAGGATCCATGACACTTCCTCCTTAACGTTGGTACTGTATAGCATATGAGGACAGCTTCCTGCTTGCTTATGCAAGAGTGGATATCGCAAAGAAAGAATGAAAAAGAGGCGTAAAGCCTTTAGCTTTCGCCCCGTTCTGAACATGGTTAAGCTTTTACTCGATTCGCGGTCTGGTCGGGAAACAGTCTGGTGATTGTACGTCGGCAACCTCAGATAGCTTCATCAAATAGTAGCATTCTTCTCGAGACATATGGTCGGCCATAAGTGGGGAGAAAACTCCTAGCAATTCATCGCACATTCGCATCTCTCCCAATTCATGCAAGAATACCTGAAAAAGCTTCATTTCCATTTCTGCTTGATGGTTAAAACGACGTAGTGCCGGGAAGTTATTCAAGTTTGTTCGGAGATACCCGGCCAACTCCACCGCTTTTAGGTAAAAATGCTCGAATTTTTTGGTGAATTGCTCACTTTTAAGCTGATAGTCTTTTTCCACCATGTCCAAAAGGGAAGTGATAGTGGCTGCATGCCCTACCGCATCGGATAGCCACAGAAGGTGGAGCTCTACCGGGTGATTGGCAGATGGTAAGCTTCCGGAGAGAAAAGCATGCAAAATTCGTTCATATTCTTCTAGTTCGTTGACCATGTGGTTTAAAAACGTTGGGGGAAGACTGATCGATATTTTACTGATGAGGTGCCTTTCCAAAATGTGGAGTTTAAAATCACGAAGTTGTTGGGTGAGCGCACTTGCTTGCTGGTTGAGGGTGAGAAGTTCATCTGAAGACAGGTTTTGCCTGGCGTTATCCAGTAAGTTATCGAATGACACGATAAAGTATATGGCTCTTTCAATCTCCTGCTCTTCATTCGGAGCGAGTGATTGAAAAATAAAGCGGGCATGATCGCCCAGAATTTGTAGCCAGAAACGATGCTCAAACAACATGCTTTCTCGCAAAGGGTCGTTCACTGTTTTTCCCTCCTTACTCCACATCAAGATATGTAAAAACGCCCAGAAGTGTGTAACGGATTGACCTTGACTCGGAAATAAACATAAATGGTAAAATACTTGTAGGAGCAGCAGCAGTAAGGGGGGAGAAAATGAAGAGGCCAATCATGCATATCCCAAAGACAGGCAGCGAATGGTTATGGGATGTAGTTGGTTGTTTATTTTTCGTGGGATCGCTACTCTTTTTAGTCTTTGCATGGAATAAGCTTCCTGACGAGGTGCCTGCCCATTACAATGCTCTGGGTGAAGTAGATCGCTGGGGCTCAAAATGGGAACTGCTTCTTTTACCTGGGATTGGTGGTGTCTTTATCATTTTCCTCATGCAGATACTCGAAAAACATCCAGAGCTGCATAATTATCCGGCACGCTTCACTGAATTGAATGCCGAGTCGTTTTATTTGCACAGTCGAAAAATCGTAAACCAAATAAAAAATAGCTGCTTAATTATTTTTTCCGTAATCTTGTTGGAGTCGGTTTCCATTGCGTTAGGATGGGGAGGCGGCTTTGGGAAATGGCTTCTGCCGATCACGATCATTGGGATGATTATTCTGCTTGTAATAGGAATCGTGAAACAGAAAAAGATTCAATGAGAAGAATGAGCGAGAGGGCCTTCAAACGGGAAGGTTCTCTCCTTTGTTTTTTGCAACAAAAACCATGAGGACATATGTCCTTCCCTATCCACCTTGCGATCCTTTTTAATTAGGAACAGATCAGTGTGAGGTGAGAGGATGAAAGGAATTATTTTTGCTATTTTGGGCGGTGTTTTCATTACCTTGCAAGGTGTAGCGAATTCAAGAATCAGTCAAGATATTGGTACTTGGCAAACCGCGACACTTACGCAGTTAACGGGTTTCCTCACGGCTTTTTTACTCCTGTTGTTTTTTCGAGATGGAAAATGGCAGGCATACAGGCGAGTGAAACCGTTATATTTGACAGGTGGGGCATTCGCCGCGTTTATCATTTTTAGCAATGTTACGGCCATTCACCATATCGGGGTAACCATGACGATTTCCGCCCTCTTGATTGCGCAGCTAAGCCTGACTTTTCTCATTGACAGTAATGGGTGGTTCGGTGTGGATAAACAAAAGATGAGGCTGCCGCATTTTATTGGGATCGGGATGATGATTCTGGGGGTACTGATACTGAGAGCCTGATGTCGAGAGGGTGAAACAGAGAAATGAAGGAAATCGAAAATCGTGAGCTTTTGCAACAATATCTCCGTGACCATCAGTTAGCGTCTGTTTTTCATGAGCCTTTTCTGCCGTATTTGTCCTTGTTTCAATTTGAACAAGGGGAGCTCATTTGTGCTCAGGGCGAAACGGCCTGTCATCTGTATGTTTTGGTGGAGGGCAAAGTAAAGATTTTTACGACTTCCCCCGAGGGAAAAACCCTGATCCTTTCCTTTAAAAAGCCGCTTGAAGTGATCGGAGATATTGAGTATGTAAGGGGAATTTCTTATCTGAATTCGGTGGAAGCAGCCTCGTCTGTTCAGATGATCGGAATTCATTATCGCTGGTTGAAAAAATACGGAACAGACTACGCTCCACTCCTGCAATTTTTACTGCAAATCATTACGCATAAATTTTGTGTGAAGTCCAACTCATTAAGCATCAACCTTCTGTACCCAGTTGAGGTACGTTTCGCTCGTTATTTGTTGTCCGTTTCCATAGAAGAGTGGAATACTGCCAACAAAGAACAAATCAGTACGAGCAATCTCTTGGATGCAGCGAATATGATTGGGACGAGCTACAGACATTTGAATCGGGTCATCCAGCAGTTCTGCAAGGAGGGACTGATTGAGCGTGCCAATGGATTCCTTCTGATCAAGGATAGGGAAGGTTTAGCTAAAATGGCGAGCGAGACTTCGAACGAATAAGGAGACAGGAGTGTCAATAACATGGTAGTCGGGTTATTCTTCGCGTTACTGGCTGGCTTGTTGGTCAGCCTGCAAAATATTTTCAACAGGAAAGTAAGTGAACAGGCAGGAACATGGTCTACGACGACACTTGTGCTTGGGATGGGATTTCTGTCGTCTTTGACGATGGGTCTCATTTTCGAAGGCAATCAGTTGTTTTCGCTTCCAGCTATGCAGCCGTGGTACTGGTTCAGTGGCATGATCGGTGTTGGGGTGGTCTTTTGTCTGGTGCAAGGGATGAGACTGCTTGGCCCAACGTATGCCATTTCCATCGTTCTCACTGCGCAGCTTGGCTTTGCTTTATGGTCGGATTCAATCGGCTGGTTAGGGCTGGTTCAAGTGCCGATTACTTTCACGCAATTGTTTGGAGTTCTGGTCATTGTCGGGGGTGTGATCGTATTCAAACTAGGCGGCGAATGGCAACAGAAACGCTCCATAAGTAAGATGTAAATTTTTTATTGACTTAATTTTAAACGTCATGATAAAATAAAAAATTTTAAATTCGATATTTGTGCTATAATGGATATAGATTGCTTTGAAGGAGGTGGACGTATGTTTCAAGTTGGAGACAAGGTTTTTTATCCGATGCACGGGGCAGGCGTAATCGAGGCGATGGAGGAGAAAGAATTTCTGGGTGAAAAACACCTCTATTATGTGCTCAACATGCTGCTGAAAGAGTTAAACATCATGGTCCCGGTTGAAAAGATGTCCGCTCTTGGTATTCGAAAGGTGGTCGAATCCGACATTCTGGAGAATGTCTTGGCCGCCATGCGAGAGGGGCAACGCGACACCGCCTTGAATGCAGCGCAGCGCTACAAGCTTCATACAGAAAAAATGAAGAGTGGCGATATTTACGAGCAATCTGAGGTCATTCGCGATTTGGTTGGTATGAGTAAAGAAAAAGTATTGGGAACGAGTGACAAAGTGATGCTGGATAATGCGCAGCAGCTCCTCATTAGTGAGATTGAATTGGTAAAAGACGTAGATACGGAACAGGCAACAGAAATGCTAAAGCAAGCTGTATGCCCGGAAGAAATGTCTGAGATTGTCCCATAAATATTGTCCATACAAGGGAAGTAAGGGGAGTGATTGTTACTGCAATCACCCCCTTTTTTGTATGTGCGTTAGAGCGGCAAGCCATGATCCAGTGAGAATTCTTGGCGACTGGCAAAGTGCTGGTATCCAGCGCGTAAAAAGGCTTTGGCCATTGGCGTGTTTTTTACATCGGTATCTGCGCGAATGGATGTTTCTCCTGCTAGAACAAGAACGTCTGTGGCTTGCTTCAGCAATCGATCAATATAGCCGTGTCCTCTTTGCTCGGGGAGAACACCTATGTATCCAATCGTAGCAAAGGTAGGGCTGACCGTAGGCATCAAAAATCCAATGAGCTCATTTTTTTCTGTATAGGCAAGCTGCCACCATTCCGGTTCGTATTTCATTTGCTGTAAATCCTTGAACATTTCCTGTGCTTGGACTAGAGGGCCTTTTTCCATGCGCTCCTCTGTAATTTGTTGATCATAGGTGAATTGCGAGACGCGCATGATGGCATCCACAAATGCAGCTTCGCCAACCTCAGGAAGACTGCGGTAGACGATCAGATCATGCGCTTTGTTTGACGGTATAGCAGTTGCATCAATCGGAGCATGCCATTCAAAGCGGTTTGTTTCCCGGCTAATTTGGAAGCCGAGTGCCTCCAGTACATTTCTTTGCTCTTGGTGATCCGTTTGCCATTGGGGAGAGGAGGAAGGTGAATCCAGGACGTAGCCGATTTTCTCCGAAAGATTTCCTGCCATGAGTGTAAAGACTTCGCGCAAAAAATGAGCTCCAAGCGAAGGACATTCTGTTTCTTTCCATGGAAGCTCCCACAATACCAAATCAGTCGCTTGATTACTGCCAGGCAATGTCCAGAAGGCAAGACGGCCAGTGATCTCACCTTGTACCTCCAGAATAAAGCACCAGTCCTGACGCATGGCTCCTCGTGCGAACATTTTGTCGAGGTAAGCAGCTATATCATCCCGAACGGATGCAGGGTGGTTCGGGAAGGCAAGAAATGCAGGTAAATCCTCCGAGTGGATACGGCGAACTGTGATCATGCAAGTCATCTCTCCTCTGTAACTATCTAAGTTAATTTCGTTAGTTACAAAAGGATTTTACCAAAATGTTCTGTGAATCGTCAATCGCGGTCTTTGTAGGAAAAGAGGAAGGGGAGGGAGTAAACTGACGGCTCCCTCGTTTGCTTCAGTGTTATTCAATCAATACGCCCCGCGACCTGCCTATGATACGGATGGCGCGATTCCACAGCAACTGGAGCTTTTTTCTCTGTAGGGGTCGCACATACAGATCAGGGCTTTTTAGATACGAACGCATGGGGATGACACGAAAGCGTATACGCCCTTGACTTACGTAGCGTTGCGAAAACGTCGGGATGACCGAAATTTGCTCGAGTGAAATCTGATTCCGCTCATCCTTCTCGACAGTAAATCGCAGGATTGCTCCGCACTGAGATTGATCAAACGAGAGCATTTTCTCTGATGTGAAATTGCCCAAAGAATACGCGACTAGTGTTTGTCTCTTTGTTCCGTGAGCAGTCGTGATACTCGGGGTGACAACAGGCTGCAGTACATGAGGGTGAGCCCCAAGGATGACATCAGCTCCGTTGTCAAGCAGGCTTTGTACGAGATGTCGTTGGCGAGTCGTCGGTGTATAGCGGAATTCAATCCCAAAGTGTAGGGAAATGATCACGACATCGACGAGAGGACGGACTTTTCTCAGGTCGGATAATATCGTGTCAAGATGAAGAAGTCGGACCATCCATGGCGTATGAGCGGGGATCACCTGCTTGTTTGTCCCGTAGGTGTACGCAAGCATGGCGATGCGAATACCGTTTACCTCCTTGATCAAGAAGGTATTTGCCTCCTCAAGGCTTCGATAGGTTCCGGTATGAGCAAGCTTGTATCGATCCAAAACATCAAGGGTTCGGCATAGTCCGGTTACTCCGCCATCCAGACAGTGGTTATTCACTGTCGTCAATACGTCAAAGCCAGATGCTTTCAAGTCCCGAGCCAATTCATCTGGACAGTTGAAGCGAGGGTAACCGGTTCGTGCCGAACCGATTTGATAGGGCTGCGCCTTCCCGGAAAAGGTGGTTTCTAAATTGCCAATCGTGAGATCTGTCGCTGAGAGAATCGGTGTCACGGGGTGAAACATATCCGTAAAAGAGAATTGATCTGTACCAGGCAGTCTGGCAGTTGCCACCTGCTCTTTCCACATCAGGATGTCGCCTACAGCGGCGATGGTGGCCTTCTTTTTCATTCGCTTCACCTCCCTTGCTACTCTATTCCAGAAGTCGTCCGTCTGATTTGGATAGTAGCGGAACGTTTTCATAGATAATGGTCTATACAGGCTGTCTATGTCGTTCATACAATAGGAAAGCTGATCGAGAGAAGAACGAGGCAAAGGGGTGATGCCCGTGAAAAAGAAGAGAAGAGCTGCTGTACCGGTAAAGACACTGATTCTCGACAAGCCGGTTATCGCCGTGACGGGAAGCGCAGGGAAGACCACAACAAAGGAAATGATCTACACCATCCTGAATCTACGCATGCCCACATATAAATCGATGTACAACAAGAACTTCCTGGGAAATACAAGAGCGCATACCAAAAGAATTCGGGACGAGCACAAGGCCGCAGTGCTTGAGTATGGAATTTATCGAAGCGGTCATTTGCGACAGCACTGCAAAATCATCCAGCCATCTATGGGAGTCATTACGAATATAGGCACGGCTCATATTGGAAATTTTGGCGGTGATGCTAGGCAGCTGGCGTTAGCAAAAACGGAGTTAATTCGTCATATGAAACCCACGGGAACCATTTTTCTGAATTGGGATTGTCCCTATTCTCGCGAGTTTATTCAACAGCCTTACCTGGGTTCGTTCATGGGAAAAATCGTGACATTTGGCAAGGAGCATGAGGCGGACTATAAGGCGGGCCGAACGAAAACAGAAGGCAATGGGTTTCGATTCGAATGTTCTTTGCGTGGAGAAAAGGAGTCATTTTTTGTTCCTATTCCTGGCGAGCATAATTTATACAACGCATTGGCTGCTATCGCAGTCGCACATACGATGGGGATTCCCGTCGATGACATTCGTCACGGGTTAAGTCAGTTTCGCGGACAGCGAAAACGTCTTACCAGCTATCGACTCGCGAATAACATTCAGGTGCTGGATGATACCTTTAGTTCGAATCCGGATGCGGCCAAGGCAGCGATTGATGTGTTAAGCCAGGTCGGGCATACCACAAAGATCGCCGTGCTCGCCAGCATGCTGGAAATGGGCAAATACGACGTGAAAGGTCATGAGGATGTCGGGAAATATTTGAGTCAAAAAAATGTAGACTATTTATATACGCTGGGAAGTAGTGCTAGGTATATTGCAAGAGCAGCGATTCGCTCCGGATTTCCGGCAAATCGGGTGAGACATTGCTTGAGTAAGGCAGGCTTGCATCGGCGTCTAGCAAAACAACTGCAGCCAAATACAGCCTTTCTCGTAAAAGGATCAAATCGGTTGAAAATGGGAGAGACTGTGCAATTTTTGTGCAGGATTACAGCCCATCAAAGTAATCGAAACACTGGGAAAGGATAAAAGAGTGGGGACGCCTGCGGGGTGGCGGACAAGGGATTTATATACAGGCTATTGCGGAAAAAATAGGTGAATGACGGCGGGCAAACGCACATACCATCTGTGCGTTTGCTGCATTTCCTATAGGGAGACTAGTAGGAGGTGACACGTCATGTCATATCAATTTCCCCCTGGCGGCCGAGATGGTTCTCCAGATTTTCCAGGCTCCCCTGGTTCCCCCGGTTCACCAGGAGGTTTTCCCCCTCCGCCACCAGGTCCTCCACCGAGTAGGACGCCAAGTGCACCGGGAGCAAGAGGATATGGGGGAACACGCCGGATTGATGCTGGCGGATTCTATCCCTGCTTATATCGTTACACGTACGTTTGGCTGAAAAATGGTCGCTCTTTCTGGTTTTACCCCGTCTATGTCAGTCGTCACTCTGTAACTGGATACCGCTGGACTGGATATCGTTGGGAGTATTACGGGACAGACTTGAATCGAATCGCCTATTTTACCTGCTAACCGAATTTACGAGCAAAACGGCCATTCCTTGGGAGGATGGCCGCTTTATTTTGCATTCTTATTTTATGGAAAGTGAAAAATCTTTGTGATCATGAATGTCTTCCTTTTCCACATGGACCTTCACTGTATAATCTCCAGCAGTAGGGAACTGTGCGTTGCCTTCATACTGACCAGCCGCCGTTTCCGTTGCATCGACGAAGCTGTGCTTTTGGTCAGTTCCCCGCCAGAACTCGAACTTGACTGTCGCTTTGTCCAACGCTTTGTTGTCTTTCATGAGATGAACGGTGAGAGCAGTTGGTGTTGCTACTTGAATATTGTCGGCTGGAGAGAAATGATAATCAACGGTTTCCCCATTCGCGTGACCTGCCGCCTCATGATCATGTGACTGACCTGCGTTAGCTGGAGGTGCGGATGGCGTCGTCCCAGGCGTCTCACCAGCCTTGCTGTTTACGGTAAAAGGTGTCTTCTGCATATTGTGGAAATCACGTGCCGTTACATGGTAGTAGACAAAATAAGTGCCTGGCTCGCTAATGATTTGTTGGGCCGTGTAGATACCGTCTCCTTGCAGCGAAGCCGGGATCGTTTCATGCTTTTCTTGCCCATCTTTCCACCATTCGAACTTCACTTCCTTGGCGTCATCCACGGGTTGGCCATCTTGCGTAACTTTAACGGAGAAGGTAACGGTGTCGCCCGCTACAAGCTCCTTTGGTTCCAATGTAAAGGCAGCCTCAACGGGAGCTCCGGGTTGAAAAGCTTGTTGCTCGTTCTCTTTTCCACAAGCGGCTAAAAGGAGCATAAGCATGGATAAGAGCAGAATCATCGTACGTTTCATGTTGGATTACCCTTCCTTCTTCAATTTCAACAGTTCCTGATAAATTTGTTCGGGATCGAAATCGTCACCCATGCCGAATTTTTGAATGACGGCATTGTTATCATCCACGAGATATGTACTCGATGTATGAGAGATAAATCCATCATCCATCTTATTGGCAAAAAAGCCAAGCGAATTTGTAACCGTTTTGATCGTTTCGTCATCACCCCGAAGCAGGGTCCAGCCTTGTTCTTGAATCCCCAACTGCTTGGCATAGTAGCGCATGACCTCAGGGGTGTCGTTTTGCGGATCAATCGTGATGGTCAAAAACTCAACGTCTTGCCCCATCAAGTTTGCTTCGAGCAAGCGCTTTTGCAACTGAACCATTTTTACCGTTGTCGTGGGACAAATATCCGGGCAACGGGTATAAATCAGCTCCACTAAGCGAAACGTTTTCTTTTGCGGTGCTAGCGAATAGGATTGTCCATCGATGGTTTGCAGAGTTACATCAGGTAATTTCGCCTGGGCGTTTTTGGGCCCGAACCAAACCCAAGAAGCGACAAGAGCAACAAGGACAAGGACGGGTAACAACAAGAGCAACCGTCGGATTCGGATAGCGGTAGCAGGGGCGATATTCACGTGTGTGTGGCGCCTCCTTTCTGTTTCTTTTTGGCTATGGTGTCATGAGGCCGTCCTCTTCCTGATTCTTTTCTTTTCGATACCAGGTAGAGAAGATGTAAGCCAGGACGACTCCATACGTTAGCTCCTGCATGAGCTTCATTACTATTCCGCCCAGCCGTTGATCCTCCAGAGGGAGCAGTGGAACGGCGAACATCGATTTGTCGATCGGCGTGGAAAAGAATGGAGCGCAGAGCATGGACGGACCGTCTACATATGTCGTATACAACGGTGTTGCTGAAAAAATAATCAGTGCGCATGCAGGCGTAATCAAAACACCGTTAGCAAAGATGTAGGCAAGCTTTTGCAGTTCGGACAGACGGTGAATTTCCGGTATCGGCGCGACAACAGGCATCCACATCAAAATCGCAGTCACCAGCAGCAGTAAATGAATCAAATTATGCAGGGCCAGGTTGTTCATTGCCAAGTCTAAAATAACTGGCATATGGTAAAACGAGAACAGGGCATTGAACATGAGAATAGCAGGTATTGGGTGACTCGCTAAACGCATGAACAGCTTGAGCCCCCGACGATAGAACAGGCCGCGGATCAACCATGACGGGGTCCCTGCCAAGAGCAGCAAGGGCATTACGAGATAGAGTAACGATTGTTGCAGCATGTGGGCGCTAAACAAAAAATGTCCAGCCACGTTCAAAGGACTCCCCATACTAAAGTAAAAACCAATTAAGCCGAGAGTGAAAAAAGTCTTTTGCTTTCGCGTAACAGGTGTGGAATCTTGAAAAGTTTGGCGTAATGGTCCGGTCAGCGAGAAATAAGCCAGACCGATCAAGAAGGTCAAAAGAATCAGCTCTGGATTCCATGTCGCCCGAAAGCCAAAGGTTTCAGTGAAATAAGTGAGGGTCATGCGATTACCTCCGTTTTCAAGGATTATCCCCAGTACTCATTATAGGCAAATAACTGGAAAAGCCTAATGACTCGTTCGGGCTATTTCTTCCAAGAGAACGAAATTCTTCACATATTTGTCACGTATGTCCAATATGAAAAGAGCCTCCCGCAAAGAATTGTGGGAGGCTACCAAATGTTATGATTTTTTCTGCTCTTCCAACCAAGCTTTCCATTCGCTTGCTTCACGTCCACCGACGAGTCGAGCTACTTCCTTGCCGCCCTTGTAATGAACGAGGGTCGGAGTGAATTCGATGTTGTATTCACCATAGCTGGCGTTAAATTCTAGCAAATTGAGCTTTTTCATATCGATGTCCAAGCTTTTCACGATCGGTACAAGGACGGGGGTAGTTGCTTTGCAATGCTCACAAACCGGGCTGTAAAAGTAAACAAACGCGTCTTCCTGATTATCGAGTTTACCTTTGAGCTCATTAGGCATAATGAGATTATCGTACAGCGGGTCACTCAATTGTTCGAGAGTAGCGGGGTGCAAATTGGCTTTACCATAAGGGTTTCCTTCCGCAAGCTGACGGTTCGAAATGTCAGAGTACACGATCGCACCGATCAGGATCGCAGCCACAAGGATGGATAGAAAGATGACTTTTTTCATGAATCATTTCTCCTTTGCATTTTTCATAACGATGACAAGCAGGATGCTGATCAAGGTGAAGGCAATGAGTGCAAGGAACGGAATTGTGATAAAGCCTAGCCAGTTAATATAGTCCGTGTTGCATGGCACAATGCCGCAAGCGCTACCGAGATCTTGCAGGGCAGGTATTTTTTGAATCGAGTAATGATACAGCGATGTGAGTCCTCCTATGATGGAGAGAATCAAGGCGTACGACGCGATCTTGTCATCTTTCTTCGCGGTGGCCACTCCGAGTAAGATGACGAGCGGGTACATCAAGATTCGCTGGTACCAGCACAGGTCACACGGTATGTACTTTAACACCTCTGAAAAAAACAAACTGCCTCCTGTTGCGATCAGGGAGACTCCCCAAGCGGCAAACATGGCTTGTTCCACGATTTGCTGACGTTTCATATAAACACCTCGTCCATATCTTAACATATTACAAATCGAAAGTAGATTATAAAAAGTAATAATTTGTTGAACGAATGGGCTTGTCTCCCGCATCATACTGGATGCACTACCCGATGCGCTTGCAGCAGGTAGGAGCACCAGTGCGAAAGCTCCCAGTTTTCCCCGAGCACGATCAGTAGACCCGTACTTGTGGAGAGGATTGCCTATCCCGAATCGGTACGAACATGGTTTGAAGAGAAGGCCATTCGACGAGCATGACGCCTCGCCAATATCCTGCGCCACCATCAATGCCGACGATATTGTCTCTGCGCCAAGGACCGCTGCCTGTGTATTCAGGCAATCCGGGAACAGGGGTATGACCAAAGATGACAGGGAGTTCTCCATCATAATAAAGATAAAAAGGCTCGCGAATCCATAGTAAATCTTGCGGATTTTGATCCTGCAAGCGGATGCCGGGTCGAATGCCTGCGTGTACCAAAAGTACGGCTGGAGCTCCTGTTCGCGGATCGGCTGGCAGCTCTATATACAGAGGAAGAGACGACAAGGTTGGCAAGGTTGTTGGATAGCGAGAAAGGATGAATTGCCGCGCTTCTTCTTGTTCCTGCAAAGAAGGCGTCCGGTTGAGAAAAGCTCGCCGAAGCGGGTGATTCCCTAAGAAAGAACGTATGGTGGCATCGCCGCCATTGTAGCGCAGGTATAACTCCGGATTGCCGTTTCCGGACAGCCAATCCTCGAGCATTTGCTCGTGGTTGCCTTTTATGAGATAGATTTGGTTCGGATACGCCTGCCGAAGAGCGAGTAGATCGAGCAATACTTCCTTTGATTCAGGTCCTCGATCGATCATGTCCCCCAATACGTACAGACGATCACCAGCTTGGGGCGAGAAGGAAACGTCCCGCAGCGCCTTTTGAAAAGCCTGATTCTGACCATGTATGTCCGAGACTAAATAAGTAGTCAAACAAGATCACCCTCCTCGAGTACCCGTTATGCCTTTTAATAGGATATGCTTGTGTAAAGGGGAGGGTGAAAGTTGTGTCTCTTTCTCGATGGAATAGATGGGTGCACATATTTTGTAAACGAGAATAGAGATGCATAATGAGTCAAATACCCATACGGTGGGAGGATCAACGACAGATGGCTACTTCCTATCGCGACTATACATCGCCTAATACTCAGTTCACGTACGATCTGAGGAATAATCTGTTTTTCAAAAAGGACGATCGGAATTTTATCGATTCCCTGGGGATCGCACAATTAAATACATTGGGCAACAATTCGCTGCTGGATATTTTCCTGACAACGGGAAATGTAGTCGAGCCACACATTCATCAAAATGCAGCGGAGCTGGTGTATTGTATCGCTGGTGAGGCCATTGTGTCCTTAATCAATCCTTTTACTAATCAATTGCTCAACTACCATATTAAACCGAGACAAGTTGCCAATATCCCGCAGGGCTGGTGGCATTATGAAATGGCTTTGACAGACGATACGCATCTACTGGCTATTTTTGATGCGCCTGTTCCTGAGGTGATCTTTGGCTCCGATATTTTGCGGTTGACTCCAGCAAGTGTGTGGGCACATACGTATTGTTTAGACGAAGCAAAGGTAAAAGAAACATTTGCGCCTCTTACCCAAACAGTCGTGATTGGACCGCCTGTAGGATGTCAGCAGCAGGGGCAGTTGCCAGCTAGAGCAGCCTCAAGCCAGTACCCGTCCTATGGCTACTCGAGTCAGTTGCCAGACAGTTACGGTTATTACGATGCCTACTATGTGCAGCAGGGTGGGTATGGACAGCGCCCAGTCTATCAACAGCCGACGGGATATCCGTCACAACCCGTTTATCCATCCTACTGAATGGAAAGACAGATGGTGTCCTGATGGGCAGGTCTCCCAATTCCGGCATTCTTCTATTACAATCAGGAGAAGAACATTTTCAAAGAAGAAGGGGAGACCATGATGGATCATCTGGCACACTGGTTGCGGACATCTTCCTATACAGTTGTATTCACCGGAGCAGGCATGTCGACAGAGAGTGGCTTGCCTGATTTTCGTTCACAGTCTGGACTATGGCGTGGTAAAGATCCGATGCAACTCGCGAGTACTCGCGCGATGATGGAGAATCGGGAAGCGTTTGTGGAATTTTATCAGATGCGCATTCAAGGACTGCTGTCATGCAAGCCACACGCCGGACATGAATGCTTAGCTGAATGGGAGCGGCGTGGATTGGTTCATGGGATCATTACACAAAATGTAGACGGCTTTCATCAAGCGGCGGGAAGCTTGGCTGTAGCCGAACTCCATGGCTCCCTTGCGAAAATCCGCTGTCTTGCCTGCGGGACCGAGTATGCCAATACACGCTATCTACAGGAACAAGGGACGATTTGCGCATGCGGAGGATTTTTGCGTCCGGGTGTTGTCCTGTTTGGCGAATCTTTGCCGCAATCGCAAGTCGATCAGGCCATCTCGTGGACCGAACAAGCCGATTTGTTCATCGTATTAGGCTCTTCGCTTACCGTGAGTCCGGCCAATTGGTTTCCGCAGCATGCAAAAGAAAGAGGAGCCAAACTGGTCATTGTCAATCAGGAACCAACCCCATTGGATGCGTGGGCAGATGAGGTCATCCAAAATGAACGGATCGGCGACGTGCTGCAAAGAGTAGGACAGTCGTTAGAAGAATAAAAGCAGGCGTGCTCGATGAAAAGAGTACGCTTCTTCTGTTTGGGCTCGTTGACATACCTTATTGCTGGTGACGCTTCCTATTTTATTTTTATCCAGGTGTCATTATTACTTAATATTCAATATTTTACCATTAATGAGACGTCATTCCAATATTTGCTCGATCCATTGAATCACCCTAGAGCTTGCGCGAAAAACATGATACCATCGAGTGTAAGATTTATATGGCTTCTCGATAAGCAAATAGAAAAGTACAGGTGACGTTCATGCAAATATTATCAGTAGAAAACCTCTCCAAAGGTTTTGGAGAAAAAGTATTGTTTGATAACATTTCCTTTCATATTGCCGAGCAAGAGCGAATTGGTCTGATCGGTGTCAATGGTACGGGAAAATCCTCGCTCTTGAAAATCGTGGCGGGCTTGGATACTGCCGATAGCGGGAAAATTGTTCACGCGAATCATTTCCATGTGGAGTATTTGCCGCAAAATCCCGATTTTGACGAAAGCTCTACGGTACTGGAACAAGTATTTTATGGTGATTCTCCGCTCATTCAGCTTTTGCGTGATTATGAAACAGCGCTTGAGGCTGTTCAGGAAATGCCTGACGATGAGAAAAAGCAGGCGCGATTGTTTGCTGTTCAAAACAGGATGGATGCGGCTGACGCGTGGGAGAGCAATACGCAAGCCAAAATGATCCTGACCAAGCTGGGCCTGCACAATTTCTCACAAAAGGTAGGAGAGCTCTCTGGTGGACAAAAAAAGCGGGTAGCAATGGCGCGTGCTTTGATCCAACCAGCAGACCTGCTCATTTTGGATGAGCCTACCAACCATATTGACAATGAGACAGTCGAGTGGCTGGAAGAGTATTTGTCCCGCTACAAGGGTGCTTTGCTGCTCGTCACCCATGATCGTTACTTCCTGGATCGCGTGACGAACCGCACGTTTGAGCTGGATCGCGGCAAGCTGTACAGCTATGAAGGCAATTATGCGATGTTCCTGGAGAAAAAGGCGGAGCGTGAAGAAAACGAAGCGGCCGTTGAGAGCAAGCGACAAAATCTGCTTCGTCGTGAGCTGGCATGGCTTCGTCGTGGAGCAAAAGCACGGACAACCAAACAAAAGGCACGTGTGCAACGGGCGGAAGAGTTGCGAGATAAAGTAGTAGATGGACCTGCTGCCAAGATGGAAATGGCACTCGGGGCCAGCCGTCTCGGCAAAAAGGTGATCGAGCTTACGAACATCCATAAGGCGTACGGTGAGCGAAAACTGATTAACGATTTCAGCTATATTGTCCTGCCGGGTGATCGTGTGGGGATTATCGGGCCAAACGGAAGTGGGAAAACAACTCTCTTGAACATGCTTGCAGGAAGAATTCAACCGGATAGCGGTTCATTGGAGATCGGGACGACTGTTAAAATCGCCTACTACACGCAGGACAATGTCGAGATGGACGAAAAGCTGCGCGTCATCGAATATGTAAAGGAAGCAGCAGAGGTCATTCAGACGAGCAATGGCGAGTCGATCACGGCTTCACAAATGCTGGAGCGGTTCCTGTTTTCGCCGCATATGCAATGGACACCGATTTCCCGCCTGTCTGGGGGAGAACGTCGTCGTCTCTATCTGCTCCGTACGCTGATGGGAGAGCCGAATGTGCTGTTTTTAGATGAGCCTACGAATGATTTGGATATTCAAACGCTCAGTATTTTGGAAGACTATCTCGAGCAATTCCCAGGCGCAGTCATTACGGTATCGCATGACCGCTATTTCCTCGATCGTACCGTTGACCATTTGTTTGCTTTTGAGGGGCAAGGAAACATTCGTCATTATTATGGCAACTACTCCGAGTACCTGGAAGAAAGACGCCAGGAAAAAGCAATACAGGTGCAAGAAGCGGATCCACAGGCAGAAAAGACGCAAAGCAACAGCGGGGCTAATCGCGGAAACAACCGCACACGCAAGCTGTCTTACAAGGATCAGAAGGAATGGGATGCGATTGAAGGCAAGATCGCGGCTTTGGAAGAGCGCAGCGTCCAGCTAAAGCAAGAGATTGCAGCGTCTGGCAGCGATTACGGCAAAATTGAAAAGCTCTATGCAGAAGAACAGCAAGTGGCGGCAGAGCTGGAAGCAACCATTGAGCGTTGGGCGGAATTATCAGCATTGGTAGAGGAATTGGAGCAAGGGAAATAATTAGTGGCGTAGCCAGTAATTGAGGGCTGGGAAAGCGACGCTTCCACCTGTAGACTAGAGTAGATTACTAGAGTAGAGGAGTCGCTGTCGTTGCCTGCCTATAAGTTAGACCCGGAATGGGTGATGTCTTACCTAGAGCTGCAAGAACAGCAGCTCTCTTCCGAAGTGCATCCAGAGGATAAAGAAGTGATCATGAACAAGATCAGGGAAATGACGTTATCGATCATGTACAAACAAGCGAGAAGATTTCTTGTATACTTGGAAGCGGATGAAACGGAAGCAGAAAGAACGAAAAAGACTCATCTTATGTAAAGAAGACCCGCCTTGGTTTAAGAGAGGCGGGTCATTTCATGTTTATGTTTATTGCTGTCTGATTCGAACAGGCGTACCGATGGGCACGATTTTTCCCAGAGCATTCACGTCCTCATTGTACATGCGAATACAGCCGTGAGATACATACTTGCCGATAGAAGAGGGGTTGTTCGTGCCGTGAATGCCGTAGTGTGGTTTACTTAGCCCCATCCATAAGGTGCCGAATACACTCAAAGGACCTCCCGGATAAGAATTCGGATAGGGGACTTTGTTGATGATGGTAAAATCCCCTCGTGGCGTCGATGTGGCAATTTTGCCCAAGGCAACAGGATAAGAGCGGATGAGTTGGTTCCCATCGAACAGATCGAGACGTAGCTTTGCAATCGAGATGCGGATGTTGTAGGACGGCAGCTTTTTCACCTCCCCCACAAGCGTTACGAAATGCCGCTGCTACTATCTTATGAAAACGAGTGGAACCGGTACCGTTCTCTTATGATTAATGTAGTTTGACATCTAACGAAAACGTATCCGGATAGCGCAGGCCGTCACGATAGAACAAGGTTCGCACCCAGACGTACATCCGTAAAGGAATGGAAGGAAAGACGATGGCCAACTTACCTTCTTCCAAGACAGGCAAATCGAGCGGGGATTGAATTTCATAAGGGACTCCTTCTTGATCAAGCAACGTTTTGTAATGTTGGGCCTCGCTCCAGCTAACAGGATAATAAAATGATTTTTCCATCCAATTCCAACACCTTTCCAGGTTTCACTGCTTACCATTGTATGTAAAACATTTGAGATAAAAAAAGAAACAAACGCCACAGTCATTGAAAAATAGGCAGTCCAATTGAGGTTTCTAAAGTGTCGTCTACGCAAAAAACGTCATGATTTTCCCAGAAAATGCGTGTAAAGTGGAAGTAAGCACAAACTGGAGGGACACGGGAATGAAGCAGACACACTTGCACTTTAACATGCAAATAGGCAGGAAAAAGCCAGTGAGTGTAAACAACACAGAGACGGCCTGTCCTTTTTGTGATCGAAACAGTCTCACAGACGTTTTGGAGCAGCGGGGCTCCATGATTTGGCTCAAGAACAAATTCCCTGTTTTGGAGGATACGCATCAGACTGTTTTGATTGAGACGGATGAATGTCAAGGGGATTGGTCTGTCTATTCCAAAGAGCATGTACGAGCATTGCTGGCATTCGGGATAGAGAAGTGGCTTGAAATGGAGCAAAGCAACTCTTATCGATCCGTCCTGTTTTTCAAAAACCACGGCCCGTATTCCGGGGGGAGCATCCGTCATCCACACATGCAGATCGTCGGATTACATGACTACAACTATTTGGATCAGGTAAAAGACAGTGATTTTATTGGCATAACCATCGATCAGGAGGCGGGGATTGAATGCAATCTTTCTACGCATCCACGTGCAGGTTTTTTTGAATACAATGTCATTCTATCAGACTTTGATCAATTGCCGAAAATGGCAGACTACTTACAAATTTTAGCACATTGGATACTGACTCATGTCAATCCGCGTAACCAAAGCTACAATTTTTTCTTTTACCATTGGGGAGAAAAGCTGATCGCTAAAGTAGTTCCGAGGTTTGTTACCTCGCCTCTTTACGTAGGCTATTCGATTCCGCAGGTCGCCAATAATTTGGAAGAAATGGTGGCTGAATTGCAACGACGATACTTCTAATCAAAGAAGGGGTGCTTAGGCGATGACGTATACGATCACGGCAAGAAAAACACTCACCTCAGGAGAACTGGCACAGATTAAAGAATTGGTTGCGATTTGCAATGAGCAGGATGGGCTTGATCTCAAAGTAAACCCGGGTATGCTGGAAAAGCGTTCGGGAGAGCATGAAGAAGACTTTGTATGTTATGCGGATGGAAAGCTGGTTGGCTTTCTAGGGCTCTACGTGTTTCATGGCGGTGAGGCAGAAGTGAGCGGCATGGTCCATCCAGCCTACAGAAGAAAAGGCATATTCACAGCGTTGCAAGCACAAGCCGCAGATGCATGCAGGCGAAGAGGTATTCCGTCGCAGTTGTTTATCATTCAGCGAGATTCGCAAAGCGGCAAGTCATATATGGAGCGAATCGGCGGGGAGTATCAATTCTCGGAATATTGGATGGATTTAGGGGAGAAACAAAGAGCAACGGTTTCAGGAAACGTACTGCTTCGACCGGAGATCGCCAGTGACTACGAAACATTGATTTGGCTGAACGTCCATGGTTTTCAAATGGAGGAAGAACGCGCAAGGGAAATGGCCGAAAACATGGCGGGTGATCCCAAATCCACCACGCATTTAATGATTGTCGATGATAAGGCCATTGGCAAAATAAGCGTGAACAAGGATGAGAGCAAGGCGTTTATTTATGGATTTTGTGTCCACCCAGATCACCAAGGGAAAGGATATGGACGCCAGGCTTTGGCACAAACGATCGAGAGGCTGGTGGAAGAGGGATGTCCGCAAGTATCACTGGAGGTAGCCTGTGAAAACAGCAGTGCTTTGGGGCTGTATGAATCATGCGGTTTTTTTGTAAAGTCGGCCAATGATTACTACAAGCTGGCGTTGTAGTGGGCAAACTGCTTTTCACTATCTCTCAGGTTGGAAAACGGATCAGGATACATGCTACGATAGACGGGAAGCATGTAGCGTTGTAAAAAGGTTGTTCAAAAAGCCGTCTTTTGATCACGAGGTATTCGTGACTTTTTGAACATGCATAATTAAGGAGTGACTCACTATGAAACTGTTGTCCATCGAACCGACGCCGAGTCCAAACGTCATGAAGCTGAATGTAGACGAGCGTTTGCCGGATGGGGTCCAACATGTCTATACAAAGAAAGATGCGAGTAAAGCACCAGAACTCATGAACAAGCTTTTGGAGATCGATGGGGTTACCTCCATTTTTCATACGGCAGATTTTCTCGCGCTGGAGCGAAAGTCCAATGCAGATTGGCAGCGTATTTTGACTGTCGCACGCGAGGTATTGCAAGCAGGTGCAGGAGCGGCTGTTCCTGACATGTCTGCGGAGGAAGCGGGGGCATTCGGAGAGGCGCAAGTGTACATTCAAATGTTCCGCGGGGTACCGATGCAGGTCAAGGTGACAATGGGAACGGAACAGATTCGTGCAGCGCTGCCAGAGCGTTTTGGACAGGCAGCCGTGCGTGCAGGCTCTGCGTCGCCGAACCTCATTATGGAACGAAAATGGGTCGAGCATGGCGTGCGCTATGGCGATTTGCGCGAGATTGGCGAGGAGGTCGCATTGGAAGTCGATGCCTCCTATCCAGAGAGCCGTGTGGAAGAAATCGTGGAACAGGCCATGGCGCTTGGTCCCGGGGAAACCCCAGAGCCAGTCGTGCGTGAAAAGAAAGTCGTTACCCTGGAGATGCTCGATGATCCAGATTGGCAAAAAAGATATGAAGCGCTGGATCGAATGGAGCCTACTGAAGAGGATTTGCCTGTTTTGGAAAAAGCGCTTCGTGATAGCAATCCGTCGATTCGCAGGCTTGCGGTTGTGTATCTCGGCATGATTGGCGGCGACGACGTTTTCCCGCTGCTGTTTGAAGCGCTCCGCGATGATTCCGTCTCTGTACGACGCACAGCAGGCGATACCTTGTCCGACTTGGGGGACACGCGCGCGATTCTACCGATGTGTGAAGCGTTGAAGGATAAAAACAAGCTGGTACGCTGGCGTGCTGCTCGCTACTTGTTTGAGGTGGGGGATGAAACGGCCTTGGACGCTTTGCGTACCGCACAGAACGATCCTGAGTTTGAGGTCAGCTTGCAGGTTCAGATGGCCGTGCAGCGCATTGAAAGCGGCGAGGCGGCTAGTGGTACCGTTTGGCAGCAAATGACTCGCCGAAACGAATAGTTCACTGCTTCCAGTTGCGCTAGAGCCCTCTATCAAGTAGATTACTGCGATAGAGGGCTTTTTTTGACGTGTTTTCGTTGGCTGGATATACAGTGAATAGCGGGGCATACTGCTTCAAGAAGAGCGGTCAACAAGTTGGTTCATTAGGTAAATATTGGTATAAGTCAGTATAAAAATAGACACAGTTCAATAATAGTTGACTTCCACCTTATCCATCCCTTAGACTAGGATAGGGTTTAGCTTATGTATTCAACATCGCTAGTGCGTAGGGGAGATTGTGTATGACAACCAATCACTATGACGTTGTTATTGTAGGTGGGGGACTAGCTGGTCTTTCCAGTGCCGCCTACCTGTCGTCGAAAGGCAAAAAAGTTGCAGTTTTGGAACGCGGTCAATTGGGTGGACGTGCCGTTACACTGAAGATCAAAGGATTTAACTTTAACTTCGGTGCCCACGCCATTTATGCTCGCGACAGCTCCGTTTTGAGAACGTTTGAAAAAGAATTGGGTCTGAACATCGATTGGCAGGATTTCAATCCGACAAAAGCCAAGTACGATATTGGTAGCGATCTGACTGCAGTTCCAGCGAATGTACAAGGACTTTTCCAAACGAAGCTCTTAAAAGGTATGGACAAAGTATTGTTCACGTTTGAGATTTTGAAAACGATGCTAAAAATGGAGAAAGGCCATCCACATATGTCGATTCAAAAGTGGATGGAGAAAAAGCAAGTCAACGAAGAAGTGCGAGAAATGATGTTGACGCTTGCCTCTTCCAACTTCTTCACACGTGAGCCTGAAAAGATTCCTTCTGACGTTTTCTTTTCTTACTACAGCCGTTTGTTTACAACGAATAAACCGGTAGCGTATATCGGTGGCGGCTGGCAAGCATTGATCAATGAATTCGTGCGTGTGATTGAAGCAAATCAGGGTACGATTCTGATCAAAACCAAAGTAGAAAAGTTCCAAGTAGAGAATGATCGTGTGGTTGGAGTGGTGACACCGGAGGGCGAATTTACGGCGGATGAATTTATTTGCTGTATTCCGCCGAAGGAGATGGCGAAGGTCTTTGCGGAGACGCGCCTGGAACATGCGGTTGCACAGCATGCTGAATACGAGCCAACGGTTGTTATGGTGTATGACATTGGCTTGAAAGAGCGAATTGACGTACCGTTCTCCTACATCTACGAAAAAGCAAACAATATTTTCATTACCGATATTTCGTATTATGACCGTACTTGTGTACCTGAAGGCGGGCAGTTGTTGCAGGCGACTGCTTACATGCGTCAGGATGAAGTAGGGAACAAGGAAGCGGCAGAAATCCGCAAACAAGAGATTGAAAACCTGTATGACAAGCATTTCCCAGGCTGGCGTGAGCAACTGGTTGTGCCGCGCGTTTCTGCTCGTGCAGTCGTACAGGAGATCAAGTGGACCATGAATCAGAAGCCAATGCCGATTTTCATGCCGGATTACCGCAACCTGTTCTTCGCGGGTGACTGGTGTGAAGGCCAAGGCCAACTGTCTGAGCTGTCTTTCTCTAGCGCGATGAACGTTGCCAAGCTGATTTTGGAAAAAGAATAATTCGATGACGAGCGGGTGTTCCTTGGCGAAAGGAATGCCTGCTTGTTTTTTCTCATTCAACGTTTTAAAGAAAAAAGCCCGCCAATGGAGATGGCAGGCCACATGGATTACGCTTTCTGACAATATACGTGATAAACGAGATGGCCGATTTGCGCCATGACGTCGGCAGCATCTTTTTGCTCGAGTCCCTTGTTTAAAATGGACAAGGTAACAGCATGAGAACCGATGTAGAGGATGCCGACATCATGCGTGATTTTGGTCACAGAGCCAGTCTTGTTGGCGAATTCCCATTTCGGAATCATCCCGATCACATCACCGTCCGGGTCAGGCAAAAGGAAGGGGATGCGGTCACGGTGCTGCTGAGTCTTCAAGATGGCGACCATTTTCAAACAACTGTCGTAGGAGATCACTTTTCCTGTTGCCAAATATCGGAGGTGGCTTCCCATGTCTTTTGCCGTCACCTCATTGTAACCTTCCAATTCGGCTGGGACGACCATGAGCTTGTTGTAGAAGTTACTGTTTGTCATTTCTGTTTTTTGCATCGCGTTGCGAATGCTCTCAGTTCCGACGAGATCAATCATCATGTTCGTCGCCGTATTGTCACTTTGGATGATCATCAGGGTAACCAGGTCGCGAATCGTAAATTCAGTGCCGGGAGTCATATGCTGAAGAACACCTGCACCGCCAACGAGATCCTCTTTACGCAGCTTGATCTTGTCCTCTAAGGCAAACTTGCCTGCGTACGCCTCTGCAAAAACAGCTGTCATGATCGGGACTTTGATCACACTGGCTGCGTAGAAGCGTTGATCTTCGTTGATGGATAATGTTTCACCGGTACGCAAATCTTCGAAAAAGATTCCCCATTCCCCGCAAGCGTCCTTGATCAGGCTGGATATTTGGGCAAAAAGACTGGATAACATGTAGACCCATCTCCTTTTGTTTCGATGTAGACAAAATTTTCTCAAGATAATATTATTTAGTCATGCTCCTAACAATCAAGAAGAATTATTCCTAAGATGGGGGTTTTGCTGTTGCATAAGTGGAAGAAATTATCATTTTGTGCTGTTCTGTTAACCAGTTTAGCATTCGCAGGTTGTGGAACACCACAAGCAAGCACCACGGGGGAGACGACAGGTGCAAAGCAGGAGCAGAGTAGCGCCCCCCAAACGATGCAGGTCAACCTGAATTCTGGTGAGCCAAGCACGATCGACCCTGGACTGGCAGAAGATATCCCTTCGATGTCTGTTGCCCGTGCAGCATTTGATGGCCTCCTGCGCTTGAATGAAAAAGGCGAGCTGAAAGAGGCGGTCGCAGAGAAATACGAGGTTTCCGCTGATGGTCTCACGTACACCTTCCATCTGCGGGAGTCCAAATGGACCAATGGAGATCCGGTTACCGCTCATGACTTCGAGTATGCATGGAAACGGGTTCTCGACCCGAAAACCGCTTCCGGTTACGCGTACCAGATGTACTATTTGAAAAATGGGCAAGCCTTTAACGCCAACAAGGCAAAAGCCGAAGATGTCGGCGTGAAGGCAACAGACGACAAGACACTGGTTGTTACGCTGGAAAACCCGGCACCGTTTTTCCCGGAATTGGTTGCATCTGTCACCTATTTCCCGGTCAATAAAAAAGCGGTTGAGGGAAACAAAGAATGGGCTTCGAAGCCAGAGACGTACATTACAAACGGGCCATTTAGCTTGAAAAATTGGGAGCACAAATCAAAGATCGAATTCGAAAAGAGCGATTCTTACTGGGATAAGGACGCTGTCAAATTATCCAAGCTGACCTTAAACATGATCGAGGATGCCAATACGGAGCTATCGATGTTTGAGAAAGGTGATCTGGATTGGGCAGGCTCACCACTGGGCGATTTGCCACTGGATGCGCTGGATGCTCTGAAGGAATCCGGAAAGATGCAAGCTCAAGCGACAGCGGGTACGTACTGGTACATTTTCAATACGACGCAAAAGCCGTTTGACAACAAAAAGATTCGTCAGGCATTTGCTACGGCAGTCAATCGTCAGGAAATCTCCGATAATGTCGTACCATACAAGAGCACGCCAGCGACGGGAATTCTCCCGCCAACCATGGCACTCACACCAGAGGGCTATATCAAAGACGGCGATGTAGAGACAGCGAAGAAGCTCTTGGCAGAAGGCATGAAAGAAGCGGGGATCAAAGAGTTGCCACCGATCACGATTGCATACAATACGTCAGAGGTCAATTCGCGTATTGCGACAGTCATTCAGGATCAATGGCGCAAAGCATTTGGCATCGAAGTCAAACTGGTAAACAAAGAGAACAAGGTTCACCGTGAGGACATGAAGCAAGGAAACTTCACCATCGGTCGTGGTAGCTGGATTGGCGATTTCAACGATCCGATCAACTTCCTGGAAGTCTTCAAGGGGGGACTGAATACATCCAAATGGGAAAACAAGGAGTTCCTCGATTTGCTCGCACAGTCTGCCAAAGAAGGGGATGTAGCGAAGCGCAAGGAAATCCTCAAGAAAGCTGAACAAATCGTCATGGATGAAATGCCTGCGTTGCCAATCTACTATTTCACCTACGCATGGGTGAAGCAGGATAGCGTAAAAGATGTGGTAGTAGATGCACTCGGGTTCATCGACTTCAAGTACGCTTCCAATCAAAAGTAATCATGAGTCTATAAGGGAGTGACTGGTGTGCGTCCGATCATTGGTGTGGCATGTACGAAAATGTATTTTCCGAAGAACGATCTCGACCAGTTTTTCTATGTAGGTTCAGGCTATGTGAACGGAATTGCGCGCAGTGGCGGTACTCCACTGATCTTGCCACTGCTGACGATTCAGGATGCTCCGTTTCGTGAGATGATCGAATCGCTGGACGGCTTGATACTGTCCGGTGGTGAAGATCCTGCGCCGCATTTGTACGGCGAAGATCCGCTACAAGGGCTGGGCGATATCAATTACGAAAGAGACATCACGGAGCTTGAGATTATCAAGATTGCGCTGGAGCTGAAAAAGCCAATCCTGGGCATTTGCCGCGGGATGCAAATATTGAATGTGGCGTGTGGCGGCACCCTCATTCAAGATATCCCAAGCCAAGTACCAGGAGCGTTACAGCATGCGCAGAAGGGTTCACGGCAATACGGGGCACACAAGATTACGCTGCAACCTGGCTTTGTAGCGGATGCTCTTGGAAAGACAGAGGTGCTCGTGAATACTTCTCACCACCAAGCAGTCAAAGACATAGCACCGGGCTTCAAAGTCACAGGATGCGCGGCTGACGGTGTGATTGAGGCGATAGAAAGCCTCGACGGGCTACATGTAGGCGTACAGTGGCATCCAGAGCGGATGTGGGCACACGACGACGACATGTTGAAGATTGCCGAGGCATTTGTTGCCCGGATAAAGCAGTTGAAGCTGCAAGCGACTAACTAGAATAGAAATGTGAGAAACCGTTCTGGGATTGCCTAGAGCGGTTTTTTGCATGCAGGAAGACTCTGCGATGGTAGAGCCTCGCGTATCGCAGCGGATATAAGGGGGGGTCAGTGTTAGCGTGGTGAAACAAGGATAAATGACAGGCAGAATCGAACTTCACGTAAGAGAATGGATTTTCGTGAGGTGAGTTTTTGAAGAAAATAATTGTTGTTATTTTGCTTTTTCTACTCGTTTTTCCAAGGTTCCTCTTCGCAGAGTATTTTGCTGAACGCGAAATCAAAATGATAACTGCAAACTATTATCAAGCGCTTATCGACGAAGACTATGAAAAAGCATTCCACACCCTTTTTCTTTATGATGTTGCGGAGGGTAAGCATCCAACTGATGGCACGACGTTAAGTGACCAGGAAGCGAAAGAATTATACATGAAAAAGATCGCTTTCTTAAAAGCTCATCATTACAAACTTAACGATTATGAGATCAAAAAGATTAGATACGAAGATGGGCATACCGCCTTTCTTGAAATGCAGCTTGAAGTTGAGCATGATGGACAAAAATTTCAATATGCTGAAACTGTACATGTATGGGGAGAAAAGGTATGGATTATGGGAGAGGAGGACGATCCGTTCAGAACATATCGGGATGGGAAAATGAAATTTCCGCTAGCCCCAGTAAACTAAGCATAGAGGTGAGAGAAATGTTAAAGGTCGGAGACTCGGCTCCCGTCTTTACGGCGGAGAGCACAAAAGGGACCATTGATCTTAAGGATCACATCGGCAAAGAAAATATCGTCCTCATTTTCTATCCGGGAGATGATACCCCGATTTGCACGAAGCAGCTATGTGCGGTTCAGGATCACTACACCAAAATCGAACAAGCAAACACTGTCGTATTTGGCGTCAATCCCGGTGGTATGGTCAAGAAGCGCTCGTTTGCTGATAAGTTCCGTTATGAATTTCCATTAATCGTGGATGAAGACGAATCGATTCGAAAAGCATATGATGTCGGCAAGGTTCTTGGACTGTTTTTCCAGCAACGCATCGTGTACATGATAGGCAAAAACGGAAATATCATCTACGCCAAAAAAGGGAATCCACCAGTATCAGAGCTGCTACAGGTACTGGAAAGCCAAGTCTAGGACGTTCTCGCTTGCGTCAATGGAACAAAACAGGGATAATAGAAATGAGAATGTATGTTTGGTGGGTATCCCTATGAAAAAAATTCTTCACTTGGATATTGACGCATTTTTTGCGAGTGTAGAGCAGTTAGATCGCCCCGAATTGCGGGGGAAGCCGGTCATTGTCGGGGGAACTGGCAATCGTGGTGTCGTATCTACCTGTAGCTACGAGGCTCGAAAATATGGTGTTCGCTCTGCAATGCCTGTCGCCATGGCGAGGAAAAAATGTCCGCAAGGCTTTTATTTGCCTGTACGCTATAGCCGTTATATCGAAAAATCTGCTGAGGTCAGACAGATATTTACTTCTTATACAGAGAGTTATCAAACAGTGGGTCTAGACGAGGCTTATTTAGACGTGTCCCATTATGAGAATGCGGTACCCATCGCCCGCGATATTAAGAGGCGAATCAAACGGGAGACCGGACTTACTTGCAGCATCGGGCTTTCCTACAATATGTCGTTGGCTAAGATTGCCAGTGATTTGAAAAAGCCGGATGCTTTTGTAATCATCCGACCTGAGCAAGCTTTGGATGTGCTGCGGTCGTTGCCAATTGGCACCTTGCATGGAGTTGGCAAAAAGTCGCAAGAGTTGCTCGCGAAAAAGGGGATTGAGACGGTAGAGGATTTTTGGAGGCTTTCACTCGATGAAGCCACTACATTATTTGGGAAGTTTGGTCGTTCCCTCTATTACCGGGCGAGAGGAGAAGACAATCGCGAAATCGAGATGGATCGCGCGCCGAAATCATTGAGCCGTGAAACGACACTGCCCTTTGATTTGTTTGACAGGGATGCGATTGCTCCGATTGCCACCTCCCTCTTGCGTGAGGTCGAAGAGGACATCCGCGAAGAAGGAGTCGAGCCCCAGACGATAACGCTCAAAATCAAGTATGCGGACTTTACCCAGCGGACCAAGCAACACAAGGCTGTGACTGGAGCCAACTGGCAGGAGCTGTTGGACGATTTGCTCGACGCCTTTGACTATACAGCGGGCGTTCGATTGGTGGGCGTAGGCTTTTCGAATTTTGCCGAGCAGCAAGGGGAGAGATACGAACAGCTCTCGATGTTTTCGTGGAAGCTGGGGAAGTAAGGGGGGAGAACGGTGGAGACAGAGAATGCCTTTCATTGCTGTGCGACCTGTATTCATTTTCGCGTGGAGAAAGGTACGGGAGGAGTCAGCTATCGATGTTCTCGTTTAACTTATGAGACGCGTCCGGACTATCGCTTCCAATGCTGGACTCCGACAGAGAAGGTCAAGCGACTGATGGAAGCACGTAAAAGTCAACGATAGCGACAAAAAGAGGCACCCCCTTCGTCAGTACCGACTAGGAGGTGCCTGTTCTATTCATTTGTCAGGTCGAGGACCATCACTTCCTCCGGTCCATCCATTTCGCCATTTGAGGTAAAGCCGAAAGACTCATACAGCTTGCGAGCGAACTCGTTTTCGGGATGAATGCTCAAGTAAATGCGCGTACAACTGTAGCGTCTGTACATTTCTTCAACGAGCATGTGCAGAAACTTTTTGGCGTACCCCTTACCCTGATGGTGACCATCAAGCATAAAGCGATCCAGCCAAATTCGGCCATTCTCTATTTCTATTCCGTGCATGGCATAACCGACAGCGATGTCCTTGTCATACAGACCGCATGATATCCATTCCGGTTCAAAACCCGATTGGGCGATGGAAAAAGCGTTGCTCTCGATGAAGGCCTGTTGACCTTCCGTTACAGTCAAGCAGGCAATGTGGCGCCAATTTTCTTTCGTAATTTCACGAATAGACAAACTCACAATTTCATCTCGCTTTCATTCGTGTAAAGACGGGCGGATTTGCTTGCTTTTAATTGGACAAAAAGTAAAATGCCAAAGCCAAGGATGGACGCTGCCACGATTAGGAGGGCAGAGGACACAGGTAGTAAATCCGTCAAAATTCCCCCTGCGAGCGGGCCTGCAACCATTCCGATTCCGTGAAACATATTAAAGAGAGAGTACGCCGTGCCGTATGCGCCGCTTCCTCCTTGGTCAATGATGGCCCCCAACGTACTCAAGGTTGGCGATAAGGTAAAACCAATACTAGCCCCAACCAAGGCCATTGCGAGCATTGCCTGCCAGAGGGAGTCCGCCCACGCCAAAAGTGGCAGAAACACAGCCAGCGTAATAATTCCGCCAAACATGAGCTTATACGGATTCATGCGGCTGGAAAGGGAGCCGGCAACTGGCGCGATCAGTCCGTATGCGAGTGTCATGACCCCAAACAAAAGACCAATCGTTGTCGGTGTCATGCTGAGTTTCTCTGTAAAAAATACGGGCAACGTCGGTTCCAGCAAACAAAGGGAAATCTCAGCCAGCAATACGATTCCAGCGATAAAGATGACTTGTGGATTGCGGATGAATCCACCGACATGAAGCTTTTCACTGACAGTTCTCGTCGTGTCTTCCTTCAAGAACAAGTAGACCAGCACAATGTTGATCACGGTAAAGGTTGCTGCTGCCAGGAAAGGCATGCGATGGTCACTGATTTCAAACAACCATCCGCCAATCGGCGCTCCAAGTAATGTACCGGTCGAAATCGCCGTCAATGCAATTCCCATAACAGCTCCGCGCATTTTGGATGGGAACAAATCCGCCAAGAGGGCAAGGGCAGTTGGCCATGTAGCCGCAGCAGCAATACCTTGAACAAAACGAGCGGTAATCAGCAAGGCCATTGTCTCAGCGAAAGCAAACAATAACGTGGACGCGGCGAGACCGAGCAAGCCGATCAAAAGCATGGTCCGTCTGCCGATCCGATCGGATATCGGCCCGAAAATAGGGGTGGCAATGAGCATCGCGACGGCATAGCTGCTAAACAGTACGCCCATCATGGTGGAGGAGGGCGCAAGCATTTCCGTAAAAT
Source organism: Brevibacillus sp. MS2.2 (assembly GCF_013284345.1). Lineage (NCBI taxonomy): Bacteria > Bacillati > Bacillota > Bacilli > Caryophanales > Paenibacillaceae > Brevibacillus > Brevibacillus sp. MS2.2. Next base: position 115,452 of record NZ_JABSUZ010000006.1, read on the forward strand.
AAGGAACAATCGGAATCAACAAGCTGTATAGCAGCATGTCGATGAAAAGGATCAGAATGACAAACAAGAGTCCTATTCGTTGTTGTTTGGTCATTTGTGTAAAAATGGACATGATGGAACACCTCTTTACTATAAAAACTATTTTTGTTTTATCGGTTTTCTTGCAAATAGCGATATCGTGGTCTTTCCAAAGTTAGTGGAATGACCACGAGTCAATGTTACCTTTTATCCGCTGGTACCAGTCCGAACAAGAGGACATCTACGATGGCGGAAAGCGCCTCTGAGACTGTAATCTGGTTTTTCGTGTAAAAGCGCAGATCAAGTGTGGAATTAAGGGCATCGACAATCACCTTCAACATGAGTGTAACGTTCATATTGACGATTTGTCCTTCTCGAATCCCCTGTTCGATGAGTACGCGAAGCGTCTGCCAATCCTCGGATAAAGAAGCCTCGACCTGGGCATATTGCTCAGGATAATATCGCTTCATCTGTTCGAGGATGCGCAAATCATAAAATTCATAGTGTGTCGGTAAAACCATCATGACGCCTTTGATTTTATCGATAAGAGAGAGACTGTCGTCTGCGAGAATTTGCTGTGTTTTTTCATCGCCCTCTTCAAAGGACTGCTGAATGATTGTTTCCAGAATTTCTACCTTGGATGAGAAGTGCTCGTATAACGTGCGTTTGCTGATCCCGAGCCGCTTCGCCAAGTCATCCATGGAAAATTTCATGCCTTTATCGCGAATCTCTTCAATAAAACCTTTCATGATCCGGTTTTTAATTGCAATCGACCCCCAGCCAAAACAACGGAATAGAAAACTGTAAAAACAAAAATAGTTTTCTCTGTAACGCTATTTTACACAGGATGACAGAGCAATGCAAGTGGTGATCATGCTTTTTGTTTTGCAACCAAGTGGTCGATTATGGTATAGTAGGTGCCGAAATCGCGGTTGATTGCTTCACATCATTTGGAGGTGCCCCGTGTTTTTAGAGAAGCTGATGCCTAGTCAGTTCGTCGAATCAATCCATCACATTGACATAGATCAATTGAAACGAAATAACATCCGTGCGGTGATTACAGACTTGGATAATACCTTGGTGGAATGGGACAGGCCACATGCAACCGAGGAGGTCATCAACTGGCTTGCTCGCATGCATGAGGCAGGCATACAGGTCACTGTTGTCTCCAACAACAACAAGGAGCGTGTAGACCGCTTCTGTGCCCCCTTAAATCTCGGGTTTATTTATGCGGCCAAAAAGCCGACAAACCGTGCTTTTTTGCAGGCAGTGCGGCAGATGAATGTAACCATCGCTGAGACTGTTGTCATTGGCGATCAATTGTTTACCGATGTGCTGGGAGGAAATCGATTAGGATTTCATACGATCCTGGTTGTTCCTGTAGCCCAGACGGATGGTTTTTGGACCCGCTTTAATCGTCAGATGGAGCGTGTGGCCCTTATTTGGATGGAGAGGAAAGGAATGGTTTCGTGGAGGAGAAAAGCATGACGGAACAAATGCATGGCTCTTGTGCTGGATGTGGGATTGCCATTCAGACAGCAGATGCAAAAAAGCCTGGCTATGCACCTGAATCCGCGCTTGGCAGAAAGGTAGTCATTTGCCAGCGTTGTTATCGCATCAAGCATTATAATGAAGTAGCTCCCGTAGGAATGGGCGATGACGATTTCCTCAAGATTTTGGATGGCATCGGTTCTACGGAGTCTCTTGTCGTAATGGTAGTCGATATTTTTGACTTCCAAGGCTCTTGGCTCAAGGGTTTGCCACGTTTTGTCGGGAAAAATCCGATTTTGCTCGTGGGTAACAAGGTCGATCTGTTGCCGAGAAACATCAACCTGAACCGCGTGCGCAACTGGATGCAGCACGAAGCAAAAGAACGCGGACTGCGCCCAGAGGATGTCGTACTCATCAGCGCGCAAAAAGGACTTCATATCGATGAACTGTTGAATCGCATTGGAGAGCTGCGCAAAGGTCGAGATGTTTATATTGTCGGTGTGACCAACGTAGGAAAGTCGACTATGATCAACCGCATCTTGCATGACTACGGTGCGGCTGAGCTTGAGATTACGACTTCGCCATTCCCTGGTACGACACTGGACAAAATCGAGATTCCGCTCGAGGATGGCCGCTCCATTTTTGATACGCCGGGAATCATTAATCGCGATCAGATTGGGCATATGGTATCCCCGACTGATCTGAGAAAGATTACCCCAACCAGCCGGATCAACTCCAAGGTGTATCAGCTCGATGATGGACAATCACTCTTTTTGGGTGGTTTAGCCCGTATCGACTTCGTACGCGGAGAGAGACAGCCGTTCATCATCTATGCCGACAACGACCTGTACATCCACCGGACGAAGCTGGAGAAAGCAGACGAGGTGATGCAAAAGCACCATGGAACCCTGCTGGTACCCCCAACAGGGGAGGAAGCTGCGAAAGCACTTCCACCATTTGTGAAGCACACCTTTAAAATCAACAAGTCCACCACGACGACTGACATCGTGATTTCCGGTTTGGGCTGGGTCAGCATCCAAGGAAAACACGAAGCGAGTGTTGTCGTGCATGCACCTAAAGGCGTTAGTGTTGGGATGCGCAAAGGGCTGATCTAGCTTAAGCAAGAAAAGTCGAGTTAGCCTTGCCCTTGCCATATGCTATAGAGAGACGTCGGGGAGGAAAAGCTCCATGATTACAAGCAAAACACAACTGGTTGGCCTGTTTGGACATCCAGTTTCCCACTCGCAATCACCGATGATGCACAATACAGCTTTTTCAGAGACCGGGTTGGGGTTTGCCTATGCTGCGTTCGATGTTGAACCGGAAAATCTGGAAGATGCCGTCGCAGGTATTCGCGCCTTAGGCTTGAAAGGGATTAACGTCACGATCCCCCACAAAGTCGCTATCATGCCGATGCTGGATGAAATCGATCCGCTTGCCAAACGAATCGGGGCTGTCAATACCGTCGTTTCTCGTGATGGACGCTTGATTGGCTACAACACAGATGGCATGGGCTATGTTCGTTCGCTTGTGGAAGAGACGGGAATCGTTCTTGAAAAGCAAGTGGTCACCATGGTAGGGGCTGGAGGCGCTGCTCGTGCAGTGGCGTTTACCTTGGCTGAACAAGGAGTCAAGGAAATTCGCATCATCAATCGTTCCCGGGAAAGAGCCGCAGTATTGGCTGAGCATGTCGGGACGATTGTACCTACGAAAATCGTAGAACAGGGCGAAGGGGCAGATGCTATCACAGACTCTTCGCTGTTGATTAATACGACATCGATCGGAATGCTGCCAAACGTACAGGAGACACCTGTGCCAGCAGAGTGGCTTCATTCAGATTTAACCGTTAGCGATCTGATTTATAACCCGCTCGAAACGCGTCTGCTCAAAGAAGCGCGTGCCATTGGTGCTACTGTTCATTCCGGAATCGGCATGTTCGTGAATCAAGGTGCACTGGCTTTCGAGCTGTGGACGGGCGAACGAGCACCAACTAGGGTTATGCGTGAGGTCGTCTTGCAACAATTAAAGAAAACAACCTGATAGGCAGGATGTAAAAGGAGGCATTGCCGATGTTGACCGGCAAGCAAAAGCGCTTTTTGCGCGCAGAAGCACATCATCTCACCCCCATTTTCCAAGTAGGAAAAGGCGGCGTAAACGAAAACATGATTACGCAGATCAAAGAAGCGTTGGAAGTACGTGAATTGATCAAGGTAGCGATTTTGCAAAACAATAATGACGATAAACATCAAGTGGCAGAAGATCTGGCAGCAGGTGCTGGAGCAGAGCTTGTGCAGTTGATTGGCCATACGGTTGTCTTGTACAAAGAGTCCCGGGAGAACAAGACGATCAAGCTGCCATAATTGACCTGCATGCGATGAGACAGCCAATCAAGCAAGTAGGGATCATGGGAGGAACGTTTGACCCGATTCATTGCGGGCACTTGCTGGCGGCTGAACAAGCCAGAGAGCAAGCGGGTCTGGATGAAGTCTGGTTTATGCCTACACATGTTCCACCGCATAAAAAGAGAGAGAGTCTGACGCTGGCGCAACATCGCTTGCAAATGGTTCAGCTCGCCGTGTCTGATCACGAGGTGTTTCGTGTAACAGATGTGGAGTTCGCAAGAGAAGGTCCATCGTACACCTATGATACGATGGTTCAGCTCATCAGGCAGTTCCCGGATTGCCGGTTTTCCTTTATCATGGGAGGAGATATGGTGAAAATCTTGCCCAAATGGTACCAGTACCAAGAGCTGATTCATATGGTACGCTTTATAGGTCTAGCGAGGCCGGGAACCGAACTGGACCTGAAATCGAGCGAGGACGTCACAGTTGTGGAGATGCCTGTTTGGGACATTTCCTCCACGATGATTCGCGAGAAGGTAGCTGCCAGGAAAAGCATCCGTTATCTTGTACCTGATGCCGTGGAGCGCTATATAAAGGAGAACCGAATCTATGAGACTTTTGGATAATCGGGAAGAGCTTCTCGTTCGCGTACGGCAACAAATGCATGAAAAACGCTACAATCACACGCTGGGGGTGGCTGCGTCGGCTCGCGAGCTGGCAGAGAGGTTCGGGGCTGATCCTGACAAAGCCGAGCTTGCTGGACTGTTGCACGATTACTGTAAGTGCTGGCCTGTGGAAAAAATGTTCGAGATTCTCGTTCGTCACGATATGCCTACAGAGCTTTTGGAAGGGGAAAAGGAGCTGTGGCACGCCTTTGCAGCAGCCATTGTGATCCAGACTGACCTTGATGTAACGGATGCAGATATTTTACAAGCTGTTCGCTACCATACAACGGGTCGGGCTGGCATGTCCCTGTTAGAAAAAGTCGTCTGTGTGGCAGACTATATAGAACCAAACCGGGTTTACCCTGGTGTCGATTTTATTCGCGCCAAAGCCATGCATGATTTGGATGCCGCCCTGGCACTCGCCTTGGGAGGCACAATTCAATTTTTGATAGAGAAGCAAAAGACGGTTTTTCCGCTGACATTGACGGCATATAACGATTTGGTTTCCCGCAAAGGGAGAGAAGGAGGGTTTTAATGGTTAAAACAGTAGAAGATTTGGCCCAGTTGGTTGTGAAGGCGGCAGAGGACAAGAAAGCAGAGAACTTGAAGGTGCTCGATATTAAAAAGCTGTCCGTGATCGCAGACTATTTCATGATTTGCCACGGAAACAACGAGCGTCAAGTACAGGCAATTGTTCGCGAAATCCGTGACCAAGCCCACAAAAACGGCTTTGACGTCCGCGGTATCGAGGGAGCGGATGAAGGTCGCTGGGTACTGGTTGATCTGGGCGATATCGTCATTCACGTTTTCCATCGCGAAGATCGCGAGTTTTACAACCTGGAGCGCCTGTGGAAGGACGCAGAGGAAGTTTCCTTCAGCGCGCAAGGGTAAAGACAGATGGCATACGCACATATGGCCGCTGTATATGACAGGCTGATGGCGGATACTCCTTATGACCAGTGGCTCGATTGGGTTGAGCGTCAATGGACAAAGGGAGAGAAGCCTGTGCGGGTCATTGATCTTGGCTGTGGGACTGGCACGATTGCGATCCCACTCGCCAAGCGGGGATACCGTGTTACTGGAGTGGATCTCTCAACAGAAATGCTTGCAATCGCCTATGACAAAATGAGGCAGGAGCAAGTAGAAGTAGCGTGGGTGGAGCAGGATATGCGGGAGCTGTCCTTGCCCGAAGCCGATGCGGTCATCTCTTTGTGTGATTCCTTGAGCTATCTTACAGAGGAAGCGGATGTGCAGGAAACGTTCAAGCGCGTTTTCGCTCATCTCGCCCCTGGTGGGAGCTTTCTGTTTGATGTGCACAGTCCGTACAAGATGCTTCACATCTTCGGAGACGAGACGTTCACACATGTAGAAGATGAAGTTTCGTACATTTGGCAATGTTTTTGCGACCCGCTGCGACTGGAGGTAGAGCATCAGCTAACGTTTTTCATTCGTCAGCCAAACGGATTGTACGAGCGGATGGAAGAAGAGCATTGGCAACGGGCTTACCAGCCTGTCCAACTGATGCGCTGGCTGACAGATGCTGGCTTCACAGACATTGTCATCACCGCTGATTACTCGGATATGCCGCCACAAGAAGCGAGTGAGCGCCTATTTTTTTCAGCCCTCAAGCCGAAAAGTTTGACATGATTGGTTCGGATTGACTATAATGGCGTTATAACTACAGATTTCGACGCGTTTAAGAGGAATAGTAGGAATAGGATTCGAGCATTCACAGAGAGTTGACGGATGGTGCAAGTCAACCCGGATCTATCTGAACTCACCTCCCAGCACTTGCCCCCAAGGTCGTTCAAGCAATGACTGTGTAAGGGTGAGCGGCTTATCCCCGATACGGATGAAACAAGTGGGTGAATGCTTGTCATTTGCCAATCTGGGTGGTACCGCGGGAATGTAAACAACCTCTCGTCCCTTTCGCAATAGCGATCTGGGATGTGAGGTTTTTTGTTTTCACCTATTTTAAGATGGGAGTGCTTTACCATGGTATTCAGTCATCAAAATGTCGAAAAGAAGTGGCAGCAATATTGGGAGCAGAACAAGACCTTCAAAACCTCCGAGGATGAGGGTAAGAAAAAGTTTTATGCACTCGACATGTTCCCGTATCCATCTGGAGCTGGCCTGCACGTAGGACATCCGGAAGGCTATACGGCTACTGATATATTATCCCGCATGAAGCGGATGCAAGGTTACAACGTTCTCCACCCAATGGGTTGGGATGCGTTTGGTTTGCCAGCGGAGCAATACGCGCTCGATACAGGAAACGATCCGGCAGAATTCACCGAGCACAATATCAACACCTTCCGTCGCCAAATTAAGTCACTCGGATTTTCCTACGATTGGGATCGTGAAATCAATACGACCGATCAGAATTACTACAAGTGGACACAATGGATTTTTACGAAGCTGTATGAGCACGGTTTGGCTTACATTGACGAGGTAGCTGTAAACTGGTGCCCTGCTTTGGGAACAGTTTTGGCGAACGAAGAAGTTATTGACGGAAAAAGTGAGCGCGGCGGACACCCAGTAGAACGCCGCCCAATGAAGCAATGGGTCTTGAAAATTACTGCGTATGCGGAAAGACTGCTCGCTGACCTGGATGAACTGGATTGGCCAGAGAGCATCAAGGAAATGCAACGCAATTGGATCGGTCGTTCTGAAGGGGCAGAAGTAACCTTTGGTATCGAAGGTCATGACGAATCCTTTACCGTCTTTACGACTCGTCCAGACACGCTCTACGGAGCAACTTATGCTGTGCTGGCTCCTGAGCACAAGCTGGTTGAGCAAATTACGGTACCAGCTCAAAAGGAAGCAGTGGAAGCATACCTGGATCAAGCAAAGCGCAAGAGCGATCTGGAGCGTACCGATCTGGCGAAAGAAAAGACAGGAGTATTTACCGGAGCGTATGCAATCAACCCGGTTAACGGCGAGCGTCTGCCAATCTGGATTGCGGATTACGTGCTGATCAGCTACGGAACAGGCTCCATTATGGCGGTTCCAGCGCACGATGAACGCGATTATGAGTTCGCGAAAACATTCGATCTGCCAATCAAGCAAGTAATCGCTGGCGGAGATATCTCCAAAGAAGCGTATGCAGGCGACGGAGAGCACATCAACTCCGGCATGCTCGATGGTTTGAACAAAGAAGAGGCTATCAGCAAAATGATCGAGTGGCTGGAAGCGGAAGGCAAAGGAAATCGCAAAGTAACGTACCGTCTGCGCGACTGGCTGTTTAGCCGTCAACGCTACTGGGGTGAACCAATTCCGATTCTCCATCTGGAAGACGGCACGATGAAAGTCGTTCCAGAATCCGAACTGCCAATCGTATTGCCGAAAACAAAAGAAATCAAACCATCCGGTACAGGTGAATCGCCATTGGCAAACATCGCGGAGTGGGTAAACACTATCGATCCGGAAACAGGTATGAAAGCACGTCGTGAGACCAACACGATGCCACAATGGGCGGGTAGCTGCTGGTACTTCCTACGCTTCATCGATCCACACAATGACAAGGCATTGGCTGATCCAGACAAACTGAAAGAATGGCTGCCTATCGACATTTACATTGGTGGTGCAGAGCACGCGGTGCTGCACTTGCTCTACTCTCGTTTCTGGCACAAGTTCCTGTACGATATCGGTGTCGTACCAACCAAGGAACCATTCCAAAAGCTGTTTAACCAAGGAATGATTCTGGGTGAAAACAACGAGAAAATGAGTAAGTCCAAAGGTAACGTCGTAAACCCAGACGATATCATCAACAGTCATGGTGCCGATACACTGCGTATGTACGAAATGTTCATGGGACCACTGGATGCTTCGATCGCTTGGTCGACAAAAGGCTTGGATGGAGCACGCCGCTTCCTGGATCGCGTATATCGTCTGTTTGTGGGCGACAACGGTGAGCTGAACGAAAAAATCGTGGAAACCTCCAACGTGGCTGGCATGGAGCGCGTGTACCACCAAACGGTGAAAAAAGTAACAGAAGACTACGAGGGCCTGCGTTTCAATACAGGTATCTCTCAGTTGATGGTATTCGTAAACGAAGCGTACAAAGCAGAAGTTCTGCCGAAGAAATTCATGGAGGACTTTGTAAAAATGCTGTCTCCAATCGCTCCGCACTTGGGTGAAGAGCTGTGGGAAAAACTGGGTCACAGCGAGAGCCTGGCATATGCAGCATGGCCAACGTATGACGAAGCGAAGCTGGTTGAAGACGAGGTAGAAATCGTCCTGCAAATTAACGGCAAAAACAAAGAAAAGCTGCTCATCGCTTCTGATTCGACGAAAGAACAGATGGAAGAGATGGCGAAGAACAACGAGATGATTAAAGAGCTGATCGAAGGAAAAACGATCGTCAAAGTCATCGCTGTTCCAGGTAAACTGGTGAATATTGTCATTCGTTAAGAAAAGACGGCAAGAAATGAGAAGAGGAGTGGAGCCTGTGAGTGACAGGTATCCACTCCTTTTTTCGTAAGTGCGCTAATGCGGCTGATTGCTCAAATTTCGTGCAACCAGTTCCTGGTCCTCGGCAAACTTTGCTTGTGTGCGACGAAATACTTGGGCGAAAAGACCAGGAATACCGTCTTGCAAAGGAATCAGACCTTCCCCGGTAATTCCTCCGGGCACGCAGACTCTCTTTTGCAGAGTAGGGAGGGTGAATGCTTCTTCGCGTAAAAGATCTGCCATTCCAATTAACATTTGCGTGGTCATGTAAGTAGCAGCTTCTGTGGAAATGCTTGTTTCTTCAACAGCGTCTTGAATCATTTGCTGCAAAATATAGCTGATAAATGCTGGCCCACAACTGACAATGTCAGAAGTAATTCGTAAAAAAGGCTCCGAAATCTCAACAGGGGAGCTAATGTGCGCAAACAGACTTCGTATAAATTGACGTTGTTCCTCTTGGATTCGTGATCCGAATTCACATAAGCTGACACCACTCATTACGGCATTTGTTATAGAAGGAACGACTCTTGCAACCGCACAAGGAACGTGAGACTCCAAATCCGCAAGCTTGATCGGACTGGTGATCGTAATCAACAGGTGGTCTGGCGTTAAGGCAGGAGTAATTTGTTCCAGCATCACGCTATATTCCAGCGGCTTGACGCACAGCACGATCGTTGTAGCTTCTTTGACCAAATCGGCATTGCTGTGCGCGACAATGAGCCCGGGATGTTTTTCTGCCAGTTGCTGCGCCTTCGAAAGGGTTCTGTTGCTAATAATGACATGACCAGGGGTCAGCGCCTTGGCTGACAGCAATGATTCAATCAAGATACTGCCCATGCTGCCCGTACCAATGAACCCGATTCTATTCATGGGCATACCTCCCTCCAATATTCTTTTCTCATTCTATGTAGGAGTGCCTATGATCATGACCGGATGCTGAACACTCATGGTACCACCAGCCGATCCTTTATCCGTGCAAACATCTTCTCGCCAATTCCCTCAATCTGTTTCAAGTCATCCGCAGAACGAAATGGCCCTTGTTTTGACCGATAATCTATGATTGCCTTGGCACGAGCTTCACCAATCCCGGGAAGGCTCATGAGCTCTTCGACAGTTGCCGTGTTGAGATTAATGGCTGTGGAGGCACCAGTGGTGGATACGCTGGCAGCAGAAGCAGATTGTACGAGGCCAATGGTTGCGGTGACTGGCGGGGCTGCCCCTTTAGCCGGGATGACAAGAGCAGCTCCATCTGTGAGCGGCGCTGCCAAATTGATCTGGACAAGGTCAGCATCAGGCAGTGCTCCGCCTGCTTTTTCGAGGGCATTTGCGACACGCGCACCTGGTTCGAATTGATATAAACCGGGATTTTTCACTTGCCCTTTCACATCGACATAGAGAGGAGCGGGGAGTGGTTCCTTTTCTTTTTCCTTTTCCGGTGTCGCTTTTACAGGCTTGGCAGGTTGAGTAGCTGCTGAATCATCTGTCCCTTCTTTTGTTTCAACAGTCGATGCAGCATATGCAGGAGAATGCAACGGTAGTTCGTCAGTCTTATACGATTGGTCACGTTGATATAACCAATAGCTGCAACCGACAAACAGAAGAGCCGCAGTCAGCAAGATGAAACGACGATAACGCTCCCACCATTCCAGCACCATAACAAAAAACCCTCCGTCCTTTACATAGCAAAACGTTCATAGAGTGAACTTGTTCTCTATAAACGATGCTACGAAAAGTAAGAGAGGGTCTGCAAATCTATTTATTACGTTTTCGCTGTTAGCCGATATGCTGCAACGAATTTTTTTTGCGGCGAAGGTCTACATTCGGGCTGACATAAGGCTCAAAATTGTGCTTTTGCTCAATGAAGATTTGATGCCACAGCATGAAGACCAGGATCGTCCAGATTTTGCGACTGTAATCCGCATTGCCTTCGCGGTGTTCATCGAGCATGTACAGCACATAGGCCTTATTGATCAAATTATCCACCTTGGATTCGAAAATGATCTCTTTTGCCCATTTGTAAAATTCGTTTTTGAGCCAATGACGAGTCGGAACAGGGAAGCCCAGCTTCTTTCTCGTTTGGATCTCAGGTGGTAAGAAGTCTTTCATTGCTTCACGAAGCACGTGCTTGGTCGTGCCGTTGGCAATTTTGTACTTCGTTGGAATGGTAGCAGCGAATTCAAATACCTTCAGATCAATGAAAGGCACTCGCAACTCCAAAGAATTGGCCATCGTCATCTTGTCAGCCTTCATTAAAATGTTACCCCTGAGCCAAGTGTGAATGTCCAAGTATTGCATCTTGGTCACATCGTCATATTCGGAAGCGCGTTTGTAAATCTCTTCTGTAATGGTGAAAGGAGATACATACGATTCCGAACGAGTTATATCTTCCATGACGACACGCTTTTTCATCTCTTCACTGAAAATCAGTGCGTTTCCGAAGAAGCGTTGCTCAACCGTTTTCGATCCGCGGATGAGGAAGTTTTTCCCTTTTACCTGATCGGGGAGGCGTTCAGCCATGTATCCGATGGATTGGCGCATCCAGCCAGGCATCCCGGAAAACATTTTGAGAGAATGAGGCTCTCTGTAAATATTGTATCCGCCAAAAAATTCATCTGCACCTTCACCGGACAATACGACGGTTACGTGCTCACTCGCCATCTGCGCTACAAAATAGAGCAGGATGGCAGATGGGTCTGCTACCGGTTCGTCCTGATGCCAGATCAGTCGCGGCAATTCATCCATGTACTGCTTGGCGTTTATCACGCGCTCGAAATGCTCCGATCCCAAATACGCGGCGGTTCGCTTCGCATAATCGAGCTCGCTGTAACCAGGAATATCCGAGCCGACAGAAAAAGATTTGACTGGCTCGAATGTACGCAGCATCCCAACGATACTGCTAGAGTCAACGCCACTGGACAAGAAGGCTCCACGAGAAACTTCGCTAATCCGGTGTTTGTCGACAGATTCGAGCATGACGCTGCGCGTACCCTCAACAAAATAAGAGAACGGCTTGCTTTCATCGGGCTTGAATTCTACATCCCAGTACCTTTCGAGCTTGATCTGGTCGTTTTCAACCACGAACGAGTGTGCAGGCGGTATACGGTAAATACCAGCAAACATCGTTTCAGGATCAGGTACATATTGGAACGTCAAATAGTGATAAAAAGCGGTTGGATTCACTTCACGCTTGAATCCTGGCAGCTCCAGCAAGCTTTTAATCTCGCTGGCAACCCCGATCGAATCATTCGTCTCGACATAGTAGAGAGGCTTGATTCCAAAATGGTCGCGTGCCCCAAACAGACGTTTTTTACGGGAGTCGTAGATCGTAAAGCCAAACATCCCGCGCAAATGCTTAGGTGCATCTGTTCCTACCTCTTCATAAAGGTGTAGGATGGTTTCAATATCAGAATCGGTATGGAAAACGTGACCGATGTCCTTTAACCATTGCTGTAACTCTTTGTAATTGTAGATTTCACCGTTACCAATAATCCAGATGTCACGTGTTTCGTTAAACAGCGGTTGATGCCCGCCTTCCACGTCAATGATGCTTAAACGACGAAAGCCCAGGGCGATGTTGTCTTCAAGGTGAAAACCATCGTCATCTGGACCACGGTGCAGGATGACACCCGTCATTGCACTAATCGCTTCTTGTTGAACAGGCTTTTGCCGCTTGTTATAGAGTGATACGATTCCGCACATAAGAAATGACTCTTCCTCTCACTGGATTGCTCCTGCTAACTCTATCATGTATCGACAATCAGCGCAATCTCTTATGAGTGCCAGTAATTGACCTCGAAAACGCTGATTCTACAAGGGAATTAGCCTTTCTTCTTCTCTATTTTTGTCCCCATTCGGTTAGATATACTCCCTAAGGAGACCATGAATCGTTCGACAAAACGGTTCATGAAAGAACAAGATGGAGGGATTGCAGTGTCAGTTTGGATAGCAAGCTTAGTGATGATGATCGGCCTCATTTCCTCCGCCTATTTGCATCCTGCTTGGCTACTGTTGGCTGCAGGCGTATCATGGGCACTCGTTGCTTGTATCCCGTTACCGTACCGCAAATATGTTGCATGCTACTCACTGATTACTATTCTAGCAGGTCTCTTTTTTTATGGGTACGAGAATCTCCACACCTCAGAAGTGAAACCATTGGCACAAAAGGAGCAGAGGATTTGGATAGAAGGTGTCATTGATTCACCTGTGAAACGGGACGGGGATGTAGCGCGATTTTTTGTCACGATCACATCCTGGGGTGAAAATCAGTCTGATCAGTACGAGCATCAGTCTCTCGAAAAAATTGCGCTTCGTGTTAAGCTTGGTTCTTTCCAAGAAGCATCACAAATAGAGCAGTGGAGACGTGGTAGTGTGATCGTGGCTCCGATCCAACTATCCTTACCAGCTTCTGCGCGCAATCCTCATGCCTTCGACTACGCCAGCTATTTGTATTGGCAAGGTGTCCATGTCACAGGGGAAACAAACTATCAAGCGGTTGATATGACACCTGTTTTTTCTGTGACGGCGAGCTTTCAAGAATGGCAGGACTCAGGTGCCAAGCGAATTGAAGCATTATTTACAGATCCAGAAATAGCGGGTTACATGAAGTCGCTGCTGCTTGGTCTTGGACAAGAGGTGAATCCTGAGCTTGCGTCCATGTATTCGAATTTGGGCTTAAGTCATATCCTCGCGATTTCTGGTTTGCATGTGACAATGGTTAGCTCCATGTTTATGTGGTGTTTGGAACGGATTGGAATCAGACGCAGACTGGCGTTTGTCGTAACGATTTTGTTCTTGATCGGGTATGTGCTTCTGGTGGGAGCCAGCGCGTCCGCGATCCGATCTGGGCTGATGGGGAGTGTAGGTCTTCTCTGTCAAGTATTTGGAAAGAGGCTGGACGGCAAGGACGTCTGGGCAGGTGCACTGATTCTGATGCTGGTGGTGAATCCATATCAGCTATGGCATGTCGGTTTTCAGCTTTCCTTTGCGGTGACACTTGGTCTGATTATTTTTGTGCCATACAGCTTGCAAGTGTTTGTTCGGGTACCCGTCTGGATTCGTACACTTGTGGCGGTTACTTTGTCAGCTCAGCTCGTTTCTTTTCCGTTTCTCATCTACCATTTTCATTTGTTTTCACCTGTGTCTTGGCTGGTCAATTTGGTAGTGACGCCGATTCTCTCGGCTATAGCACTACCGTTCGGGTATATTGCGGTTGTCCTCGATTTCGTCCACCCGTTTTTGGCCGTGATCCCTGTTTGGGTATCGACGGCTATGCTGAAATGGATTCATCTCCCGCTGTTTGCCATTGAAAAAATGAGGCTCCCCTTCACATATTGGCCGCATCCTTCGTGGTGGTGGCTTGTTTTGTATACCTGCTTTTTAGGCGTTCTGCCCATTTTATGGAAGCTTGGCTATCATCGAAAGCGTGATATAATGCTTACTTTCGTTATATTTCTCTTGTTCATTGTAGCGGCTAGACAGCCGTTTTCAGGAGTCGAAGAAGTGCGAATTACCTTCCTTGATGTCGGACAAGGGGATTCCATCGTTGTCGAAATTGGTGATCAGAAGGTATACTTAATGGATGCAGGTGGGACAATGCAGTTCCCTGCTGCTGAACCATGGATGGAAAAGCGTGACCCATTTGAGGTGGGGAAAGACGTCGTTCTGCCGTTTCTGATGTCCAGAGGAATTGAGAAAATCGATCGTGTTATCATGACGCATGGCGATCTGGATCACATCGGGGGATTAAAATCGCTGATTTCTCATTTTTCTTTTGGAGAGGTATTGGTGAATGGAACAGCACCTTCCAAATTGGAGGGCGAGATTGTCCAGCTTTTTCGACAAGAAGGAGTTCCGATACTAACCGGGCTCCCGGGTCAATCATGGTCAGATGGGCCGGGAATCGAGTGGATGTGGCTGCACCCGGGTGAATCGACCTTCTCAGGAAATGATGCTTCCGTAGTACTCCAGCTAACGGCTTTCAACAAGACTGTATTGTTTACGGGTGACATTGAAAAGGATGGGGAAAGTCAGCTTGTTCAAAACGGTTTGACATCTGTGGATGTTTTGAAAGTAGCCCATCATGGGAGCAATACCTCGAGCAACGAAGAGCTCCTTGCAGTTACAGCACCAAAAGTTGCTGTAATCTCTGCCGGGGTGAAAAATCGGTACGGGCATCCATCGTCCGAAGTACTGCATCGCTTAAAAAAATCGGGTTCCGTCGTGTACAGGACTGATGTTCATGGAGCGATTACGCTGGTGATTACACCTGCGGGATTATATTGGCAGGCCCAAATATTGGATACATAATCTGTTTGCAACTTTTTCAATGAGCGAACCGTCTGTAGGGGGGAGAAGAGAATATGCATGAAGCAGAGTTGATCAGGATGGCGCAATCCGGGGATCATGACGCGCTAGTCGAACTGCTTCGATCTATTGAGACCTCCGTTTACCGAAGCGCTTATTACATTCTAGGGAACGAACAAGACGCGCTTGATGCCTCCCAGGAAGTCCTCATTCGAATTTATCGAAAGTTGGATACCTATCAGGAAAAAGCAAAGTTCTCTACCTGGGTACAACGCATTGTCAGCAACGTCTGTATGGATAAATTTCGCGCGAAGAAGGAAACGGTCTCAATTGACGAGCACGAGTTGATCATTCCTGATCGTAACAACGTAGAAGAAGAAATCCTTCTCACCGGGCTGTCGAATGACATCCAGGAAGCCATCGGAAGATTGCCAAAGCAATACCGGATGGTTGTAGTACTCCGCTATCTAGAGGATTTGTCCTATCAAGAAATAGCGGAGGCACTAGATTTGCCGCTTAACACGGTAAAGTCGTATTTATTTCGGGCTAGGCAACAGTTACAGGAGCTGTTGTACGACTACCAGAAAGGGGGGATCGGTTGATGACCAACGAAGAGATTTTTGAACTCATGCAGCGGGATCTGGATGGAGATCTGTTGGAGTCAGAGCAGCAACTGCTCCAGCGTTTGATCCAGAAAGATGCTGATCTGCAGCTTATGTACAACCGTTTGAAAGATGTGTCACAACAATTAGAACATCTGCCCCCTGTCGTACCTCCGTTCAGCATCGTAGATTCTATCCTGCCCAAGCTGGAGTCAGCCGCTGCAAAGCCTGCTGCGGTGAAATCTACGGTGAACGAGGAAATCCTGCCCACTCTGGAAGTTAAGCGCGAGTCGTCTTCACTGCCGGAATCAAAAAAGTGGAAGCGGATGAAAGTGTGGATGGCTAGTCTTGGCAGTACGGCCGTCGCTGCAAGCCTATTGGTTGGCATGCTGTTTTCGGGCGGTGATGGTAAGAAGCATGAAGTCGATTCGTTCCAGAACGGAACGGATATGACACCAGCGGTCGTGGAACCACCCAAAGTCCTTGGGCCAGATGCACCTACTCCTCCAAGCAATAATCCAATACCATCGAATTCTAAAGAGGAAGAGGACAAGACAAAAAAGTCTACTGGATCGGCTACTCAGACGAAGAGTAAAAAACCACCGGCAAAGAACGTTCAAAAGCAAACACCGCCACCGAAGAAAACGAATACGACGCCACCACAAAAGAAGCCAGTACCTCCAACGCCAGTATATACAGATGATAAGCCACCGGTATGGCCGATCGGACTGGAAGAGAATCCGGACAGAGAAGACAAAGAACCTGCTAATGACGATAAGGACGACGGCGGGGACAAGCAAGAGGAGAAAGACAAGGGAAAAAATAAAGATAAGAAAAAAGATAAAGATAATGACAACGACTAACTTTTTTCCGCGTATGGACTGGCACCGCTTGCGGGGATTTTGCGTATAGTACATTATCAAGCACCCCCTGCTTACCGTTTGGGGAGGAGGAATCCCGGGGCTTTTCCCTAAACGTTTACATAGAGGTGCCAACGGATGAAAAAACCGCTACCGATTCACTGGTGGCGGTTTTTTTTCGCTTTGCTCTGTTCAACATGTGCTATAATAACGCAGGTAAGAAGAAGGAAAGGGGAGAAAACGTATGCCACTCCTATCGGCTATTCGCGAAATACGGCAAAAACAATTCTCGCCGATCTACGTTTTATATGGTCCGGAGTCTTTTCTGGCCGAAGATTTTTTGGCGTTGGCTCGTAAAGAAATGGTTGATCCAGAATTTATGGATTTGAATATGAGTGTGTATGATTGTACCGAAACAGGATTGAGTGAAATTCTGCAAGATGCGGAAACCTTGCCGTTTATGGGTGAGCATCGATTGGTGATTGCCAGACAAGCCTACTTTTTAACAGGAAGCAAGCCTTCGACTAAGGTAGAAAGCGACCCGGATGCTCTGCTCGATTATTTGCAAAATCCGCCCCCCTACACCACACTTATTTTACATACAGAAGCCGACAAGCTCGATGAACGAAAAAAGCTGGTCAAAACGCTGCAGCAAAAGGCGAAAGTGATCCCTTTTCCGTTGTTAAAAGACGGAGATTTGTATGGCTGGGTAGAGCGGCAAGCAGGTAAATACGAGGCGAAAATCGATCGTCAGCAAGCCATGAAGCTTGTGGAGCGAGTGGGAGCCGAGCTGCGCCTTCTGAACAAGGAAATCGAAAAGATGGCCCTGTTTGTCGGGGTGGGTGAAAGCATCACGGATGACGTCATTGAGCTGCTTGGAGCACGTACGCTAGAGCAGGATGTATTCGCGTTGATTGAACAGGTCGCTTCGGGGAGATTGGACAAGGCACTCAGGATGATGTATGACTGCATGAAAACAGGAGAGGAGCCGATCAAGCTGCTGGCTCTCTTGGCGAGGCAGTTCCGCATGCTGTTGCATGTCAAGCAATTGGCTCCGCGTGGTTATTCGCAGCAACAGATGGCAGGCATGATTAAAATGCATCCCTACGCGGTGAAAAAAGCAATGGAGCAAGCGCGTCATTTTTCTGAGGAGTCGTTGAAAAAACTGCTGGGCATTTTGGCGGAAGAAGATTTTCGGATGAAGTCAGGGCAAGTGGACAAGCGTCTCGCCCTCGAATTATTCATTGCACGTGCACATGACGAACGAACAAAACGGTCGTGACGTTTTTTTACAGTAAAAAACCCCTAGAACACGATGTTCACGGGGTTTTTTGTGCTTGGTCTCTTACGCTACAGGAGCGCTCAGAACGTTAAGCTTTTTCATCAAACGAGACTTTTGACGGTTTGCTGCGTTTTTATGAATGAGACCTTTCGAAGCGGCCTTGTCCAGCTTTTTCACAGCCACCAGAAGAGTAGATTTCGCCAATGCTACATCGGAAGCAGCGACAGCTTTCTCAAAGTTCTTGATGGAAGTACGCAGATCAGACTTTTGAGAAGCACGGTGTGCGCGACGCTTTTCGATTGTTTTGGTGCGTTTAATCGCGGATTTAATGTTTGGCATGTGTGTCACCTCCTTAATACGACCATAGACATACAGTCATACAACAAAGTAATTCTAGCATGGGGCGAACCCATTTGCAAGAAAGGATTCGGAATAAAAATGAAGGATTCAAGCAAGCTAGTAGCAGGAACAAAATGGTCAGTACTTTTTTCACTTCGGATCAAAGGAGCTGATAACATGGCACATAACATTGATTTATCTGGTTATTCCATTCGTACGGATTTGGCCTTGGAGGCTCATGAGCTTGCCCAGCAGCAAAACCAGAGTGACATTGGGGGCGTTTGGCTGCAAGCTGACGACAGCGAGCCCAATGTGAAAGTAACGAGATTACATGTGGAAACAGAGGAAGCGGGGAAGGAAATCGGCAAGCTCCCGGGGCATTACCTCACGATTGAAGTGCCAAAGCTGCGGGATAATGATACATCGATTGAGGAGCAGGTAGCCAAGCGATTTTCCGTCGAATTTGCGATGTTTCTCAAACAACTGGGAATCACAGAGGACAAAAAGGCTCTCGTCGTTGGTCTCGGCAACTGGAATGTGACCCCGGATGCGCTTGGACCGATGGTTGTAGAAAATTTGTTGATTACACGCCATCTGTATACACTAGCGCCTGAAACCGTCGGGGAAGGGTATCGGGAAGTCAGTGCGCTATCACCGGGTGTCCTTGGGATTACGGGGATAGAAACAAGTGAGATCATTTTTGGTGTCGTAGAAAAAAGTAAACCCGATTTTGTCATCTGTATTGATGCTCTTGCGTCACGCGCTCTGCATCGGGTCAACACGACGATTCAAATATCGGATACAGGGATTCATCCCGGATCAGGGGTCGGAAACAAGCGGAAAGCGATTGATCAGGCGACACTTGGTGTGCCTGTGATTGCTATAGGAGTGCCTACGGTCGTTTTTGCTTCCACGATTGTAAATGATGCGATTACGTACTTGCTAGGGCATTTTGGACAATCGATGGTGGAGAGCAAGCGGGCGTTTAACAAACTGGCATTGAGTACGCTGCCGGAGCGTAAGGAACCGTATACGGAAGAGGATTTGCCTGACTTGGAATCCCGCAAGACATTCATGGGATTGGTAGGTTCACTGCCAGAAGAAGAGAAACGGCAATTGATTCATGAGGTCCTCCGACCGCTGGGACAGGATCTGGTTGTCACTCCAAAAGAAATTGATGATTTTATTGAAGGCGTGGCGAATGTGATCGCAACAGGTCTGAATCGCGCCTTGCACAGTGCCGTAAATGAAGACAATAGCGGATCATATACCCACTAAGTCACGAAAAGCTAGAGTGAGAGAGAAAAGCTAGAAAAGGGTTCTATCGTCTCTATGAGCCTCATAAGCTAAAGCATAGACAAGCGCGAGGGGAAGTTCTCCCTACGTGCAACCATGCTACAGCTAGAGGAGTGAGACAGATGGCGACCCTCATTCAACGCCAATTCGTTGTTCTTTCCTTTATAACTGCCTTCCTGTTTGTCATGACAGGAGTGCTTTCGCTCGGCGGGAACCGAATCGCAATTTCTTCCTCCGCCATTCAACAGGCCGCTTCTCATATTTCCAGTCTGGCGATTTTGGGGTGGATGGGGCAGGAGATTCCTGTTTTGTCCGAAACGGTGCAAGCACAGGCTGATGATCGCACGAATAGCGTAACGGGTTTTCTCTTTCGCTTGGCAACCAATATACAGCCGGGAGACTTGCGTAGCTTGCTAGGCAGGGAGCTCCCTGGGATGGTAACGACAGAGGATGCCAGGTTTGTCGTACAGGGAAAAGGAGCTTCTCTCGCAGATTTTTATTTGGAATATCCCGCCCATCCGAGACAGGTAGCGGATCAATCGCAAGTAGTTCCGATCGTAGAGCCAAAGCCGGAGGATACCACGAAGTCAGGCGAAACAAAGCCAGCTCCTGTCCCTAATTCAATCACGGACGGCAAAAAAATCGTTTACGTCTACAACTCGCACAATCGGGAATCGTGGTTTAGTGAGACGAAGCCGGTGGGAACCTCCGTCGATCATCCTACGAGAAATATATCGTTAATCAGCAAGCATTTATCAGAAGCGTTGAATGACAGAGGAATTGGTTCGGATGTGAGCACCGACGACATTTATCAGCAGCTGTTGAACAAAAAAATGCATTACTCCTTCTCCTACGCGGAATCTTTGCAAGTAGTCAAATCCGCAACGGAGAAAAACAAGGAACTGTACTACTTTTTCGATCTGCATCGAGACACGGCGCCACGAGAGCGCACTACGGTCACGATCAAAGGAAAAACGTATGGAAGAGTATTGTTCGTCATCGGAAAAAGAAACAAAAGCTACGAAAAAAATGAGGCGTTTGCAACAGAGCTTCATGAGTTGATGGAAAAAATGTACCCAGAGCTTTCACGTGGCGTGATGGAAAAAGGCGCAAAAACGGATCATGGCGAGTATAATCAGTCCCTCTCCCCGGGAAGTCTGTTAATAGAAATAGGTGGTACGGAAAACAGCGTGCAGGAAAGCAAGAATACGGCAGAAGCATTGGCTGATGTTTTCGCAGCCTATTATCAGCAAGCTGAAAAAGTAGGCAAAACAGTTTCTGACGAGCCTGCAAAGAGGTGACGGGCATGAACGTGACGATGAAGCTGACTGGACTGTTAATCATCTTGCTGGTCGGGGTAGTTCTGGGATTGCAAACGGCTGAGCGTGGAATATCCAAGGTGAGTGGAGTGCCTGAGGGGCAGGCTCAAACCTTTTCCATCAAAAAAGTGGATCAAGGGCAAGTGGAGATCGCGGTTATGGGCAAGCAAGTTCAAACTGCCAACCCGAAGGAAATGGTCAACTACGTCAGTCGGATTGGTTTGACTTTAGGTGGAAGCATTAAAAGTGGGGCGCAGAGTTTTGTCGATTGGGTTGGGAGTTTTTTTGAACCGTGAAAATGGTTTATGCGCAAAAAGAAGGGGTGCAGAAAGCCCCAGTGACAAAAGACCCGTACAGGCGGGTCTTTTGCATGTGACCACAGTTGCTTCATTCGATCTGCTCAAACAGTGCAAGTGAGGCTACATCAACAATGAAAGGGCTATCATAAAATTCTTTTAGATAATTTTCAAACGAGAGTGAAATATTCTTTTTAATCAGTAAAGAGATAATAGTTTGAATTTATTGTGTTGCGAAAAAATTGAATAAATGTCATAATGTCTACTGAAAGGTCTATTTTGGAAGTATATATCGGTGAGAGAGGTGAGCCACGTGTCACATCCTGTCCTACAAATCGAAAACCTGCAAACGCACTTTTTCACGGACCGCGGCCAAATCCCTGCCGTTGATGGCGTGACGATCACGGTACAAAAAGGAGAAGTAGTCGGTATCGTAGGCGAATCCGGCTGTGGAAAGAGCGTTACCTCCCTTTCCGTTATGAAGCTAGTACCCAATCCCCCAGGGAGAATCGTGGGAGGTTCGATTAAATTCAAGGGGGAGGACCTCGTATCTGTCGACGAAAAGCGAATGAGAGACATCCGCGGGAATGAAATTGCGATGATCTTTCAGGAGCCGATGACGTCATTAAATCCGGTGTTTACGATTGGAGACCAGATAGGAGAATCAGTCCGATTACATACGAAGGCGAGCAAAAAGGACGCAAGAGCACGTGCCATTGAGATGTTGAAAAAAGTCGGAATTCCTCGAGCAGAAGCCATCGTTGATGAATACCCGCACCAGCTTTCCGGGGGGATGCGACAGCGCGTCATGATTGCGATGGCAATGGCTTGTAATCCGGAGCTTTTGATTGCAGACGAGCCTACTACAGCGCTCGACGTGACGATTCAAGCGCAGATTTTGGACCTGATGCGTCAACTAAACCGGGAAGCAGACACAGCCATTCTCCTCATTACCCACGATCTTGGGGTCGTTGCGGAAATGTGTCACCGCGTCGTGGTGATGTACGCAGGAAACGTGATTGAACAAGGCGATGTTCGTACGATCTTAAAAAATCCAAAGCATCCTTATACGATCGGCTTGTTGAATTCGTTGCCCAAGCTCGAAGGATCACAGGAGCGTCTCTATTCGATTCCAGGCAACGTCCCGATTCCGGGTTCGCTTACTGTCGGATGCCGCTTTGCACCTAGATGCGATAAAGTATCAGACCGATGCCGCAGTGAGATGCCAGAATTAAAAGTGGTAGGGGACAATCACCTTTCCCGCTGCTGGCTGACCGAATAACCCGAGAGGAGCATGCAGGTGGCTGAAGATCTTCTGATCGTAAAAAATTTGAAAAAATACTACCCAATCACAGGCGGTGTTCTTGGAGGGGAAGTAGGCGTAGTAAAGGCGGTAGATGATGTTTCGTTTACCGTTAAAAGTGGAGAAACTTTGGGGCTGGTAGGTGAGAGCGGCTGTGGAAAGTCCACGACGGGACGTTCCTTGCTGCGACTGATTGAACCGACCTCCGGTGAAATCAACTTTGACGGTACAGATGTCATGTCGCTTTCCACAGATGCGATGAGAAAGATGCGACGTGACATGCAAATTGTCTTTCAGGACCCGTTTGCTTCGCTTAACCCTAGACATAATATTGAAAAAATTTTGGAAGAGCCTTTGATTGTACATGGTTTGGGTTCTTCGGCAGAGCGAAAAAAGCGTGTGCAGGAAATGCTGGAGATCGTTGGTCTGAGCAGCTATCACGCGAGCCGCTATCCGCATCAATTTAGCGGAGGACAGAGGCAGCGGATCGGCATTGCGAGAGCGCTGATGCTCAAGCCCAAATTGATCGTTGCGGATGAGCCTGTGTCTGCACTGGACGTATCCATTCAGTCGCAGGTGCTCAATCTCATGCAGGATTTGCAACGCGAATTCGGCCTTACATACTTGTTCATTGCCCACGATTTGAGTGTCGTGCGTCATATCAGTGATCGGGTAGGCGTGATGTACCTTGGCAGAATTGTCGAGCTGACGACAAGTAGCCAATTGTATTCCAATCCGCTCCATCCGTACACGAAAGCGCTACTGTCGGCGGTACCTTCACCAGACCCTGATGCGGTACGTGAAAGAGTTATCCTCCAGGGAGATGTGCCGAGCCCTGCAAAACCTCCAAGTGGCTGTACATTCCATACGAGGTGTCCCCATGTAACAGAGGAGTGTCGTACTGTGCGTCCAGAATTTGCGGACACAGGCGACGGTCACTTTGTTGCTTGTCACTTATACAAGTCCTAATCGACAAAAGGGAGTCTTGTAAAGGGGGGATGCAAAGCAGGAGGAATTGTATCGACCGACCATCTACCAAAAA
The DNA here is from genome assembly GCF_013284345.1 of Brevibacillus sp. MS2.2. Taxonomy (NCBI): domain Bacteria; kingdom Bacillati; phylum Bacillota; class Bacilli; order Caryophanales; family Paenibacillaceae; genus Brevibacillus; species Brevibacillus sp. MS2.2. Next base: position 139,062 of record NZ_JABSUZ010000006.1, read on the forward strand.
GGAACATGCGACCATTATTAGAAAAAGGGGGATGTTTTCATGAAGAAGAGAGTTCTCTCCGCAACCATGACCAGCCTAGTAGCGCTGGCCATGCTGATTGCTGGATGCTCTAGCACGTCAACAACACAAGCGCCGGCAGAACAACCAAAGACAGAAACTCCGGCACCTGCTACTGAGCCTGCAAAAACTGGACCGAAGCAATTAATCGTTGGTCGCGGTGCAGACACAAAAGGGCTTGACCCAATCACGCAAACAGATGGTGAGACATTTAAGGTAACAGAGAACATTATGGATACATTGATTGGCTTCGCGGATGGCTCAACAGAGCTCGCTCCATCGCTGGCTGAGAAATGGGAAGTAACTCCTGATGGTCTCGTTTATACGCTGAAACTGAGATCAGGCGTAAAATTTCACGATGGAACGGATTTCAATGCAGAGGCGGTCAAATACAACTTTGAGCGCTGGAGCGACAAGAGCCATCCACAACATTCACCAGAGGGCTTCGAGTATTACATCAGCCAATTCGGTGGATACAAGGGTGACGCGAATCACGTCATCAAATCCGTGGAAGCAGTCGATCCAACCACTGTAAAATTCACCTTGACTCGCCCATTGGCTCCATTCCTTGCCAACCTGGCAATGTCTCCTTTCGCGATTGGTTCGCCTGAGGCATTGAAAAAAGATGTTAAGAAATTCAATGAGCATCCAATCGGTACAGGGCCTTTCAAATTCGTAGAGTGGAAGCGTAATGACACGATCACGCTCGAGAAAAACCCTGATTACTGGAGCCCAGGATATCCGAAGCTGGATAAATTGGTGTTCAAGGTTATTCCGGAAAACACGGCACGTCTGACTGCTTTGGCTTCTGGTGAGATCGACTTGATGGATGGTCTGAACACAGATGATATCCCGGCAGTAAAAGACAACAAAGACCTGCAACTCTTCCTGCGCCCTACTAATAACATTGGATACATCGGTTTTAACGTAGAGAAGAAGCCACTCGACAATCCAAAAGTTCGTGAAGCCATTGCTTATGCAATTAACAAACCTGAAATCGTAACAGCCTTCTTCGATGGAGTTGGAGAACCAGCAGTCAATCCAATGCCAAAAACCATGTGGGGACATAACAACGATATTAAAGATCGTGAGTTTAACCTCGATAAAGCAAAACAATTGCTGGCGGAAGCAGGACATCCAAACGGCTTTAAAATCAAGTTCTGGGCAATGCCAGTTCCACGTCCGTACATGCCAGAAGGTGTGAAGATTGCAGAAGCAATCCAGCAAGACCTGAAGAAAATCGGGGTTGATGCTGAGATCGTGACGATGGAATGGGCAACGTATTTGGAAAAGACTCGTTTGGGTGAGCAAGAAATGTTTATGCTTGGTTGGACAGGTGACAATGGCGACCCTGACAACTTCCTGGCCGTCTTGCTCGACAAAAACAGCATTGGTAGCAACAACTATACACGCTGGGCAAACGACGAAGCTTCTCAATTGATGATGAAGGCTCAGTCCACTCCAGACCAAGCAGAGCGCGAAAAACTGTACAAACAAGTACAAGAGATCATCTTCAAAGATGTGCCAATGGTTCCGCTGGCACACTCTACACCAGCATTGGCAGGAAAAGCGAATATCGTAGACTACAACCCGCATCCAAAAGGATCTGAAAGTTTGGAAAAGGTAGATTTCAAGTAAGCTGATTCATAGTAATTGGGTAAGAGGAGTGCATACCTCTTCTTACCCTTCTTTCATTCATTTGGCGATAATTTTATGCAGGAAGGCGAGGAGATGGCATTGCTAGCTTACAGCATTCGAAGAATTTTAATGCTCATTCCTGTCTTAGTGGGCATGTCAATCATCGTTTTTTCCATTATTCGTGCCATCCCTGGTGATCCGGCTTTGACGATTTTGGGAGAAAAGGCAACACCACAAGCGATTGCAGACATACGAGAGGCATTGGGTTTGAATAATCCGTGGTACATACAGTATTTCGATTATATGAAAGATATTTTGAGTGGAAATCTTGGGGAATCATTGCAAACGAATGCGCCGATTTCAGATGAAATCTTGCCTTATTTGGCGGCGACGACTGAACTTACGATTGTGAGTATGCTTATTGCTGTGTTTATCGGTGTAAATGCAGGGATTCTTTCTGCGTGGAAGCAAAACTCCTGGTTTGACTACTGTGCGATGTTGATCGCCTTGGTCGGTGTATCCATGCCAATTTTTTGGTTAGGTTTGATGGAGCAGTGGGTGTTTGCCCAAGAACTGAAATGGCTGCCATCAGTTGGTCGCGACGATTCGCGTAATCCCGTAGAGGCCATTACGCACTTTTATATACTGGATACGATGATCGCTGGTCAGTGGGATCAGCTTTGGGAAGTCATCAAGCATTTGATCCTGCCAGGAATTGCGTTAGGTACGATTCCGATGGCGATCATTGCACGCATCACTCGTTCAAGCATGCTGGAAGTCATGCGTGCCGACTATGTCAGAACCGCTCGTGCAAAAGGGCTGACGCAGTTTTGGGTCGTGTACAAGCATGCGCTGAAAAATGCGATGATCCCTGTCTTGACGGTAATTGGATTGCAAACAGGGTTGCTGTTGGGTGGAGCTGTTTTGACAGAAACGATCTTCGGATGGCCAGGTGTCGGTCGTTATATTGTGACCGCCATTGGAAACCGTGACTATCCGGTTATCCAATCCGGTATCCTTGTGATCGCGACGATTTTCGTCCTGATCAACCTCTTGGTCGACCTTCTGTACGCCTATATCGATCCACGCATCAAATATCGCTAAGGAGGGACGAAGAGACATGGCACAACCACAATTACAACCACAAGATCAGGTAGTACCTTTAAAAGTGAAGCAAGAAGAAGTAGTCTCTCCTTGGAAGGATGCATGGAGGACGCTACGAAAAAACAAGCTGGCGCTGGTGGGCTTCGGGATTATTTTGTTTTTCATTGTTGTGGCGGTATTAGCTCCATGGATTGCGCCGTATCCGTACGACGAAGGCAAGCTAGTAATGAAAAACAAACCACCTTCCGAAGAGCATTGGTTTGGAACAGATTACAATGGTCGTGATGTGTTTAGTCGCGTTATTTATGGGGCACAAATCTCCTTGTGGGTAGGGACGTTCTCTGTCATTGGCTCCGTTCTCGCAGGGACCTTGCTCGGTCTTGTGGCAGGATATTATGGCAGATGGATTGATACAATCATTTCGCGTCTCTTTGATATTATGCTTGCGTTTCCAAGTATTCTTTTGGCAATCGCTGTCGTTGCCATCTTGGGGCCTTCTTTGCAAAACGCCTTGATTGCGATTGCGATTATTAACATTCCGACATTTGGACGCTTGGTGCGCGCCCGCGTATTGAGTTTGAAGGAAGAAGAATTCGTCATGGCCGCACGGGCAATCGGGATGAAAAATTCCCGGATTATCATGCAGCATATTTTGCCGAACAGCCTCGCACCAATCATTGTGACAGGGACGATGGGGATCGCCACAGCGATAATCGAAGCAGCAGCACTTGGCTTTCTCGGACTGGGAGCACAAGCGCCAGAACCGGAATGGGGAAAAATGCTCGCTGATTCACGTCAGTACATTCAGAAAGCACCATGGACTGTTATTTTTCCAGGGCTCTCTATCATGCTGACAGTTCTCGGCTTTAACTTAATTGGGGACGGTTTGCGCGATGCACTCGACCCGCGGATGAAGAGCTAGTTAAATTGTAAAAAGACAGAAGGAGCTGGAGTTGCCCGTCCTTCTGTCTTTTTCTTTATCCTTAACCTTTTTCCATGAAGGTGCGGCACAACTGATTGAAAACAGGAGCAGCTTTCGTGATGACTTGATGCTTCACGTTAGGGATCATCTCGAGTTTTACTTTTGGTAATTTCATGGTAAGCATTTGCGCATAATGGTGTATCCGTTGATCTTGTTTGCCATAGGCAAGTAAAATCGGAAGCTGGATGTTGCCCAGACGCTCCGTACACTGATAACGATGTCCCGCAGCGTAAAGGTACTTTAAGCTGTTGGGATCTGTTTTGGAGGCGTGGGCCGTCCATTTCTCCCGCATTTCTGGGTCATCGACATGGGAGGAAGCAATTGAACGGGCAAGAAGAGGAACGCCGTGAAGCATCGACAACGCCTGGGCCATCCAAAATCGTCCATGCAAATACAGGTCATTCACTTCGGAAAAACCACTCGCGAGTATTCCGCCTTGTACATGATCAGGATAGCGAAGACAGTATTCAAGGGCGATAGAAGCACCTTGGGAGTACCCCAAAATAAAGGGACGTTCAATGCCGAGTGACCCGACAAGTTTATGGAGCCGTTCTGTCAGCTCCCCAATGGAAAAGGGCTTCTCCATCGGTGAACTGTCGCCATGGCCGGGCAGATCAGGGACAATGAGCTGATATGTATCTGCGAGTGTTTGCTGATAAACAAAATTGATGGAGCCGATGCATGGTGCATGAATACACAATAGCGGCTGGCCTTTCCCTGATATGTGAAAAGCAAACTGCTTGCCATCCTGATGGACGAGTATTTGTTCCATTTTCGTTTTCACCCCACCCTTAGGTTGTCCGATACGAAGTAGATTTTTCAATTGAAGTCTTCTTTTTTTGATGGGGAAGTGGTATTCTCGCAATAGAATAATTGGTGAAAGCAGGGTGAAGAAGTTGTTTCAAGAGCGCATTTCGAAGCTCCACACGTTTTTGACAGAGCAAGAGCTGAACGCGGTGTTGATTACCTCTCCCAAGCACGTCTACTATTTGACCGGATTTTTTACAGACCCGCATGAACGTTTTATGGGTCTCGTTATTCCTGCGGAGGGAAAACCTTCTTTAATAGTACCTGCTCTTGATCGTGAGGCAGCGGCAGAGGCTTCGTTCGTTCAAGATATCCATACACATACGGATATCCAAAACCCGTATGAAATCCTCAAGCAAGTGTTGCCAGCGAATTTGACGAAGCTGGGTATTGAGAAAAGTCATATGACTGTCGAGCGCTATGAAGCACTTGGACAGGTTGTTCTGGCGTCGAGCTATGTGGATGTGGAAGAGCCACTGCGTGAAATGCGTTTGATCAAATCGGTGGATGAAGTGGAGCGTTTGAAGCACGCTGTTCAGTTGGTCGAGGAGTCCTTGCGGGAGACCCTGAAAAAAGTCAAGACAGGCATGACCGAGACAGAAATCGTAGCTGAGCTGGAATTCCAGATGAAGCGCTTGGGTGCCGAAGGTCCGTCCTTTACGTCCATGGTATTGGCAGGGGAGAAGTCGGCACTGCCACACGGGAAACCAGGAACGCGCCAGGTGCAAGAAGGCGACTTGCTTTTGTTTGATATCGGGGTAGCAGCCAACGGATATGTATCCGATATTACCCGTACCTTTGCTGTAGGCGAGATCAGTGCTCAGCTTCAAGAAATTTACGAGACAGTATTGACTGCCAACGAAGCGGCCATTGCTGAGATTCGTCCGGGTGTGACTTTTGCGCATTTGGATAAAACCGCTCGCGATGTCATCACCGCAAAAGGCTACGGAGAATACTTCATGCACCGTCTTGGGCATGGACTTGGGATGGATGTACATGAATATCCATCTGTTCACAGCCAGAACCAAGAAGTGCTTCGTCCAGGAATGGTCTTTACGATCGAGCCAGGCATCTATCTGCCAGGTGTAGGCGGAGTGCGGATTGAAGACGATGTATTGGTTACGGAAACGGGCGTTGAAATTCTCACGCAGTTCCCGAAAAAACTGACTACTATTAATGAATGAATAAATCGTAAAAATTGAATACGTATCGAATGGTGCTAGATGGCATATGCCGTCAGCTTAAAAGGGAAGTCCGGTGAGAAACCGGCGCGGTCCCGCCACTGTAACGAGGAGCAACTAGCGAATAGCCACTGTTTTTTGCGAGACAAAAAATGGGAAGGTAGCTGGGGGTGTTGATTCGTAAGCCAGGAGACCTGCCATGCGAGCATATACAATCGACCCACGAGGATGGGGCAGATGTGGAAGCAGTCTATGAACGGGCGCCTTTGCGCCTGCTTATCGCTATATCTACGTTTGTCATGCACCTCCCGATTGAAATGGGGGGTGCTTTTTTTGTGGAGGATTTGGTTCAACCCATCATATATATACAGAAAAGGGGATGACAGATGTTTAAGGCATACAAAACACATGCAGTAATGAAAGGACTAGCTTTCGGTATCATGACAGCTGCCATGCTTTTGGTTTCGGCATGCGGCTCCTCTACGACAACACAGGCTCCAGCCAAAACAGAACAAACGGCTACTCCAGCAGCAGAGGGCAAGCCAGTAACACTAACCAATAATGGCATCGAAATGACCTATCCAACAGCACCTGAGCGTGCCGTGACATTGAACCAACACGTCACCGAAATCATGCTGGCACTGGGCCTGGCTGATAAAATGGTCGGAACCGCTTACCTAGACGATGAAATCCTTCCAGAGCTCAAAGCAGATTACGACAAGATTCCGGTACTGTCTGATAAGTATCCAACGAAAGAAGTGCTGCTGGCAGCCAACCCAGACTTCGTGTACGCTGGATGGAAAAGCGGATTCGGCGAAAAGGGCGTAGGATCGATGCAGGACTTGGAAAAGGTCGGCATCAAATCGTATCTGCAAGCATCATCTAGCATGCCTGGCCCGACTATCGACGATGTGTTTGCAGACATTACGAATATTGGACGCATTTTCCATGTGGAAGACAAAGCCAATGATTTGATCAATAAAATGAAGAGTGAAATGGACCAAACGCTTAGTAAAATTGGCAAGGTGGACGAGCCACTTAACGTGTTCGTGTACGACAACGGGGAAGATAAACCATTCACAGCAGCAAACAACTACATGACGTCCTTAATCAAAACTGCTGGCGGTAAGAACATTTTTGATGACATTCAAAAGGGTTGGGCAGAGGTCAGTTGGGAACAAGTAGTGAGTCGCAATCCAGACGTGATTATTATCGTTGACTACGGTGATAGAACCGTCGAGCAAAAACGTAATTTCCTTTTGACCAAAAAAGAACTGGCGGATATCCCGGCAATTAAAAATCAACGACTAATGGTATTGCCATTGTCTGCGGCTTCTGAAGGCGTTCGAGCACCGATTGCGCTGAAAATTTTGGCGGAAGGACTCTACCCGGATAAATTTAAATAGAGTACGACCCTTTTAAGGGAGGGAATAGCACTGCAACAGATCAAGTTACCTTATATCATCATTACTCTACTGGTCGGACTCTTCCTCTCCATTACGTTTGCAGTTACCTTGGGTTCAGTGGAGATTAAGCCGACAACGGTATGGAAAATCGCCTTATCAAAAATTCCGATGTTGAACCAATGGATTGAGGTGGATTGGTCCAAAGGGGAGCAAACGATTATTTGGGATATACGCTTTCCACGTGTTCTCTTGGGGGCGATCGTCGGCGCAGGTCTGTCTGTCGTGGGAGTAGCCATCCAGTCGTTGGTTCGCAACTCCCTGGCTGACCCGTATGTATTAGGCGTATCTTCAGGTGCTTCGGTTGGCGCTACCTCGGTGATTATATTCGGAGCATTCAGCATGTACGGGCAGTATGCACTATCCTTTGGCGCTTTTACAGGCTCCCTTGTGTCAATCATTCTCATTTTTACGCTATCCCGTATTGGAGGACAAAACTCGACGGTACGCCTGCTCATGGCTGGAATTGCGATATCTGCAATCTTGTCGGCCATTACCAGTCTCCTTGTTTTTTCAGCACCGAATGAGCATGGAATTGGGACAGTCCTGTTTTGGTTAAGTGGTAGTCTGGCTGGGGGGAAATGGGAGTACCTGACGATCCCGACATTGATTGTCGTCATCTGCCTCATCGTCTTAATGGCCCAATACCGCTCGCTCAATGCGATGCTAATGGGCGAGGAGTCAGCAGGGACATTGGGGGTTAATACGGTGCAATTCCGCAAGCTTCTCCTGGTGATCACGGCACTACTCACGGGGGTGATTGTGTCCATTGCGGGATCAATCGGTTTTGTCGGATTAATGATGCCCCACATCGTCCGTGTGATGGTCGGATCAGATCACAGACGTGTCCTGCCTGTCAGCGCATTGTTTGGCGCGATATTTCTAATTTGGGTCGATGTAGTCGCCAGACTTGCATTTGCACCGGAAGAACTGCCGATTGGTATTTTGACAGCGCTGTGTGGAGGTCCATTCTTTATCTGGTTGATGTTGCGGAGTTCTTATTCCTTTGGAGGTAGCGGACGATGAATTTGTTGGTTGAGAATATATCGGTCGAACTGGAGAAAAAGGGAATCCTTCGCCATGTTAGTCTGGAGGTGCGGTCCGGAGAGTTTGTGGGACTGATCGGGCCGAATGGCAGCGGAAAATCCACGTTGCTAAAAAGCATTTATCGCGTATTGAAGCCACGTTCGGGATGGATCTCGCTTGATGGCGACGACGTATACAAGTTAACCTCACGTCAAAACGCTCAGCGAATGGCGGCAGTACGGCAGGAGTCCTCTGTTGAATTCGATTTTTCGGTAACCGAAATCGTGAATATGGGACGTGCTCCGCATAAGCGGCTATTTCAGTCTGATAACGCAGAGGACGTTCGGATTTGTGAAGATGCTCTACAGAGGGTAGGGATGCATACATACGCTGATCGCAGCTTTTTCAGTTTATCAGGTGGGGAGAAGCAGCGGGTGCTGATTGCTAGAGCTTTGGTGCAGCAAGCCCAGTTCCTTGTCCTTGATGAACCGACGAATCATCTGGATGTTCGATACCAGTTGCAGGTGATGGATCTGGTCAAAACGCTGGGGATTACGGTCTTGTCTTCGTTGCATGATCTCAATATCGCTGCGATGTACTGTGATCGTCTGTACGTGATCTGTGAGGGGGAAATCGTTACATCAGGGACGCCAGAGGAAGTCTTGACACCCAAGCTGATCCTGGATGTTTTCGGAGTAGAGACAGAGGTGACGACGCACCCCATTACAGGCAAAAAGCATGTGTATTTCTACTCGGAAGCGATCCGTGTGAAGCCATCTGTCCAGAAGGTCGTGAGTGGAGTCAACGGATAGGGGTGGCGGAGAGAGGATGCCTGGTCGGCGTCCTTTTTTGTTAAGCGGACGGCATAAGAAGCCTGGGACAGGATGTGACGAGCGAGCGGGGCTACGAGGCTGACCAGTTGGATAAAAAGGATCTCTTATTGATCAAAGGAGCTGTGCAATACGTCGCGAATTTGTTGGATATATTCGATTTCTATCTCGATATGAAGAAGTATTAATCATGATGGGAGATGACCCGAATGGCGGAAGTAACGAAAGAACAGGCGCGCAAATTTCATGACGGTGTTCACGTTCTGGATGGGCATTTTGATCTGCTGATGGATGTGGAGATTCAGCGTGGATACGGTCGAACCAAAATGATCGAGACGGAGTATTTGCCACGGTTCCAGCAGGGGGGCGTGCATTCCATCGTGGCAGCGGTGTTTGTAGAGGATGCTTTTGTACCGGAGATGAGTCTGCGCAAGGCGCTCAACCAGATCAGCGCTATGCATGCAGAGGCGGCAGAGTCACCCGAGCACATCGTCATCGCCAAAAAACTAGATGATTTGCAACGGGCAAGAGCGGAACAAAAAGTATCGTTCATTCTGTCGTTGGAAGGGGCAGAGCCGCTGCATAACGATTTGAGTCTCTTGCGTGTCTTTTATGAGCTCGGCGTACGGATGATGGGGCTGGTTTGGAGTCGGCGCAACTTCGTTGGGGACGGCAGCTTTTTTGCACCGGTGCGCGAAGGGAAAAAAGGAGGCATCACCGATTTCGGTGTGCGTCTCATCGAGGAAGCGGAAAAGCTGGGCATCGTTATCGATGTGAGCCATTTGAATGACGAAGGGTTCTGGGACGTGATGGAAATCGCTGAAAAGCCAGTGATTGCTTCTCATTCCAACAGCCGAACAGTCGTGCCAACGATGCGGAATTTGACAGATGAGCAGATCAAAGCGATTGCGGAAAAGGACGGACTGGTCGGGTTGAATGCGTGTAGCATGTTCACAGCGGCGAGCAGCGCTGACGCAACTATTGAGAGACTGATTGATCATGTTGACTATATGAAGAAGCTTGTCGGAGCAAGGCACATTGGTATGGGCCTAGATCTGTGCGATGATTTGACGAAATATTTGCCCTTGGACAAGATTACCAAAACCAAAGAGATGCCATTTGATGTAGTAAAAGGTCATGCGTCACTTCCGGAAATGACGCGTGAGCTGATGAAGCGCGGGTACACAGATGCAGAAATCGAAGGAATCTTGGGTGGTAATTTCCTCAGAGTGTATCAGGAAGTGTGGAAGTAAATCAGATACAGGAGGAATGACGGATGGCACAGTGCAAACAAGTCTCTTTTGGCTATTATCAATCTGGCCTCAAGGTAGCTGATATACGCTTTGAGGATGGGGAAGTTTGGCATCGGGGCACAGGTTGGGATACGGGTGGCGCGGCTGACGGTCTATTTGTACAACTGATGGAAGGGGAAGCAGCCTACGAGTTGCCTCTCCTCACCTTGGCACAAAAGCTACCGGAATGGGAACAAATCGACTGGGAGAGTGAACAAGTCGTGTTTCCGGAAAGCGGAGGGCATTACCAACGCCATCTATCCATCGAAGGAACAGGTCCCGCAGGGAAAAAGCAAGCGTGGATCTGGGCCGTGCGCGAAGCAGCGCAGCCAATTGACTTGATCATTTGTGAGAACGAAGTCATCGCTTTCGTGCTGACTGGTCGTGGAGACAGTGTCGTATTGGCAAAAACAGAGTGGGAGAATTTGACTCCACTTACAATGTGGCAGGACCCGCTGCTGTCCGAAGTTACCTATGGTGTACATCATTTGGGTAGGCATGATGTAGAGATGAGGGATGGCATTCGTTTGGCTACCGAGGTTTGGCTGCCCGCGGGTTTGGCGGAAGGACAGCGAGTTCCAACGATTTTCATGCGCACTCCCTATGGACGGTTGGATGGCATTTTTCGCCGGTTACCCTTTGTGGCTCGCGGATATGCGCTGGTTGTTCAGGATACGCGCGGACGAGAAGATTCCGAGGGAGAGTGGATTCCACTCGTTCACGAGCGCAATGATGGAGACGACAGTCTAAACTGGATTGCAAGCCAGGAGTGGTCAGACGGCAACATCGGGATGCTCGGTGGCTCGTATGTGGGGTATGTGCAATGGGCTGCGGCCGCGAGCGGCAATCCGCATCTGAAGGCGATTTTTAGCTATGTGACAGTAGGAACGCCTTACGTGGACATCCCGCGCAAAGGGGGAACGATTCTCGGTGGTCTGTCATGGATTTTCATGATGGCAGAGAAGCGGCGAAATGTCGCGGCGCTTTCCCGGGATGACTGGAGTGAGGTCATCAAGGTACGCCCGATCAAAGAAATCCCGCAAAAAGTGCTAGGGAAAGAAATCCCGTTTTGGACAAAATGGATGGAGCATCCGGACGGAGACGAGTTCTGGGCTATGTCAGACTGGAAACGGCATGCGGATCAGGTCAAGGTGCCTGCTCTCCTCGTATCAGGCTGGTATGACGACAACGGGATGGGGACGAGTGAATCGTGGGAGGTCATCTCTCGAAATGTGCCAGAGCATGCCAGACTCATCTTGGGGCCGTGGTATCACAAGGCGAATACGACGCGAGAAATCCATCATGTACCCTTTGGAAACAACGCCATCCGCTACGATCTGGATGTGACACAGCTCCGCTGGTTTGATCGCTATTTAAAAGGAGTGGAAAATGGCGTCGATCAAGAGCCTCGTGTCGAGTACTACATGGTGGGAGAAAACAAATGGAAGACTTCGCAGACTTGGCCACCAGCGGAGGTGACGCTGACGAATCTATATCTGAATAGTGGGGGAAACGCCAATACGAGTGGCGGAGATGGAACACTGACCCTTTCTATCTCAGGTGAACAGCCGGTCGATACATACAGCTATGATCCACTAGACGCAGCTCCATATCTGCTGGATTTGTCCGAGAATGAAAACAGCGTTCCGGAAAACTATCGTGATGTGGAAGAACGGGCAGATGTCCTTGTCTACACATCAGAGCCATTGGAAGAGGAAGTTGTCATCGCGGGAGAAATCTCGGCCGTTATCTATGCAGCCAGCTCAGCGCGGGATACAGATTGGTTGGTTCGGCTGTGTGATGTAGATGAGGAAGGCAATTCGATTCGTCTCTCGGACGGGATTATATGCGCACGCTACCGGCACTCATTCGAAGAGCCCGAGCTCCTTGTCCCTGGACAAATTGAATGCTATGAGATTCGCATGACCAAGATCGCCAATGTCTTCCAAAAAGGTCACCGCATTCGCGTCTCGGTTACTTCTGGGGCCGAGAACTTCTCGTTCCCCAATCCGAATACAGGCAACGATCTGGCAACGGAAACCGAGACAGTCATTGCCTCGCAATGTGTCTACCATGACAGTCAGTATCCGAGTCATATCAAGCTCCCTCTCTTGCAGTCTGGGGGAAGTAAGTAATCTTCAGGAGGTATCTAAAGCATTATGACTATCTACAGTTGCAAAAAATGCAAGTTCCGTTACGATGAGTGGCTGGGTGATACGAAAAATGGCGTCCCGCCTGGGGTGCCTTTTCCTCATTTAGCAGGTTCTGTGTGTACCGAATGCGGGATGGACGAGGAAGGTCGGCACTTGCCGCTTCCTGAAACGAAGTACACAAACGTAGAAGCTACGTATTACGATCAGTTTGCCGGGAAGGCCAGCATCGCTTTTTATCGAAACTGGTTGCTGGGAGAAGCGGAGCAATCACCAGTCTCCGTGCTGGAGCTGGGTGTCGGAACCGGGAGAATTGCCATTGAGCTGGCACGGAATGACTTGTCCGTCTGCGGGATCGATTGGAGCCCGGATATGCTGGAGATGGCCTCCAAAAAGAAACGGCGCATGTTGAAAGGAAAAGAAGAACGGCTGGAGCTGCTAGAACAAAATATGTGGGAGTTGGAGCTTGATCGGCAATTTACGCATGTGCTTCTTCCAGAAGGCATTTTTCAGCAGGCCACCTGTAGGGCCAAGCAACGTCAATTGCTTTCGGTCATCCGTGATTACATAACAGAGAACGGAACAGTGGCCATTGATTTACTCTTGCCGCCAGTAAAAAATCAATGGACAACGATGCAACGCAAATTCGTTTTCCCGGACCGTATGGTGTATCAAAAGGTAGAGGGTGAAACCTCGCTCTTGGACCAAAAGTTCCGCTACACGCTTACTTATGAAACTTTTCTGGATCAGATCGAGCAGCCGAGGTATCGCGTAGAGCGCGAGATGGCGCTGCTTTTGCCTACAGAGCTTGAGCTGTTACTGGAAGGATTGGGCTTTCATGTCACCTATAGCAAAGAGAATGTATTCCACAAGCAAGACTGCGAACCGAGCCAAGCGGACACGGGCTATGATATGGATCGTTGGCAGCATGGTGGGTATCCATTCGCTGAACCTGTCGGGACACCGGGTGGAGCCACTCGCTGGACGATTTTGGCGAAAAAAATTTCTTCCACCACCTTGTAACAAAACGTCTGCTGCTGCATCTAACCAGTAAGAAAACCTCGATCGAGGTCTTTTCATGGAGGAGCGACCGCGTTTTTGCGGAAAATTTTCATACGTGAAGGAGGTCGCGCCCTTGGAAAAATTGCAGCCAACGACAGATGCTGCGTTTGAACAAATCATGAGGGAGTATGGGACCCGCGTGCTTCGACTCGTCACTTTTCTGGTTAAAGATCGCAGCTTGGCAGAGGATATTACACAGGATGTATTCGTCAAGGTGTATCGGCATCTTCCCCGATTTCGGCAGGAGAGCAGTGTGCACACGTGGTTGTATAGAATCGCGGTAAATGAGTGCAAAGGTTATTTGCGTTCTTGGTCGTTTCGTCATATCCTTCCCCGCTCGTGGATTAGACAGGATGGGGAGCTTTCTACAGAAAGTCTTGTGCTCGATCAAGCCGAAAGGGACCAGCTCGTAGCAGAAGTGTTGCAGCTTCCTCCACTCTATCGTCAAGTGATTGCCCTTCATTACTATGCGGATTTATCCATCGGAGAGGTGGCGGATGTGCTTGGGGTAACGGAAGGAACAGTCAGAACCCGGTTGCATAGGGCCAGACAGCAGCTTCGGCAGAGAATGGGAGAGGGGAGGGACTGGGAATGGACGAAAACCGATGGCTCACGGACTTAAAGGAACGGGCAGATCAGACCATTTTTCGTGATGTACAGTTCACTGCATCGATGGAAGAGCGAGTGAGACAGAGGGTGAGGCCCGGGACAGGGTGGATGACTGGCTGGAGGAAGCTAGCCTTGCCGGGCGTTTTGCTGGCGATGAGCTTGCTATTGTGGTTCGGGCTTCCCATTCAGGAGGAGAGACAATCTGCACAGCATGAGGTGAGACCTTCCCAACAAGAGACACAAGTACCCGCCTTGTTACCAGGTGGACAAATCGTCGAAGCGGATTTGTGGAAGCTGTCGCCTTCTTTGACATCCACTTACGACAATCAATCCTTTTCTTATTTGGGAGAAAAGCCTGTCCGCATCATGACGGATCGGGACGGTTTCTACGAAGGGCAGACGCAGCGGGTGATATGGCTGTTGAATGGGGACTACGCAGAGGAAGTAGAGATCGCTGCTTACAACACCGATGGGACCCGTCTATCGTTGGGCAGCTACGAGGTTATGGACCCGTTATACGATGCAGAAGGACATTTTCCCTCAGGGATCGTGTTACCAGAACCGGGAAAATGGAAGCTGGAAGTAAGAACAGGAGGCAAACATCTCGGACAAGTTTTTGTCGAGGTGAAAAAAGGGATAGCACCCGCGAACCGTCAACTGGTCGGGCCTATCATTCAGCAGTATTTGGAGACAGAAAGCGATAAGCTGGGGTGGCTGGGAAAACATCGCGAGACAAGCGTTGAGCTCCTCGGTGTGGAAGCGCCAGATGCTGCGAAACGAACCGTATACGCTTGGGTGAAAATAACGGGTAGCAACTCTTCCGCCATCAGTGCACCCATGGTCTTTCAAATCGCCTACAATGGAAATGATTATCGGGTAACGGACTTCCAAATGCCCGAGGACGGCAGCAACTACCAGAGCAGTCTGCAAAAACTGTTTCCACCTAAAGTGCTGGAGCAAGTTCACGATCGATCAAACACAAAGTAAGAATGACAAAACGGACCTTTGCGTAAAAGAAGGTCCGTTTTTCTCTTTTTATGTCTATCCGTATATTTGACCACCTATCGCCAAGTATGTCCCATTACGGCGGGGCAGGCTATCGCCATTCGCAACCATCACTGGGGGATGAGAAACCTGTGTGAACCCGGTTTGCTTCAAGTAATTATGAAACGCTGCTTGCTCATCGGGTACGTCTATCCGCACACGTCCGGTATGATGTTGTGTCAGCTTGTACAGGAGGTGTTCAGCCATGATGGCATTTTCTGCGACGATCGGTCCCGCGATTAGGTTGACTGGGCCTTGAACGGCGAAGCCATACCCGATGATATTGCCGGAGCGATTTTTGGCTACGAGACAGGTAGTAGCTTGTCTCATGCGTGTCTCGAGAAAATGAGTGCGCCTGCTACCCAGTGCTGCTTTGTCCAATGCAACCACGCCCGAAAAATCGTTCAACGCCATTGGTACAATTTCAAACTCGTCAGGGGCTTCGTTTTGCGGAGGTGCTTCAGGCAAAAAGCGTTCAGCGATAAATTTTTGAATACGATCCACTGACTGGAATCCGAGATTTTTGTACAATGGCTCGCCTTCTGGAGTCGCAATGAGCATGATCGTTGTATCGGTAGAAACAGACGCCATGCACGCCTTCATGAGTAGTCGGCCAAATCCTTTGCCTTGTGACGAGGGATGGACGATCACCATACCGATGCTCGCAAGCTTGTCATCGTAGGGGATGATAGCTGCACATGAAAGGAGGGTGCCACTCGTGTCTTTGTGACCGAATACGGTTCCGATAGACAGAATTGTGCGAATTTCAGCTTCGTCGTAATCCCAGCTTACGGAATCAGATAAGGCAATAAGTCCGGGAATATCCGATATCGTTAAGGAATGCAAGCAAGAGTCAACACTGTTCACTTTGATCATTCTCCGTTTCTTTCTTTGTGTTCACGGCAGTATCGTCGAAGAGATTGTGTAATGCTTCCGCCACTTTTGTACGTGTAGCGGCCAAATGGCTCGCAGCTCCATGCTCGTAAAGCGGATCACTCCACGCGAAACCATCATAATGGAATCGAGGGATGACGTGCATATGAAAATGAGTCAGCTCGTTGAAAGCACCGCCGTTTTGACAAATAGTAATGCCATCGGGCTTGTACAACTTGTTAAGGGCATGGGACAGAGATGTGACTGCCTCGCATACCTTTTGCATCGTGCGTTCATCCAAGTCTGTCCACTCTACAAAATGCTCCTTCGGGAGAATGAGCATGTGACCTTCCGAAAAAGGATCGATATCCAAGAGGCACGCGACCCATTCGTTTTCATAGACGATATGCGCTACTTCGATTCCATGGGCCAACCGACAGCCCAAACAATCGGCTTGCTGTGTATCCATGCCTAGCCACCTCCATGCTAGTTACCACTTTAGCACAGGAAAAGTCTGGATACGAGAAAAAGGAGGCAAATGCCTGATTCTCTTTGGTTGCTCTTTATATCATCGGTTTGTTATAATTACTGTTAGTGTATTTTTTGTGAGGCGCAATCTGAACGTTTGAATGGATTCGCGTGGGAGGGAACGAACAACACATGGATCGTCGTGAAAGACAAAAAAGGATACGAAATTTTTCCATCATCGCCCACATTGACCATGGAAAGTCGACGCTGGCAGACCGCATTTTGGAGCTGACCGGTGCTTTGACTGCACGTGAGATGGAAGCCCAGTTTCTTGACACGATGGAGCTGGAAAAAGAGCGCGGGATTACGATTAAGCTCAATGCCGTGCGTTTGAACTATAAAGCAGATGACGGTGAGGAATACATTCTCCACCTGATTGACACCCCTGGACACGTCGACTTTACGTATGAAGTATCCCGCAGTTTGGCTGCCTGTGAAGGGGCTATCCTCGTCGTGGATGCGGCACAAGGGATCGAGGCCCAGACTTTGGCTAACGTGTATTTGGCGTTGGACAGCAACCTGGAGATCATTCCAGTTGTTAACAAGATCGACCTGCCAAGTGCAGAGCCTGAGCGCGTGAAGCAAGAGGTTGAGGACGTGATCGGTCTGGATGCCAGCGATGCGGTCCTGACTTCTGCCAAGGCGGGTATCGGGATTAAAGAAGTACTGGAAGCCGTTGTGCAAAAAGTACCTGCTCCAGAGGGAGACCCGGATGCACCTCTCCAAGCTTTGATTTTCGACTCCTATTTTGATGCGTATCGTGGCGTTATTGCCTCCATCCGTGTCATCAACGGAACCCTAAAAAAAGGTATGAAGATCAAGATGATGGCGACTGGCAAGTCATTTGAGGTAACCGAAATCGGTACATCGACACCACGTCAAACGCAAGTAGAAGAATTGACGGTTGGAGATGTAGGCTACGTAGCTGCTTCCATTAAAACAGTGGGAGACACCAGTGTGGGGGATACCATTACAGATGCGAATCGCCCTGCACCTGAACCGCTACCTGGTTACCGCAAGATCAACCCGATGGTCTTCTGCGGTTTGTACCCAATCGAAACGAACGAGTACAACGATCTGCGTGATGCATTGGAAAAGCTCCAGCTAAACGATGCTTCCCTGCAGTTTGAACCGGAGACTTCCCAAGCACTTGGCTTTGGTTTCCGTTGTGGTTTCTTGGGACTCCTGCACATGGAGATCATCCAGGAGCGGATCGAACGGGAATTCAACATTAACTTGATTACGACCGCGCCGAGCGTTATTTACCGCATTACCAAAACGAACGGGGAAGTATTCGAAATCGACAACCCGTCTAAAATGCCGGAAGCGCAAAAGATCGAAATGGTCGAGGAGCCTTACGTTACGGCGACAGTTATGGTGCCGAAAGAATACGTCGGTGACGTTATGCAGTTGTGCCAAGGGAAACGCGGTGAGTTTCTCGACATGCAGTATATGGGTGAGAACCGTGTGCAGCTGAAGTACGACATGCCTTTGTCGGAAATCGTTTACGATTTCTTTGACCTGCTGAAGTCGGGTACAAAAGGCTATGCATCCTTTGACTACGAGCTAGGTGGGTACAAAGCTTCCAAACTGGTGAAAATGGATATTCTCCTCAACAGCGAAGTGGTGGATGCTCTGTCGTTTATCGTACACAAAGACACGGCTTATCCTCGTGGAAAAGTTATCTGCGAAAAGCTGAAGGAACTGATTCCTCGTCAGCAATTCGAGGTGCCGATTCAGGCGACCATCGGACACAAGGTTGTCGCTCGTGAAACGATCAGTGCGTTGCGTAAAAACGTTCTTGCTAAATGTTACGGCGGGGACATTTCGCGTAAGCGCAAACTGCTCGAAAAGCAAAAAGAAGGAAAGAAGCGCATGAAGTCTGTCGGTTCCGTAGAGGTACCACAAGAGGCGTTTATGGCTGTATTGCGCATGGATGATAAGAAGTAGGCCTGACCTTGTGTCAGGTCTTTTCCATTAAAAGCGGTGGTCAAAAAGTCGGCTTTTGATCACGAAGTCATTTATGAAAGTTGATTCGGTATCGAAACTGGCGTTCACCTTCGAAGTCCGGTGCTCATGTAGGTCCCCTACACTCCGCTCCTCCTTCATCAGGTTCTCGCCACTTTCTCGGTGCTGAAAAGCCGACTTTTTGACTTTTCATTTTATCAATTTTAGGAGGGAAAGGGACATGATGCCACAATCGGTTTACATTCACATTCCCTTTTGTACGAATAAATGTTACTACTGTGACTTCAACTCATTTGTGACGAACAATCCGCAGCTCATTTGGGATTACTTAGACGCATTGAAAAGCGAAATGGAGATCACCTTCAGCCAGCAGCCGATTGAGCAGGTGAAAACGATTTTTGTCGGCGGAGGGACGCCTACGTTTCTCGATCATGCCCAAATGCGCGCGTTTTTGGAGCTGGTACAAAAACAGTTGGGCAAGTACTGGGCGGATGATATCGAGTTCTCGATGGAAGCGAATCCGGGAACGACAGATGTGGAAAAGCTGCGGATTATGCGTGAATTGGGTGTCAATCGCCTGAGCTTTGGTGTGCAGTCCTTTGACGACGCGCTTTTAAAACGACTGGGACGAATCCATGACCAAGAAGCTGTGTACCGCAGTATCGATAATGCGAAAAAAGTAGGCTTCGACAACTTCAGCATCGACCTGATGTTTGGGTTGCCGGACCAGACACTAGACATTTTCCGCCAGACGTTGGACAAGGCGTTTGGGTTAGGGACCACCCATTTCTCCGCGTACAGTCTCAAGGTGGAGGAGAACACGCTGTTCCACACGCTCTACCAGAAGGATCAGTTGCCGCTGCCATCTGAAGAGACAGAGCTTGAGATGTACATGGTCTTAATAGAAGAGATGGAGCGTCACGGGTACAAGCAGTATGAAATTAGCAATTTTGCAAAACCGGGCTTCGAGAGCAAACATAATAAAACCTATTGGCTCAATCGTGAATACTATGGGTTGGGTGCAGGGGCCCACGGCTATGTGTGCGGCCACCGACACGTAAATGCTGGTCCGCTTGCGATTTACATGCAGAAGTGCAAGGAAGGACTGCCGCGTGTAGAACAATTCGAGGTACCACGCGAGGATGCCATGGAGGAACAGATGATTTTGGGGCTGAGGTTGAGAGAAGGAGTTGACCTTTCGGCGTTTGCATCCCGTTTTGGCGCAACTGTTCATGATGTGTTTGGGACAATAATAGAAGAAGAGGTAGCCAAAGGAATGCTGCAAGAACAGGACGGGTTTTTGAAGCTGACGAAACAGGGGCTTCCGCTCGGAAATGAGGTATTTGCACGCTTTCTTCGTTAAGTCAAAGCGAAACTCGCGAAAAATGAGATTTTTTGTCTCTTGAACTAGCTCAAGTTCGTTGACAAATCCTTCTACTATTGATACCTTAGTATATAGATTTAGCACTCGATAAGCATGAGTGCTAACAATCCAACAGGAGGCGAGCGACATCCATGTTATCAGACCGTCAACAAATGATTTTAAACGCGATTGTCGATAATTACATTCATTCTGCCGAACCTGTTGGCTCCCGAACCATTTCCAAACGGGACGACATCGGATTCTCTTCGGCAACGATACGCAACGAGATGTCTGACTTGGAAGATTTGGGGTACTTAGAACAGCCCCACACTTCGGCGGGACGCGTTCCTTCTACAAAAGGATACCGCTTCTACGTCGATAACCTGATTCAGCCTCATCTTTTGGAGGAAGCTGAGTTGGGTAAACTAAAACAGTTGTTTGCCGAACGTATTCTCCACGCAGAACAAGTGGTAGAGTACACTGCCCAAATTCTCTCTCAGCTGACAAACTACACGGCGATTGTCTTGGGACCAGAGATTTTTGAGCATCGGTTAAAACATATTCAAATCGTTCCTCTCAATGCTGAACAGGCTGTCGCGATTGTGGTGACGCATACCGGACGAGTGGAGAACAAGCTGATCGATCTTCCAGAAGGCATTGGTGCCGGGGAAATCGAGAGACTCGTCAATCTGTTGAATGCAAAACTGTCCGACGTGCCACTATGGCAGCTTCGACAACGTCTTTATCAAGAGATTTCCGGTGAAATGCAGCGTCATACGGAGCAGTATGAAGAAATTCTTCAGCTCCTCAACAACTCGCTGACACAAGAAGAAGAACGAGTATACTTACGCGGTGCGACCAAGATCATGAACCAGCCGGAATTCCGGGACGTGGATAAAGTCAAGGATATTCTTGAGCTATTAGAGCAGCACGATCAGTTGATGAATGTGATTGGCATGCAGGGTGATGGTCTCACGGTACGCATCGGACAGGAAAACCAGCTAGACGCGATTAAGCAATGCAGTATTATTACCACTTCTTATTCGCTTGGAGGCAAGCCTGTAGGAATGGTAGGGATACTTGGGCCGACACGAATGGAATACGGCAAGGTCATTACTGTGCTCAACCATTTGGCGGAAGGCCTATCGCGCATGCTGACTTCGCAGTTTGAGAAATAAATGGAGTGAATGGCTAAACAGTCTTCTGACTGGGAAAAGCCGCCAGGAGGTAGTGACGTTGAGCGAGGAAAAAGTAACGCAAGACCCGACTCTCGAGGAAGAACAAGTAGCAAAGGATGCAGACCAAACAGAAACATCCGAGATGAACTGGGAGCAAGAGGCTGCTCACTGGAAGGCTCAGGCTGAGGATCACCAAAACCGCATGCTGCGTGCCATGGCTGATATGGATAACCTTCGCCGCCGTGTTCGCAAAGAGCAGGAAGATCTGGCTAAATACGCTTCTCTTAAAATCGTGGAAGAGCTTCTGCCAGTTCTCGATAACTTCGAGCGAGCACTTGCCGCTGACAAGGAATCCATGACAGTAGACTCCCTTTTGGAGGGTGTAAACATGGTATATCGTCAGATGGTCCAAGTTTTCGATAAAGAAGGCTTGGCTGCAATCGAGGCAAAAGGAAACCCATTTGACCCTCACATCCACCAAGCGGTTATGCAAACACAAAACCCTGAGTTTGAATCAGGTGTTGTGGTAGCCGAGCTGCAAAAAGGATATATGTTCAAAGACCGCGTCGTTCGTCCGGCGATGGTTCAAGTGAACGAGTAATCTCAAAAAACGAAAATTCACTAGACGTAAAGTGTTAGGAGGACATTTTGTATGAGTCGCGTAATCGGAATTGACTTGGGAACAACCAACTCTTGTGTAGCAGTAATGGAAGGCGGCGAGCCAGTCGTTATTGCCAATGCGGAAGGTAACCGCACCACACCATCCGTGGTAGCATTCAAAAACGGCGAGCGCATCGTTGGGGAAGCAGCAAAACGCCAAGCGATCACCAATCCAGACAATACCGTAATCTCCATCAAGCGCCACATGGGTAGCACCCATAAAGAAACGCTGGAAGGCAACCAGTACACACCTGAGCAAATCTCTGCTATGATCCTGCAAAAGCTGAAAGCAGACGCGGAAAGCTACCTCGGTCAATCTGTGACGCAGGCAGTGATTACGGTTCCAGCTTACTTCAATGACAGCCAACGCCAAGCAACAAAAGATGCTGGTAAAATTGCTGGCTTGGAAGTACTGCGTATCGTGAACGAACCAACCGCAGCTGCACTTGCATACGGTATGGAGAAAACAGAAGATCAAACGGTTCTCGTATTCGACTTGGGTGGCGGTACCTTTGACGTATCCATTCTCGAATTGTCCGATGGCTTCTTCGAAGTAAAAGCGACTTCCGGTGACAACAAACTGGGCGGAGACGACTTCGACGATGTTGTTATGAACTACCTGGTGAGCGAATTCAAAAAAGAGCATGGCATCGACCTGTCCAAGGATCGTATGGCTCAACAACGTTTGAAAGACGCTGCGGAAAAAGCAAAGAAAGACCTCTCCGGCGTATTGACTACAACCATTTCCCTGCCGTTCATTACAGCAGATGCAACAGGTCCAAAGCACTTGGAGATGAACCTGACTCGTGCGAAGTTCGAAGAGCTGTCTGCTGAACTGGTTGAGCGTACAATGGGCCCAACTCGTCAAGCGCTGAAAGACGCTGGTCTGACTCCAAGCGAACTGGATCGCGTTATCCTGGTTGGTGGCTCTACTCGTATCCCAGCGGTACAAGAAGCGATCAAGAAATTTACAGGAAAAGAACCACATAAAGGTGTGAACCCAGACGAAGTAGTAGCACTGGGAGCGGCTGTTCAAGCGGGCGTACTGACTGGTGACGTGAAAGACGTCGTTCTTCTCGACGTAACTCCACTGTCCCTCGGTATCGAAACATTGGGTGGCGTATTCACCAAGCTGATCGATCGTAACACGACGATCCCAACAAGCAAATCCCAAGTGTTCTCTACAGCTGCGGATAACCAAACATCTGTAGAAATTCACGTTCTCCAAGGGGAGCGTCAAATGGCGGGCGACAACAAATCGCTCGGACGCTTCAACTTGTCCGATATCCCGCCAGCGCCACGCGGTATCCCGCAAATCGAAGTATCCTTCGATATTGACGCGAACGGTATCGTAAACGTACGTGCAAAAGACCTGGGTACAGGTAAAGAGCAACGTATCACGATCACTTCTAACTCCGGTCTGTCCGACGATGATATCGATCGCATGGTAAAAGATGCTGAATTGAATGCAGAAGCGGACAAACAACGCAAAGAGCAAGTAGAAGTTCGCAACGAAGCTGACCAACTCGTATTCACGACTGAGAAAACACTGAAAGAAGTAGAAGGCAAGATCGACCAAGCTGAAATCGATCGCGCTAACACTGCGAAAGATAAAGTGAAAGCGGCTCTGGAAGGCGGCAACTTCGAAGAGATCAAGACAGCGAAAGATGAACTGTCCGAGATCATCCAACAAATTTCCGTGAAGCTTTATGAGCAGGCTGCTCAAGCGCAAGCAGCACAAGGCGGCGCTGAAGGTCAAGAGCCGAAGAAAGACAATGTCGTTGATGCTGACTACGAAGTGGTAGACGATAAAAAGTAACACGCTGGAACTGTGAGGGGAGAGATATCTCCCCTCGCTTCCCACGATGTGACCCATGAAAGTCAAAGTCACGGAATGCTGACTTTGACTTTTTTTCAGGTCTGTCACATGCTATGATAACAGTTGACTGTCATGGGAGTGATGTAGGAGATGAAACGTGATTTATACGAGGTTCTTGGCGTAGCAAAGGACGCGGACGCTGATGAAATCAAAAAAGCGTATCGCAAGCTGGCACGTCAGTACCATCCCGATGTAAATAAAGAGGCTGACGCGGAAGAAAAGTTCAAAGAAGTAAAGGATGCGTACGACATCCTGTCCGAGCCACAAAAACGTGCGCAGTATGACCGTTTTGGTCACCAAGACCCAAATCAGGGCTTCGGTGGCGGAGGTTTTGATGGATCAGGCATGGGCGGCTTCGGAGATATTTTTGATATGTTCTTCGGTGGTGGCGGCAGACGTTCGAATCCAAATGCTCCACGCAAAGGATCAGACCTGCAATTTGGCCTAAGCATTGACTTTATCGACGCGATTTTTGGAAAAGAAACTGACGTGGAAATTCCAAAGGAAGCAGAATGCGATACGTGCCTTGGTTCTGGCGCGAAGCCTGGTTCCGGAGTAGATACATGTAAGACTTGTAGTGGTACAGGACAGCAAGAAGTGGTGGCGAACACGCCATTCGGCCGAATCGTCAATCGCCGTGTTTGCTCGACTTGCGAAGGCAAAGGGAAAGTCGTCAAAGAAAAATGTTCAACTTGCCGTGGCAGTGGACGTGTCAAGGTACGCCGCAAAATTCATCTCAACATCCCTGCGGGTGTGGACGATGGAGCACAATTGCGCGTAACAGGCGAGGGCGAACCGGGCGCAAACGGTGGACCTCCTGGTGATTTGTACGTCGTATTGCGTGTGAAGAGTCATGAGTTTTTTGAGCGTGAAGGAAATGATATTTACTGTGAGGTTCCGCTTACTTACGCCCAGGCAGCACTTGGAGATGAGATTGAAGTGCCGACTGTCGATGGTCGCGTGAAGTTGAAGATCCCGACGGGTACCCAAACAGAAACATTCTTCCGCTTGCGTGGTAAAGGTGTTCCGCATTTGCGTGGGAACGGCCGCGGTGATCAGCATGTGAAAGTGCGCGTCATTACACCGACCAAGCTGAGTGATAAACAAAAGGAATTGTTGCGTGAGCTCGCCGAACTGTCTGGAGAAAAGCCAGGACAGCATGGGGGAGAAGACGAAAGCTTTTTCGAAAAAATGAAACGGGCATTCCGCGGCGAGTAATCCGTCGCGGTTTTGTCCGCTTTTTGCCTAAAGTTTCATGTAGCGAAGTCGATTAAATGAAAAGCCCGATTGGGAGCTTATGTGGGGAGTGGTAGATTCGTGAAATGGTCAGAAATCAGTATCCATACTACAGCGGAGGCTACGGAGGCGGTGTCAAGCCTCTTGTATGAATTGGGTGCCAATGGTGTCGTAATTGAAGACCCGGAGGTGCTTTATCGTGAGTGGGATACCCCCTTTGGCGAAATCTACCAGCTTTCTCCTGATGATTTTCCGGCCGAGGGCGTATTCGTTAAAGCATACCTGCCGGTTGACAGCAGCGAGCTGCTTGACGTTGTAGAAGAGCTGAAAGAGCAATTGGCGCAGTTGATCGAGTACGGTCTGGATATCGGCAAGGCATCGATTGCCGTAAACGATGTCCACGAAGATGAATGGGCCCACGCCTGGAAAAAATATTACAAACCAGTCCATGTGTCTGATCGCATGACCATCAAGCCAGTATGGGAAGAGTATGAGCCGAAGCATCCAGATGAGATCATTATCGAGATGGACCCAGGTATGGCATTTGGTACAGGTACACATCCGACGACCATCCTTTGTCTGCGTGCACTTGAGAAGTATCTGGCAAAAGGTGATCAAGTGTATGATGTTGGGACAGGCACAGCTATTTTAAGTATTGCAGCTATCAAGCTCGGAGCAAAAGATGTGCTGGCGATGGACTTGGATGAAGTTGCTGTACGCTCCGCACAGGGCAATACCGAACTGAATGGTGTGCATGAGCATATCAACGTGAGACAAAACAACTTGCTCGACGGCATCGAGGAGCAGGTGGAAGTGGTCGTGGCGAACATTTTGGCAGAAGTCATCGTGCGTTTCACCGACGATGTATTCCGCGTGTTAAAGCCAGGTGGCACCTTTATCTCGTCAGGTATTATTGCTGCACGTGAAGCGGATGTAAAAGCGGCATTGGCGGCTTCGGGTCTTGAGGTCGTGGAAACCATTTTCATCGATGACTGGGTAGCAATTGTAGCAAAAAAACGATAGAATAGTGGGGTTGGCGAGATGCAACGATATTTTGTCGAGCCACATTCCTTTACTGAGAATGAGCTAACGATTGTCGGAGACGATGTACACCATATCGTAAATGTAATGCGTGCCAGGGAAGGCGAAGAAATCATCGTTTCTGATGGAGCGGGCAGGTCGGCACGGGCCAAGCTTGTCTATCTTTCTGCCAAGGAAGTACGGGCAGAAGTAATGGAAATGCTCCAAGAAGAACGAGAACTGCCGATCCGGGTCACAATTGGTCAAGGGCTTCCAAAAGGCGAGAAGCTGGAGTGGATTTTGCAAAAGGGGACGGAACTTGGGGCGTACTCTTTTTTCCCGTTTTCTTCTGAGCGAACCATTGTAAAGCTGGACGCCAAAAAAGAAGCGAAAAAACTGGAGCGTTGGCGCAAAATTGTCAAGGAGGCTGCTGAACAGTCTCATCGTGCTGTTTTGCCAGAGCTTTTATCTCCTGTTTCATTTCGTGAGATACTTCAAGCTGGCCAGTCGTATACGCATTGCGCCATTGCCTATGAAAAAGAAGGCAGTACCACGATTCATCAAGTGCTAGAAGAGATGACTGCGGGTGATTCCCTTCTCGTTCTCGTTGGACCGGAGGGAGGCTTCTCTCCTGAGGAAGTGGCCCAAGCAGAGAGCAAAGGGTTCCTGACAGTTTCCCTTGGCCCACGCATTTTGCGCACGGAAACGGCAAGCCAGTACGTTTTGGCCTGCGCTTCCTATCAGTTTGAACGAAAGGCTTCATCACTTCGCAAAGGATGAGCAGGAACGAAGCGGTCATGACCGTTTCGTTGACCGCAAGCGGTCGCATCCACTTTTATGAAAAACGTCGAGACGTTTTTCACGGAAAAGGAGGAATGGCAATGTCTACCGTTGCTTTTCATACATTGGGCTGCAAAGTAAACAGCTATGAAACAGAGGCCATCTGGCAATTGTTCAAGGCAGACGGCTACGAGAGAGTTGACTTTGAACAAGATGATGCAGATGTTTACGTCATTAATACTTGTACGGTTACGAACACGGGAGATAAGAAGAGCCGCCAAGTGATTCGTCGTGCGATTCGCCGTAATCCTGAGGCGATCGTAGCTGTAACTGGCTGCTATGCGCAAACCTCTCCAAGTGAGATTGCGCAAATTCCTGGTGTAGATATCGTAGTTGGTACACAAGGGCGCGAGAAGCTGATCGAGTACGTGGATCAAATTCGTGCAGAACGCACGCCGATCAACGCAGTAGGTAACATTATGAAAGCTCGCGAGTTCGAAGAGCTTGATGTTCCTAACTTTACGGATCGCACACGTGCTTCCCTCAAGATTCAAGAGGGCTGCAACAACTTTTGTACGTTTTGTATTATTCCTTGGGCGCGCGGTCTGATGCGTTCCCGCAAACCGGAAAGTGTCGTTGAACAGGCTCAAAAGCTGGTGGAAGCGGGCTATCTGGAAATCGTTTTGACTGGGATTCATACGGGTGGATACGGCGAGGATTTGGAAGACTACAACTTGGCCAAGCTGTTGATTGACCTTCATCAAGTCGAAGGCCTCAAGCGAATCCGTATTAGTTCGATCGAAGCGAGCCAAATCACCGATGAAGTGATCGAGGTCATCAACAATTCCGATCGTGTCGTGCGCCATCTGCATGTACCGCTGCAAGCGGGAGATGACGAAGTGTTGAAACGCATGCGCCGCAAGTATACGACTGCTGAGTTTTACGAAAGAATGGTCAAAGTACGCGAAGCATTGCCAGGAGCAGCGATTACAACTGATGTCATCGTAGGCTTCCCGGGTGAGACCGAAGAGCAATTCTGGAACGGATACGAGTTTATGAAAAAAATCGGGTTTGCCGAGATGCACGTATTCCCGTACTCCATGCGTACAGGTACACCAGCAGCGCGTATGACGGATCAAATCCCTGAAGAGGAAAAGAACGAGCGCGTAGCGAAGCTTCTGGAGCTCAATCAGGAATTGACCTTGGCATACTCCAAGAAATTCGTAGGGGATGTACTGGAAGTCATTCCGGAGCGTCCGTTTAAGGAAGCACCAGATAGCGGTCTTCTGATGGGCTATTCGGACAACTATCTGAACGTCGTCTTCCCTGGCGATGAGAGCATGATCGGCAAGATTTGCAAGGTCAGACTGGATGAACCAGGCTCGGAATACTGCAAAGGGACTTTTGTTCGCGTAGTGGAAACAGGGGCGCTTCCTTACCTGAAGGAGCGAGCTATATGAGGGAGATATCGGCAGGAGGCGTTGTATACCAGAAGCAAGACACAGAGTACATGCTCCTATTGATTGAAGACCGCTATGGCAAAGTAACACTCGCAAAAGGGAAGCAGGAGATGGGCGAGACCATCGAAGAAACGGCTCTGCGCGAGGTTTTAGAAGAAACAGGCGTAGCAGGACGATTGGGATCCAAGCTCGACATGATCACTTATGTGTATACACATCCAGTGACGGGTGAATCCATCGACAAAGAAGTCCATTATTATTTGGTGGAAGCCTATAACACAGAGATCACCGTGCAGCTAGAAGAAATCAATGATGTTCATTGGCATTCTGCAAAGGAAGCATGGGATTTGCAACTGCAACGAGGATACCGTAACAATGACAGCATTTTTCGCCTTGCATTCGAACAATTAGGGATAGAGGTGTAGTTCTATGAACATGAACAAATATATCGACCACACGCTGTTGAAGCCTGATGCTACACAAGAGATGATTGACAAGCTGTGTGCTGAAGCAAGAGAGCACGACTTCATGTCTGTTTGCGTAAACCCTTATTGGGTAAAACGCTCTGCTGAACTCTTGGCAGGCTCCGATGTGAAAGTGTGCACAGTTATCGGATTCCCTCTGGGAGCGAGCACGATCGAGTCCAAAGCAGCCGAAACCCGCGATGCGATTGCAAACGGAGCGACTGAGGTAGATATGGTACTGAACGTAGGTGCCTTGAAATCTGGCGACCTGGAAACTGTCAAAAAAGACATCGCTGCTGTGAAGCAAGCTGCTGGCGATATTCTCTTGAAAGTGATTCTGGAAACTTGCCTCTTGACCGAAGAAGAAAAAGTAGTTGCATGCAAGCTCTCCGTAGAAGCTGGTGCTGATTACGTAAAAACCTCCACAGGATTTTCAACAGGTGGAGCAACGGTTGAAGATATCGCGCTAATGCGTAAAACCGTAGGACCAAATGTAGGCGTAAAAGCGTCTGGTGGCGTTCGTGACGGCGAAACAGCGGTTGCGATGATCGAAGCAGGCGCGAGCCGTATCGGTACAAGCTCCGGTGTTTCCATTGTAACTGGAGCAAAAACAACAGGCAGCGGATACTAATACGAAAGAAAAGCCTGGCCGAGGTAAGGCCGGGCTTTTTCCGTCCTACATGCTGATGTTCCTATAGAGAGAGGATAGGGAGCGGGGAGGAGATTAGCAAAATGAAATTTGTTAAAGGAATCGTCATCCTGTTGGCTTTTTATGGGGTAGGCGTAGCTGCGAGCAAATGGCTGCATATTCCCCTGCCCGGGAACCTGGTGGGAATGCTGCTGTTAACACTGGGACTGTGTATGGGATGGATACGAATGGATTGGGTGGAACAAGCGGGTACTTTTCTGATCCGACATATGTTGCTCTTTTTCGTACCGATCATCGTCGGAGTTGCTTCCTATTTAAACGTATTCACGCAAAATCCATTGCCAATCATACTATCGATGGTTCTCGGTCCGTTGCTGGTCATGCTTGTGACTGGCGTGGTCGTGCAATGGTATTTGAAGTATCATAAACAAAAATCAGAATCGTCCTTGCAGCAAGAGGGGAGGACTCTGGATGCTTAGTCAATTTCTCGCCATTTTGGTATCCATAGCAGGGTACAAAGGCGCAACAATGATCAACGCTCGATTCCAACGATTGCAGCCTCTCTTGGTGGCTGTAATCTTGGTTTGGACCATGTGGTGGCTGTTTAGTGGTGATTGGGAGGCGTTTGCTGCCGGAGGATCGTGGATTTCCTTTTGGCTCGGCCCTGCAACGGTGGCACTCGCTATTCCACTGGCTAAACAGATCAAGGAGTTTGCTCATATTTGGCGCGGTGTTATGCTTGGTGTATGTGCAGGCTGCGCAGTTGCGATCTTCGTCGTTATGGCGGTTCATTGGTGTCTGGGTTCAGATGAGCTCGTATACAAA
This sequence comes from Brevibacillus sp. MS2.2, assembly GCF_013284345.1. NCBI lineage: Bacteria > Bacillati > Bacillota > Bacilli > Caryophanales > Paenibacillaceae > Brevibacillus > Brevibacillus sp. MS2.2. Next base: position 169,190 of record NZ_JABSUZ010000006.1, read on the forward strand.
AGCATGCTCAGTAAATCTGTGACCACCCCGATTGCGTTGGAGCTGAGTCGGTCCATAGGTGGGGAACCAGCACTTGCAGCCTTTTTTACCGCGCTGACGGGGATGGTCGGTGTGATGATTGCCCGTCCTGTTCTCAAATGGGGAAAAATCAAAGATGATTGGGCAATTGGGATCGCGATCGGTACGAGTGCACACGCCATTGGCACGGCTAGCCTGAACCGTGTTTCTCCTGTTCAAACGGCAGCGTCCAGTGTCGCAATGATCGTGGCAGGCGTCATTACTTCCATCTACTTGATACCATTTTCTTTCTGAAGGTGAGGTCAGTAGGACGACGCTTATCAGGGATTAGCCATTGAATAAACCGAGCTATCTGCGGGACGAATGGCAGCGCGACCAACGAGCAGACGAGATTGAAGATCGTCTGTGAATGAGCGATCTGCATAGCAGGACTATCCGTTAAAAATGCACTGACGAGGGCAAGCTGGGAAAGAAACGGTAAAAAAACAATCGCGCCAGCAACATTGAAGAGCGTATGGCACCATGCGACCTGTTTGGATGCCGTATTCGTGCCAATTGCAGCGATGACAGCGGTAAAGCAAGTTCCGACGTTCGCGCCCAATACGATGGCGAGTGCCGTTTCCATCGAAAGAATTTGATGACTGAGCAGACCCATCGTGATGACGGTCGTAGCGGAACCGCTATGAATGAGAGCGGTGAAAATGATCCCGGTTATCAAACCGATCCAGATGGAATGTCTGCTTTCCAGAAAAAGCGAACGAAACGTCTCAGACTGCTCCAAAGGCTTCGCCATGACTTTCAATGTATCGATACCGAGGAAGATCAGTCCGAAGCCAGCGACGACGAGACCGATGCAACGAATGTTTCGGCGCGGCATCAGCCATAGAGCTACTCCGATGAGAAGCATGGGGATGGCAAAGGACTCGAGCTTGAGCGCAACCAGCTCCGTTGTCACGGTCGTGCCCAGATTGGTTCCCAAAATGATGCCGACGGTTTGCGTGAACTGGATGATGCCTGCGTTCGTCAGCCCAATCGTCAGGACAGTTACCGCACTGGAGCTTTGCAAGACAAAAGTAGCGAAGAGACCAATCCAGAAGCTATGGAGTGGGGTACGAGTAAAGCGCCCCATCCATTCTTCCATTTTTTTGCCGGCGAGGTTTTGAAAGCCGGAGCGCATGGCGTACATACCGAAAAGAAAAAACGTGAGCCCAAATGTAAAAGGGGCGAGGATGGAGACTATCACAAGATACGTTCCTCCCTGTCCATTTTTAGCAAGTTACTATAACGCTATGCCTGTACAAGGGCAAGCATGACAAGAGGAGGAATAGCTGCATGGCACGTGTGCTATTGAATCAACATCGGAAAAAGCGGCTAGAAGTAGGACATCCGTGGATTTTTCAATCAGAGGTATTAGAAATTCAAGGGGATGTAGAACCAGGTGAAATCGTCGAGGTCACCAATCACAAAGGACATTTTTTGGCAAAGGGTTACATCAACCCAGCTTCACAAATGATCGTGCGCATTTTGAGTTACGACCAAAAGGAAGAGATCGACTACGACTTTTTCTTGCGTAAAATCAAGCAGGCGGCAGAATTCCGGACGCGATTTGTGGACAACCCACGAGCTTGCCGCGTCATTTACGGGGAAGCCGACTTTTTGCCAGGACTCATCGTCGACCGCTACGAAGACACATTGGTTGTCCAAGTCCTCTCATTGGGGATGGAGAAGCGCATCGATTGGATTCGGGATGCATTGGTAGAGGTATTTGCACCGACCGGTATTTATTTGCGCAATGATGTACCTGTCCGTGAACTGGAAGGGCTGACACAGGGCAAAGAAGTCCTGTACGGAGAGTGTCCGCGTGAGGTATTGATCGAAGAAAACGGATTGAAATACTATGTGGATATCGTAGAGGGGCAAAAGACCGGCTTCTTCTATGATCAACGGGAAAATCGTGCTTCCATTGCGCCATTGATGAAAGGCTGGGGCGAAAAGCACGGCATAACCCTGACGAGCATGGAGGCAGAAGGCGAGACAAAGCAGGTGCCTGTGGACAAGCGTGGTAAAGTGGTCAAAAATCCGTTTTGGGATGGCGCCGAGGTATTGGAATGCTTTACACATACTGGTTCCTTTACCCTGAATGCTTGCAAACACGGTGCGAAAAAAGTGACAGCCCTCGATATTTCCGATCACGCCATCGAAACAGCGAAGCGAAACATTACACTCAATGGCTTCTTGCATCGCGTTGATTTCGTGGTGGCTAATGCGTTTGATTACTTGCGTGAAAATGTAGAGGCAGGCAAGAGCTGGGATGTGGTCATTCTTGACCCGCCAGCGTTCGCGAAATCCCGTGGAGCAGTGAAGGGCGCTTGCCGCGGTTACAAAGACATTAACTTAAACGGAATGAAGCTCGTCCGTCCAGGTGGATTTCTCGTTACCGCGTCTTGCTCGTACCATATGTCACCTGAGCTGTTCCTGCAAACGATCCAAGAAGCAGCGATCGATGCGAAAAAGATATTGCGCCTGATTGAATGGCGAGGCGCGGGCAAGGATCATCCGCAAATCAGTGGGGCTGATGAGGCTCATTACTTGAAATTTGCCATCTTTGAAGTAAGAGATCGTCGATAGAGAAAAAGAAAAACAGCGTCCGCTTTCATACGGCGCTGTTTTTCTGTTCGGCTTCAGTCTCATTTAAGACTTTGGTTTTTCAAAAATCAATTCGAAGTATTTGGCCAAACCGTCGCCCCCGATGCTTGGAGCAAAGATTTGCACCAAACGCCAGCCTTCCTTGGCGTGCTCGTGGACAACGGTCTGATAATCTTCTTTTGGTTGGCGTCGAAAAGAGGACAGCTCAACTCGGACGAATTTGTATTCAAACATGTTCTTTCCCCCCGCTTGTATCGTCTCTCTTTTTATACGCGCGACGAGCGGAAAGAGTTGCAAAAGAATGTGAATCATTTCGAATAAAGAAATAAGTGCTCATGACAATTGCTTGTCATTTTTTACACGCCTGACGAGGTCGAGAGCCTGCTTGAACCCGAGTTCCTTGCCTAAAAAGACTTGTCCTTCGGCGGGGGTAGAAGCGCGGGCCTGGCTTAAGTTCTGAAGCTCGTGGGTCAAAAGATGCTCGACCAGATATAGCTGTACCTGACCAATTTCGCGTTCGCTTTTCCGATCACGCTCCTTGAATTTAGCCCGCTGCTGACTTTCCTCCACGTACTTGTCAATATCATCCTCCAAAAAATGTGATGCATTGCAGATGATATGGCGGTAGTCATCCGTCTTAGAGGGAATGGTACGGATGGTGTGACCGAGATGGGCAAGGAGAAATTTGTTCAAGACGATTGGGTCGCGGGTGTAGTTATTATGCAGCAGGGAATATTCCCCCAAGAAAGAACCGCTGTCCTTATCATAGCTGTGCAATAAAGTGTAAGAAGAGCAGTACGTGCAGTACAGTAAATAATCTCTCATGGAAATCCCTCCAAAAAATAGCTCCATGACAGGAATTTTATTTATATGGTATGAGAAAAAACGTGAGCAGGTGATACTTGCTTCTCTTGTTTTTGGCGTTTGGTTTGTGTATGCTAAATGACGGGCTCGGCCCGGTAAATAGAGCAGATGTTGGGCTTTTGCATAGCATAGGAGAGAGTAGAAACTGGGTAGACTCTCCGGGTTTCGTACGGAGGGGAAAGGAGCATGACACAGATGGGGAATCAAAAAATTCGACTGGGCATTATTTATGGAGGAAAATCCTCAGAGCATGAAGTTTCATTGCGTACGGCCATGTCCATTATGCAGGCCGTGGATGCAAATAAATATGAGGTAACACCTGTGTACGTTCAATTGGATGGCTCTTGGGTGACTGGAGAAACACTGGCAGGTCAATTGCCGGATAAGATCGAAGCGTTGCGCTTATCGGCAAAAACATCAGTTATTAACGAGGCAACAGAGACAGGGCAAGAGCTGGCAGTAACAAGCAAGCAAGGATCGTTGTTTGCCATGAATGAGCAAATGGATGTTGTTTTCCCTGTGGTTCACGGACCATTTGGCGAAGATGGGACGATTCAAGGATTGTTGGAATTGGCGAATATCCCGTACGTGGGAACCGGAGTAATGGCTTCCGCTGTCGGAATGGATAAATGGATGATGAAGACCGTCTTTGCACAGGCTGGACTTCCGCAAGTGAAATATGTAGGCTTGCTGCGTTCTCAATGGGAAAAAGGCCAGGACGATGTCATGGATCGGATCGAGCGTGAACTCGGCTACCCGTGTTTCGTCAAACCGGCAAATATGGGTTCCAGCGTAGGGATTAATAAAGCGAAAAATCGTGAGGAACTCAAGTACGCATTAGAGGTAGCTGCCAAATTCGACCGCCGATTAATTGTAGAAGAGTTCGTTCAAGTCCGTGAGTTGGAAATTGGTGTTTTGGGGAATGAAGAGCTGATGACTTCTGTCGTTGGGGAAGTCATTGCTGCTAAAGAATTTTACGATTACGAAGCCAAGTACAAGGGGGCGGGAACAGAGCTTTCCATTCCTGCCATCGTTCCCGAGCATGTATCCGAACAAATCGCGGAAATAGCCAAGCAGGCATTCCAAGCACTCGATGGCTCTGGCCTTTCCCGTGTAGACTTTTTCTGGGATGAGAAAAACGACAAACTCTATATCAACGAAGTGAATACGATGCCAGGCTTTACGCCGTTTAGCATGTATCCAATGCTCTTCCAAGCAGCGGGTGTGAGCTACAGCGAGCTGATCGATCGTCTGGTGCAGCTCGCTATCGAGCGACATGCGGATAAAGGTCGCAACGTCGTAGATGCGGAAGAGTTGGATTAATCATGAGAAAAAAGATGCTGATGAATCGGCATCTTTTTTCTTTTTGTGTCGGATGATGGAACTAATTTCTGTCAGACTATCTCTCTTAACTGTACAAGCTAAATATTATCACTTGAAATGAGAATGATAATCGTTTACATTATATATGGGACGTTTTACCAGTTATGTAAGTCACAATGCTTGAAAAAAATTGGATCAAGCAAGAGGAGAGGTAACATGTTCGTAGTCAAGCATATCGCAGAGCATGCAACGATGCAGAGCTTTCTCAATTGTTATCTCCGAGAAACAGGTAAGGGCGAGTGGATCAATCGGAAAGACGAGATTACGAAGCAGCTAACGAAAATCATACAGCCGAGTACAACTGGTACGTACCTTCATTGTGAACTCCCGCAGCAGGGGATTTCCCTCTATGTCGGTGTCAAATATCATTCGGTGACAGGCAGGCATTTGTTTCATTATCCAGCTTGCTACCGAAGTGGTGACTGTACTCGTTTCGTTCAGGCGGACTATTTGACATTAGCGGTTCTTTTGATTAAAGAACTAACGCTTCAGCATGGGGAAAATGCAGTTCCAGATGAATTAGTCTTGCGCATGATTCAAAGCTGCCAAAGCATTGAGAAATTTGTTCGGACTCGCCAAAGTAATGCGGAGATTTTATATGGAGTGGAACAAAGCTTCATCGAAGCAGAGCAGGCGCTTTTATTCGGTCATTTGTTCCATCCAACCCCGAAGAGTCAGCAAGGAATTCCTGAGGCCAAGCAAGCGTTGTATGCACCGGAGTGTTGCGGGAAGTTTCAGCTTCACTTGTTTGCTGCCCATCCGTCGATTGTTCACGAAAAATCTGGGCTAAAAGAATCCGCTACGCAATTACTGAAGGGTGAGTTTCCTTCGATAGCTGATGTCGATCCATCATTTTCAATCGTCCCGATTCATCCGCTTCAAGCAGAATGGTTGCTAGAACAGGTAGCCATACAATCCTTGATCGAGAAAGGGTTGCTTCTTTATCTGGGTCCAGCAGGTGAGGAGTATATGGCAACATCCTCTCTTAGAACGGTTTACCATCCTGAAAAAAAATATATGCTCAAGCTGTCCGTTCCAATCAAAGTTACGAATTCTTTACGGATCAACAAGTTAAGTGAGATGGAGATTGGTTTAGAGGCGAAGCAACTTTTTGAAACAGGGATCGGTGAGGTGAGTCGCAAGTATCCAGGCTTTGGTTTTATCTCTGATCCGGCTTACATCACGATCACGTTGGATCAGGCGGAAGAAACGGGATTTGAAGTAATCCTGCGTGATAATCCCTTTATGGGGAGTAATACAGAGCAAGTCACGCAAATCGCTGCGCTCGTGCAAGATCCACTTCCTGGGTACAAGAGTAGGTTGGCAACGATCATTCACCATCTGGCAAAAAAGGAAGGGAAGGCACTGGAAGTAGTTAGTTTGGAATGGTTTAAGCGCTATGTAGATATTTCATTGAAGCCAATGGTATGGCTCTATCTAAAGTACGGAATCGGCTTGGAGGCCCATCAACAGAATAGTGTTGTCACTCTGAAAGACGGATACCCCGAGCAGTTCTTTTATCGTGATAATCAAGGCTACTATTTCTCAGAATCGATGCAAGAAGTATTAGAGACAGAATTACCTGGGATTGGCAAGGCGAGTAGAAACATTTACAAAGACCATCTTGTAGACGAGCGCATCACCTATTATATGATTTTTAACCATATGTTTGGACTTATTAATGGATTTGGAACGGAAGGATTAATTGATGAACAAATCTTATTGGCAGAGATGCATGAGGTTTTGACGGAGTTTTTACCTATGAATCGAGAGGCGTCGAAGTTTCTGGAGAATCTACTCACTCGCGAACAGCTTCCGTGTAAGGCGAATCTGCTCACGCGCTTCTATGATCTGGATGAATTAACCCAACCGGAAGAGAGATCATCTGTTTTTGTTTACATAGATAATCCTTTAGCAAAAGTAAAGCAGACCGAAAAGGCTGAGCTGCATGCTTTTGGATAGCTTACTAGCATCTAGCTTGAAGAGATTTGGAGGATAAGGTATGGAGTTAACAACACAAGATTTCTCGATTGAAGAGGCACTTCACTCGACACAGTATGTGCAGGTGAGAAGAAGGGTGTTTCGACAATGTATCGAGTCTTTGTTATATGAGGGGATTTTGATTCCTGAGACCATCCAAGAGGATGAAGAGACGATTTACATCCTACATGGGCTTGATGAGGGGGATCTGCCTGTTCGCTATCGCTGCCAAGGGCGGAGGAGTGCGAGTTTTGGTCTTGTTCGTTTAGGGAAGGACCCTGTTACTCGTGTTGTTTATGATCAAAGCGGAGTTGCACAGAAAGAATCCGAAGCGATATCTCTCACTCGTTTTTTAGTGGAAGTCTTCCGAATGAATACCGTAGATGAACAAAGACTGAAGCTATTTGCCAATGATTTAGAACAAACCTTGTTAAAGGATACATTGTCCCAATACTATCGGGTACAAAATGATATTCGAATGCAGGGCAAATCGTACGATGAGCTGGAAGGTGATCTGATGGACGGTCACCCTTACCACCCTAGCTATAAATCACGTGTTGGATTTACCTACGTAGATCATTTTGCCTATGGTCCTGAATTTAAGCAGGAAGTTCATTTTCTTTGGTTAGCGATACATAAGCAATATTCTCAAGTGTCCATTGATCAAGACAGAAATTTCGATGACCTTCTTTTGGAAGAAATAGGCCAGGAACAAAAAGAAGTGTTTCAACAAATCATCATCAATCATGGATGCGCTCCTGATCAGTATGCCTTCGTGCCTGTCCATCCTTGGCAGTGGCGTAATCATATCGTGCCTGGATTCCTGGACGATATCCATCGCAAAGAGATCATTGTGCTAGGCGTAGGCTCTGATGGTCATCGTCCACAACAATCCATCCGCACCTTTGCTAACAAAAGTAATCCGCATAAACCGTATCTGAAACTCTCGATCAACGTAGTGAATACTTCAGCGCCACGTCATCTTACTCCCCATTCATTGGCAAGTGCCCCCATTGTTTCGAGGTGGCTCAAGGAGATTACGGATGCAGATTCGTATTTACGAGACGTGCAAAAGGTGATCATGCTTCAAGAGTTTGCGGCAGTGGCATACGATCCTCCCCCTGCTTCTGAACTGATGGAAATGGTTACATTCGGGGTAATTGGGTGCATGTGGAGAGAAAGTCTCATCCCTCATCTCGAAGCGGGAGAAGAGGCGGTTCCTTATAACGTATTAGCGGCAGTAGAGGTGGATGGGGTGCCATTCATTGATCGTTGGATTCGTGAGCAAGGGCTAGAGAATTGGCTTGCACGATTATTGGAAAGCAGTGTATTGCCAGTCGTTCATATTCTTGTGAAACACGGAATTGCCATGGAAACCCACGCACAGAATATGATCTTGGTGCATCGGGAGGGTGTACCTTCTCGGGTCGCATTGAAGGATTTTCATGAAGATTTGATTTTTTGCCAACCGTTCTTGAGTGAGCCAGACAAATGCCCGAACTTTGCGGAAGTGCATGAATATTACGCAACGAAGCCCGATGATGTGATGTTTCACATGAATGAAACATCGACAGTCAGAGATTTGACTTTGGAGACTTTATTTCTGATCAATCTGGGCCAATTAGCACGGCTATTAGAGGAACACTACGGATATACCGAAGAGCAATTCTGGGAGATGGCCGTTAAGGTATTGGAGGGTCATCAGCAACGATTCCCGGAATTGGCGGAGCGATTTACGCGATTTGATCTGTTTGTTCCAAGCGTGCAGGTAGAGAAATTGACCAAGAAAAAGCTATATACAACAAGCGAGAACTATCATTTACATGAAGTTCCCAATCCTTTGTTCGAGGCAAGAAAAAGGCTTCATTCCATGGCTGTGGGAGGTTACTAGCATGTTCATTGTGAATCAAAATGAGATTTCTGTGCATGAGATGGAGAGACATAAGCAAGGATTCGAAAGCATGGATCATTTTCGACAGCCGGAAGGAAAGAGGTACGCCGTCTGCATAGCTGACCCACTTGACGTGATTAGTCTTGTTCAATATTTACGTGAGCATAATGCCTCCGTGCTGTTAATTCACGGAGAAACTCCGATGGAAACAGCCTATCAGATGGCAGTGAAAGCAAGATGTTATGGGCTTGTTTATCAGGAGACAAAGCACTTCTTGTCCATCACAGATAAACAACAGAGTGAGAAACCATCGCTCTACCAATATAGCTCAGGTACTACAGGCGACGCGAAGCTGATCGGGAGAAGCTGGGATGATATCCAAACAGAAATTCATGCCTACAACCAGTTGTTTCAGGGAGAGGAAGCATTAATCCCGATTGTGCTGGCATCGGTGACACATTCGTATGGATTGATATGTGGAGTTTTGGCAGCACTGGAGCGGGGAAGCAAGCCTTCGATTGTAACGCACAAAAATCCGAAGTTTGCTTTGCAAGTGATTCAAGGTACTCCCCGGCATATTGTGTATGGTCTGCCAGTCTTTTATCACATCCTATCAAGCTTTACACGAGAACAGGTACGCTTTCACCGGTTAATGACATCTGGAGCTCCGATGCCAGAAGGCTTGTTTCTAAAGCTGCAAGGCATGAGCGACACCTTGATGCAACAATATGGATGCTCCGAGGCGGGGTGCGTCAGTATGAGTAAACAAATGCGGTCGCATACAGATCTGGGTGTTCCCCTGTCCCATGTAACAATGACAGCAGGTGAAAAGGAAGAACAACCCGGTGAAATAAAGATTTGGAGCGGACAGAACGAAATAGCGACGCAGGATTTAGGTTTCTGGACAGAAGAAGGACATATTCAATTTGTATCCAGGATGGATGATGTGATTAACGTTTCTGGCTTAAAGGTATTTCCTTTGGAGGTCGAGGACGTCATTTTGAAAATGAGTGGGACGAAAGAAGTGGTTGTGTATCGTGGGCGTCATCCGGTCATGGGGGAAATTGTAAAGGCGCAGGTTATTACCGAGGGAGGAACTACTCCTGAACAAATCAGGGAATGGTGCCAAGATCGTTTGCCAGGCTATAAAGTCCCATTCGAAATCCAATGTGTGACGAGCATTCCTAAGACAGCCACAGGAAAAATCAGCCGTCGATTATTAGAAATGGAGACGATCAGCAAATGACACGAACAGAAAGAATCGAGCAAATCCATACGATCATGACCGAAAAATTAAAATTATCGCATATCCTCCCGCTAGAGGAGTCCATGCGATTGAATGAGGATCTACATATTGATTCGATTATGCTATTGCAACTGATTGTTTATATCGAGGAAGATTTGAATTTGGTAGTTCCTGCTCACGAGTTAGATCCACGAATCTTCCAAACGGTTGGATCACTCCTTACTTTTGTTGAACAGCTAGAACCGCAGCATGTATCGAATTAGCGTCTATACAAACACCGAGTGGGGGATACAGAATGGTTAAGGTCCATTGCATTATTTCATGCCTATGCGAAGTGATTAAGCGCCGCACAAAGATTGATTATCGTCCCTATTATTTTGGCATTTGGGATGCCGAGTACTCCATAACGGATCAAGGCGTGGTCACCTATTACATTGATAACCATGAGGAGATTATCAAGGGATATGAACGACTTTTCCGAGCGAAAGTAACAGAATGGTATGATCATTCCCAAGATAAAGCCTCCAATCTGGACATGTTCTTAGAGCTCATTGATAAGCGTACCGAGGATCAGTTTGTCCTTGTTCAGATAGACATGTCACTGGTTCCAGAGCGAGATAATAAATTTGCGTTGAAGCCATTCCCGCATTTTTTGATGATTTCAAAGACGGAGAACGAAGATGAGTGGTTTATGTTTGACCCGGATTTTCGTTGGGAGGGCAATGTGAAGAAGGAGACGGTGATCAAAGCCTTCTTGGAAAATCCGTTTGGTGGCGGCTTTATGGTGGATGCGAGTAAAATTAAGGAACCAACCTATGAAATGATCCACGACTATTTCTACGATGCACTCAAACGTGATCATAATCCATTTACCCTTGAATTGAAGCAATTGATTACAGACATGGCAGAAGGGCGCAATGGATACAACTTGGACATGCTGCTCCCGGCAGTGACTCAGGTGAAGGTGATTGCGATCCGTAAATACAGCTACGAGTATGCATTCCTATATCTGCAAGATTATTTGCAATACCATCGTGATGAGTTTTTGCGCATCGCCTATAAAGTGGAGGACATCTACCAAGGGTTTACGACAGCTCAGTACTTGTCAGTCAAAATGGCGATGACCAAGAATATGGCGTTGTTACCTCCGATTATCGAAGCGTTAGAAGAGATTGATCTGATTGAACTTGAAGTGAAAAAAGAGTTGGAGCGTCAGTTTGTTTTGTGGACCCAAATGGATAAAAGTCTCGTCACTGTAGACGAAAAAGGGTGGAGGTAAAGTCAAATGAAACTCTCATTGTGCACAATCACTTTTCGCCACCAGTTAATTTCGTTAGCACAAATTGTCCAGTTTGCTCATCGTCATCATTTTGATGGAATCGAGTTATGGGGAACCCACGCCCAACATCTGTACGATCATGATCGATTAGAGATGGAGGAGCAGGTAAAGTTGGTCAGGGATCAAGGCATGAGTATCTCCATGCTTAGTGATTATTTGGATATTGCTACTTCATCTGGTTTTCAGCGTACACTGGAAAAAGCAAAAAGACTCATTTCACTGGCGAAATGGCTACATGTAAAGCAAATCAGGACGTTTGCTGGACAGAAGGCGAGTCAAGAAGTTGGGCCAGAAGAGCGGGCGCGCTATGTGCATCATCTGCAAATCTTATGTAAGATGTGTCAAGAGCACGGGATTCAGCTTTTGGTCGAAACACATCCAAACACGCTCACGGATTCTATGAGTTCTACACTTGCTTTGTTGCAGGAAGTCAATCATCCTGCACTAAAAGTTAATCTTGATTTTCTTCATGTCTGGGAATCAGGTGCTGATCCAATCGACGCGTACGAGCAATTGAGACCGTGGGTAGCTCATTATCATTTGAAAAATATTTCCTCACCGAATCATCTGCCAGTATTCGCTCCACATAATGTATATGCCCCTAACGGCGATCGTGAGGGAATGGTACTGCTCGGTGAAGGTGTTGTAGATTATGGGCCTATTTTAGAAAAGATTGCGGAAACGGATTATTTTGCATCTATTGAATGGTTTGGTCAGAGTCCACAGCGTGTATTAGCTGAAGAGGTAGAGTGGTTGCGGAAGGCAATGATGGTTCGTGCGTAAGTGAAAAAGGTCGGAGGCGCAGGGGTGCTTCCGCCCTTTTTTTCGTGTAAAAAGAAACCAAGTGCTTCTAGCGAGCGTCTACGTTATTGATAACTTATTCGGGAGGACCCTTGATGAAAAAGTCCTTATTGCTCTCATGCCTGCTGATTTCCTTGCTGGGCATCCTTGTACCTGGACAAATCAATGCCGCTGCTCCTGCGAAGGCAGACCCTCGTAAGCCAGAGCCGGTCGTCATCTATCAAGTAACGGTAGATGGAAAAGTGACAAAAACCGTTACGAACATGCCCTTGATCCACCGGGCGAGCATGTCGCCATCGGGCAGGTTTGTATACGGTGAGCGGATCGGATATGGGAAGACAGACCGAACCATACCGTACTTGTACGATATGCAAACAAAAAAGATGACGCAGCTATCCGGCTATGGCAAATGGTCACCGAAGCAGGACGCGCTCTACATTCGTGAAAATGGCGGTATCGTGAAGCTCAATCTGCCAGACGGCAAAAAAACGGTACTCGTTCCGGCAGCAGCTCAGTATCCTGTCCTTGATTTTTCCGTTTCACCGGATGAACAGTACATGGTGTTCACCCGGATGGACATGCTCTCTTCCAATTCCAAAGCAAGCGGTCACCTGATCTTGCAGCACCTGCCTACACTCAAAATGAAAAAGAATGACCAGTATGAATGGCCAAGTGGAACGGAAGAAGAAATGTATTACTGGGTGCCGACTTCAAAAAAGCTATTTTACAAAACGCAAACCGCAATCAAGGAGTTAGACTTACCGACTGGTCTGAAATACGATCACCAAATGACGGCATTCCCTTCTTACTCCAACGATATGAAGTACCGTTACATGCGAACCACTACAGAAGAATACATGCTGGATTTGCAGACAGGGAAAAAAGTCAATTTGAAGGATTCCGTGTTCACTGAGAGCTACTTGGACAAGATTGTTTGGTCGCCATCAGGAAGTCAGATGGCAGTAGAACAACACTCTCGTACTTCCAATTCTCAAGATTCCTATATGTACATTCAATCATGCAAGCAGGTCACGAAATGCGGTTATTCATTCGGCTCTCCTGACAAGGGAATGCCTGGCTATTATCACTTAAGTGACAATCATCGTATCATCGGCTGGGCAAAGGACGGGAAGTCGTACTATGTAGCTGATCTCGCATCGATCCACTATAGTGCTTTTCCGCCTGAAAAGTTGGGTCCTTCCAACAATGTCATTGAACTGCGATGATTGCTCAATCGAAATCCGCCAAAACGGAAGAGGTGCAAGGATGCTCACACATGTGTATATGATCCGCCACGCAGAATCTCCGTACATTCAGGATCAGGAGAAAACACGCGGATTGTCTGAAAAGGGCTGGCAAGATGCGCAATGTGTAGCAGAAATCTTGCAAGGGGAACAAATTGACGTGTTTGTCTCCAGCCCTTATGCAAGAGCCATCCAGACAATTGAAACTACGGCGAAGCAAGCGAATCGGGAAATCAAGCTGGAACCGGATTTCCGCGAGCGCGAATTAGGTGCTTGGGTAGAGTGCTTTGAGCATTTTGCACAGGCTGTCGAGCATGTATTTGCAAATCGTGAGTTCGCTTTCGCAGGGGGAGAATCGAATGCGGTAGCGGGGGAAAGAGGACTCGCTGCCTTGCAGGAAGTTTTGGATCACCATCGAGGCAAAAAAGTCGCGATTGGCATCCATGGAAACATCATGACGATCATCATGAATCATTACGATCCATCGTACGATTTCTCCTTTTGGAAAAAGACCTCGATGCCCGATATTTATAAACTAAGCTTTGAGGAAGATCAATTGATTCAGGTAGAACGTCTTTGGAATGACAATCACTAAATAAAGAAGCCGTCTCCCGTATGATACGAGAGGCGGCTGTTCTTTTTCTATTATTCGTGATCTTCCAGATCAGTAATAAGCGTCCATAAGGACATACCTTTGGAGGCTTTGAACAAAAATGCATGCTTCTCATCCCGCAAAGGCAGTAGAGCAACCAGTGCCTCTGCTTTTGTGGCAAAATGCAGCTTGTTCCCCGTGTAAGCATCGTGGAGATGGCGTGTATCCTCACCGACTGTCACGAGCAGCTTGAATCTCTCAGCGATGTCTTGAATCGAGGCTCCTACGCCCGCGTGCATAGCCCCGCTATCTGGACCGAGCTCATACATGTCACCTAACACGATGACTCTTGCGCGCTCAGAGTACAGCTCAGCAAACGTCCGTACAGCAGCCTCCATGGAGACGGGGCTGGCATTATACGCATCACTGATATACACAGCACCGTGCTTGGAGTTCATTTGCTCAAACCGCATGGCGGAGAGCTGAACGGTGGACAAGGCGTGTGTGATTTGTTCAGTATCCATTCCGAGCCTCTTGGCAATCGCGACAGCAGGCAGTGCATTCAGGACACTGTGGCGGCCATGCAACGGCAGGAATGCCTCGAACTCCTCCCCGGAGGCAAAGCATACTTTGAAACGAGTCCCACCTTCAACCGTTTCGATTTGCTCCGCCCAAATATCCGCCTTCTCATTAACAGAGTAGTATAGGAGTTCACCTGGATACAGATGGGCTATCATCCGTAGATACTCCGAATCCTTGTTGAGCAGCACGAGTCCGTCAAGAGCGGTATGAGGAAGCAGCTCCGCCTTTGCGAGAGCAATTTTTTCACGCGTACCAAAATACTCAATATGGGATTCCCCGATAAAGGTAATCACGCTAATATCTGGCTGGACCAGCGATGCGAGCAGATCGATTTCCCCAGCGTGGTTCATCCCGAGCTCTAGTACAGCAGCATGATGTTGTTCTTCCATCTGCAATAACGACAAAGGTACACCGATGTGGTTGTTGAAGTTTTTATACGTCTTGTATACGGGCGAACGGCTCGCAAGTACGTGTGCCACTATGTCCTTTACGGTTGTTTTCCCGATACTTCCTGTAATGGCGATGCGAGGGAACGAAAAGCTTTTCCGATAAGCGGCAGCCAGCTTTTGAAAGCCACGCAGTGTATCATTGACGAGAATTAACCCAAAATCATTTGGCAAGTTCGCAGGAATCTTCTCCTGATTCGAAACGAGTGCAGCTACAGCTCCTTGTTCAGCTGCTTGTAACAAAAAATCATGTCCATCCCGTGCGCCGCCTGTCAGCGCTACAAACAAAGATCCCGCAGTCAGCTCGCGGGTATCAAAGTGAACGGATGACAAGGCAAGCCCTGGGGAACCAGCGAGCAAAATCCCTTCTGCGTTGATTGCTGCCTGATCCAGTGCAATTGGTTTCATCTGCACGAACTCCTTTTTCTTGTTATCCTGTTTCAACCTCGAAGTCATGCTACCATGCGTCAGGTAGTGCCGCAAGACAAAAGTGAGGGAATGTGATAGGATCAATTCTTACATACATAACTATCCACATACAGAGGAAGAAAGGAGTCTCCCATGGAAAAAAGTATTTTTACCAAAATCATGGACGGTGAAATTCCTGCTCGTATCGAGTATGAGGATGAGCACGTCATCGTCATCCACGATATTGCACCAAAAGCACGCGTTCACTTGTTGATTATCCCGCGTAAGCCAATTCCCACGCTTATGGATGTAAGTGCCGAGGACCTGCCGCTGATCGGGCATATCCACCATGTAGCACAACTCTTGGCGAAAAAGCTGGAACTGCCAGGTTTTCGCCTGATTAACAACTGTGGTAAAGAGGGTGGACAAGAGGTTTTCCACATCCATTATCACCTTTTGTCCGGTTTTTACGAATAAAATTGAACTAAAGGTTGACCTTCTTTAGTCATCTATCCTATAATGAAGTGTGACAGTCTGTTCGTACGTTCGACTCAGGCGTCCCACGGTTTTAGCGGAGGGAGGGAAGACAAATGGCAGAAATTCGAGTCAAGAAAAACGAGTCTTTGGATAGCGCACTTCGCCGCTTCAAGCGTGAAAGCGCAAAATCCGGGGTGATGGCGGAACTGCGTAAACGTCGCCACTTTGAGAAGCCTAGCATTAAGCGCAAGAAGAAATCCGAAGCAGCTCGCAAGCGCAAGTTTTAATTGACGGAGGGCTCATCATGAGTGTAATGGAGCGACTCGATCAAGATATGAAGCAAGCAATGAAGGACAGAGCTGCTCTAAAACTCTCTGTTATTCGCATGGTGAAAGCCGCATTAAAGAACGAAGAGATTAACAAGGGCAGACTTTTGTCTGAAGACGAAGTGCTGACCATCTTGACTCGTGAGTTAAAACAACGCCGTGAATCCCTCCACGAATTTGAGAAGGCAGGCCGCGTGGAACTTGCCTCGAAAACGCGCGAAGAGATCGACGTGCTCTCCGCTTACTTACCCGCTCAGCTTAGCGAAGACGAAATTCGTGATATCGTTCGGGAAGGTATCGCAGCTACCAATGCCTCCTCCAAAAAGGAGATGGGCAAAGTGATGGGTGCGATCATGCCGAAAGTGAAAGGCAGAGCAGACGGAAACCTCGTGCAAAAGATTGTATCTGAGGAACTACCATCGTAGACGAGAGTAACACCTCATATAGATACGAACAGAAAAACTCAACCTGTAAAGGTTGGGTTTTTCTTTTTTTCCAAATGTGAAATAAATATGAAACGATTGCCACTCTCTTTCGTATACCTTATTGCACATACGTTGAAGCTGATAGAAGGAAAGGAGGTACATGCAATGAGTGCAGCAAGGCTAGTAAAAAGCCGCATGCGATTGCTTTTTTCACTTCTTTGCCTGATTATGGGAATGACGATGCTTCTTGCTCCCGCATCCACAACAGCCCAGACCTATCAAAAAGCTGTCTGGATTCCAGTAGATAGCACGATCGAGCGAGGGTTGGAGAGCTTTTTGCACAGAGCATTTGCTGACGCACAGGAGCAGCAGGCAGACCTTGTTATTTTGCATATCAATACGCCAGGTGGAGAAGTGAACGCTGCCGACCAAATTGGACAGTTGATCCGTCAGGCTCCCATGCATGTGATAGCCTATATTGATAACCAGGCTTTTTCAGCGGGAACTTACATCGCCCTGAATGCAAATGAAATTATTATGACTCCAGGCAGTAGCATGGGGGCAGCCGCACCGATTGACTTGGCAGGGAATGCAGCAGATATCAAGTTCATTTCCGGTTGGAGCAATAAAATGATGGCGGCAGCGGAGTTGAACAATCGCAATCCTGACGTTGCTCGCGCGATGGTGGAAATCGATACAGAATTCCCCGGATTAAAGCCAAAAGGTACGGTACTGTCTCTCGATGCCCAACAAGCGAAACGGTTAGGTTATGCGGATGATGTGGTGTCCAATAAGGAAGAACTGCTCAAAAAGCTCGGTATTCAGCCAGATTCCCTTCAGGCGATTGAGCCAACAGGTGGAGAGCTAGTCGCTAGGTGGGTGACGAGTCCCATTGTGATGAGTCTTCTGCTCATCATTGGATTGGGCGGAATTGTAGTAGAACTGTTTGCCCCTGGTTTTGGTGTTGCAGGGACGATTTCACTCGTCGCGTTCAGTCTATATTTCTTTGGACATTATGTAGCGGGATTTGCCAACTGGTTGCACATCGGACTGTTTGTCTTCGGAATCTTACTGATGCTTCTGGAAATTTTTCTCCCGGGCGGCATTGTCGGTGCGATTGGTTTCGTGAGTATTGTGACAGGTCTCGTAATGGCAGCCTATGACACGCAGCAAGGGCTTGCATCGCTAGGCGTGGCCGCTCTGATCACTGCAATTGTAGCATTCATGCTAGTGAAGAGATACGGGGTCAAAGGTCTCTTCAACAAGTTTGTCCTGGGTGACACGCAGCGTAATGAAGAAGGCTACGTTGCTCCGCGCGATCAGCGTGAGCTGGAAGGAAAATCAGGCATCGCCCTAACACCATTGCGCCCGGCAGGGGTCGTCAAGGTGGAAGGAAAACGTGTGGATGCAGTATCGGTTGGTGGTTTCATTGAAGCGGGTACCGCCATCACCGTAGTGCAAGTAGAAGGCACGCGTATCGTCGTTGCCGAACTAGAACAAAAGGAGTGAGCACTTCATGTTTGAAGGCGGTTTGATTCCCCTTATTTTTATGGTGGCAGTAGCCATCGTCGTACTTTCTGTTTTCTTCTCGTTCGTACCAGTCATGCTCTGGATTTCTGCACTGGCTTCCGGTGTGAATATCGGGATTATTACTCTCGTCGCTATGCGCTTGCGTCGCGTCGTACCATCCCGTATCGTGAATCCGTTGATTAAAGCGCGTAAAGCGGGCTTGCAACTGGATACAAACCAATTGGAGAGCCATTATCTCGCAGGCGGTAACGTTGACCGTGTAGTAGATGCGCTCGTAGCAGCACAACGAGCAGATATTCCACTTGGCTTTGAACGAGCAGCAGCCATTGATCTGGCTGGTCGTGATGTATTGGAAGCGGTACAAATGAGCGTTAACCCGAAAGTGATTGAAACACCTGTGGTAGCAGCAATGGCAAAGGACGGTATCGAGCTGCGCACTCGTGCAAAAGTAACGGTTCGTGCCAACATCGATCGATTGGTCGGTGGTGCTGGTGAAGAAACGATCATCGCCCGTGTAGGTGAGGGGATCGTATCGACCATTGGTTCGTCAAAAGGACATAAGGACGTATTGGAAAATCCGGATCTGATCTCTAAAACGGTATTGAATAAAGGTTTGGATGCCGGAACTGCTTTTGAAATTCTCTCGATTGATATTGCGGACGTGGATGTAGGGAAGAACATTGGGGCACAATTGCAAACCGACCAAGCGGAAGCAGATAAACGTATTGCCCAAGCGAAAGCGGAAGAGCGTCGTGCCATGGCGGTAGCCCAAGAGCAGGAAATGATTGCGCGCGTACAAGAGATGAAGGCAAAAGTAGTAGAAGCCGAAGCACAGGTACCACTCGCTTTGTCCGAAGCATTGAAAAGTGGCAAAATGGGCGTAATGGATTATTACAACATGCAAAACATTGCTGCTGATACACAAATGCGTCAATCCTTCGGGCATGCAGGTGACAAACAAGAGCCTGCTTTGCCAGACGAGAAAGAATAAGGGCGATTGCCATGGAAGATCTCATGGATCTCGTCGTAGATTTATTGGGTTTAGTCGAGTGGATCATCCCGCTCATCGGCAAGTTCTGGTTTGTTATCCTTGGTTACTTAGGATATAAAGCTCTTGGCAAAGCCGGAAAGAAGAAGATGTCTCAAGGCAAACAAATGCCTCCGCTTACCCCGGCTACAACGTCGGATATCCCTATGGAAAATAAGGATTACGGTAGAGAGACGGTGCGGGCATCCTCCAAATACGAGCCACCTCAGCAAGAATCGATGGAAGGGATTGGAGTTGAGCAGGAATGGGCATTCTCCAGAACAGCTCGTGCTTCAACGGGTCCAACCATCACAGTAAAGCAATCGGAAACGATGAAGGTCGCTGATTCGGAACGAGTAGGAACACTCCCATCGAAACACGGCAATCCGCGTGATGGGATGAAATGGGCGCTCATTTTTGGAGAACCGCGCTCAAAAGCTCCGTATGCCCAGCAGGTTCGGCAAAGAAAAATTTTATAATAGTAGCCAGTCAAACAGGTGAACTTCGGTTCGCCTGTTTTTTATTGATAAGCAACGTCTTATGTCGAAAAATATCGAATAACTTATCTTGTTTCTCGTATCCTTGTTGACTATCCTGAATGTAAAGAAAATTCTCCCAATAGAAGAAGGGGTAGAGGTCAAGCGATGAATCAACAAATTTTTGAACAAATGGGGCGGTTTCGTCAAAAAGTGATTCGGCTTGCCATCTTCGAAAACAAATCGATATATGAAACAGCGATCGCGTGCGGTTGTTCAGTTGAGAAAGTAAAGCGAGTCATGAAAAAATGGAAGGCGCTTACAAAAGAAAAAGAGCTGGTTTCTTCTGCAAAAGAAAGCAAATAATCAATGGAGTTTGTTGAAGTATTCCAAAGACGGAGCTCTCACCTGCTTGCTAATTAGCGAGCGCTGAGGGCTCTTTTTTTGTGACTGTTTTTGATGAATGCCTCTTTGTGCTCGCGCATACGCATAGATAAGAATGGTTTTGCACCTGCAAACAGATGAGCTCGTCATATTCGCCAATATATAGAACGAGAAGGGGGGCTAATCCATGAAGCGTTGGAGCCGCCGTCTGCGCCAGTTGGCCGGAGGGGTGTTGGATCTGCCGCAAGATGTAGTCCTGGAAGTCCCGCGCATCACGATGATCGGTCATTTGCAAATGTATATAGAGAATCATCGAGGAGTTTTGCATTTTAGCGAAAAAGAGCTTCGTCTGCTGTTGACGAACGGTCAAATGATTGTTTCAGGTGAACAGCTTGTCATCCGAGCGATTTTGCCTGAGGAGGTTTTGTTAGAAGGGAGAATCGGTGGCGTGAAATTTTTGGAGACGGGACCACAGAGCTCGTAATCTTTTTTAGTGGGAGGGGGCGGCACGTATGCGGTATGGAATCAAGGAGTGGGTGGATGGACATGTAACCATTACCGTTCGGGGAAAACGATTTGAGCGGATGCTAAATATGGCCGTGCGGGATGGGATTAGAATCTGGAATATTCGCAGAGTAGGAGAAGAGGTGACTCGCTGCGATATTTTAATTCGTGATTATTTTCGTTTACGACCGCTTTTAAAAGAGACAGGCTGTCGTAGTCACGTCGAAGCAAGAGACGGGCTACCTTTCTGGCTCTTGCGGTTACGCAGACGATCTGGATTGGCAATTGGGGCAGCCCTTTTTTTCATCGGATTGTACATGCTCTCCTCTTTTGTTTGGAGTGTCGAAGTGAGTGGGACCAAAATGGTTGATCCGCGACGAGTGATTCAAGCCGCTGAACAAGTGGGGATTAAAGAAGGGGCATGGAAGGTCAAACTAAAAGAACCGTTGGTTTTGCAAAAAGAGCTGTTGAGTCTGCTGCCTGAAGCGTCTTGGGTTGGAATCGAGATTCAAGGAACCAAAGTCATGCTTCAAGTGGTTGAAAAAGAGGCGCCCGTAAAGCCGCTTGCAACAGGTCCACGGCATCTTGTAGCAAAAAAGAGGGCTGTCGTCCATAAAATTCTTCCGGAGGTTGGTCGCAGTCAGGTTGTGAGCAATCAATTGGTTGAAAAAGGCCAAGTGCTCATCTCGGGGATCATTGGCAATGACGCTCGTCAACAAGCAGTATCAGCGCGAGGCAAGGTGCAAGGGGAAGTGTGGTATATGAGTAACACATCGGTCCCGCTAAAACAAACGATGTATCGTTTGACGGGAGAAAAACTGGAGCATCAATACCTTCTTGTAGGCCCCTATGCGATCTATGTGTGGCCATTTGAAAAACAGTCCTTTGCACAAGCTGAAGTGGCAGAACAACGGTTTTTGCCCTCGTACGCGGGATATACCTCTCCACTTGGCTGGAAGACAGTAACGTACGCGCAAACAGCACCCGTTCAAACAGAAATGAGCGTGGAGGAAGCGATGGAACTGGCTAAAAAATTTGCCAGGGAGGATATCTTGAAAAAAGCTGGAAAAGATGCGTTCATTCAGGACGAAAAAGTTTTGCACGTCACAACAGAGAATGGTAAAGTTTACGTAAGCATTCATTTTTCCGTCATTGAAGATATTGCCATTGAACAGCCTTTCATTGGGCAGTGAGGATGGCAAGCAAATGACGCATTGCTGATTACCGTTGCAAGGAGATGGAAGCCTGTTGCACGTACAAGATGAGGTAAGAATCCCGTTTTCAGACGCATCTGAGGCCTTGCTGTTGTTCGGACCACATGACGCGTACCTAACACTGATCGAGCAAAGAAGTTCCGCCAAAATCATGACCCGAGAAGGCGAACTGGTTATTAGCGGGGATAAGCCGGAAGTGGACAAACTGACAGAGTTGATTGAAATTCTGCTACAGTTAATTCGCAGAGGGATTGCCCTGTCCGAACGAGACATCTCTTATGCGATGTCGTTGATTGAACGGGGAGAAGGTGCCCAACTGCTCGATGTGTATGATGAAGAAGTCGCTCGTACCCAACGTGGCAAAGTAATCAGGGCAAAGACTCTGGGCCAGCGTCATTACTTGTCTGCGATCAAGAAGCATGACATTGTGTTTGGAATTGGACCAGCTGGGACCGGAAAAACGTATTTGGCTGTTGTCACAGCAGTAAATGCGTTGAAAAATGCGCGTGTCAAACGGATCGTTCTTACCAGACCGGCCGTAGAAGCGGGAGAGAGCCTTGGGTTTTTGCCAGGAGATTTGCAGGAAAAAGTAGACCCTTACCTGCGTCCGCTCTATGATGCCTTGTACGACATGCTGGGCAATGAACAAGTCGCCAAAATGATGGAACGTGGACTCATTGAGGTTGCACCTTTGGCGTACATGCGTGGTCGTACGCTCGAAGATTCCTTTGTCATTTTGGATGAAGCCCAGAACACAACTCCCGAGCAAATGAAAATGTTTTTGACCAGGCTTGGCTTTGGTTCCAAAATGGTCATTACGGGTGATGTGACCCAGGTGGATTTGCCAAAAGGCAAGAAATCCGGATTGCGCGAAGCACAGCGCATCTTAAGCCCGATTTCCGATGTAGCCTTTATTCATTTCCAAGAGGGAGATGTCGTTCGTCACAGTCTGGTACAAAAAATCATCGCTGCCTATGCCAAGGAAGAAGTAGAACACGGCTATTAATAAATGGCGTCACAAAAAGGAGATCGTTTACCTGTGTTATCTGTAGAAATCCTTCATGAAGAAATCGAATCGATCGATGAGAATTTGCAAAACCTGCTTGTCCGTTGCCTGGAAGCAGCGGCAAAGCTGGAAGACGTACAAGGAGAAGTAGTTGTCACGTTGGTGAACAACGAGCGCATCCACGAGTTGAATCGCGACTATCGAGGTGTTGATCGGCCTACGGATGTTCTGTCCTTTGCGATGAACGAGCCGGGCGAAGGGGAAATGGAAATCTTCATCGATGAGGATGAGGCCAGCGAGTTTCCGAATATGCTTGGAGATATCATCATCTCGGTGCCAAAAGCACATGAGCAGGCCGAAGACTATGGCCATTCATTCGAACGCGAACTCGGATTTCTCACGGTTCATGGTTTTCTTCACCTTCTGGGCTATGATCATGGGACGCCAGAAGAAGAGAAGGAAATGTTTTCACGTCAAGAAAAGGTGCTGGAAGAAATCGGCTTGACGAGGTAGGAGATTACGTTGAAGGAATGGCGACGATTGACTCGCAGCTTCACCTACGCTCTGCAAGGAATTTCCTATACCGTACGGACACAGCGAAACATGCAAATCCACGTAGCCGCAGCCATTGTGGTGCTGGCGGCAGCGTGGTGGCTGCAGATACCCCGCAGCGATGTTTTGCTGGTCCTTTTTTCTATCGGTCTGGTTTTCTCCCTTGAGCTGGTAAACACCGCGATTGAAGCAGTCGTTGATTTAGCTTCCCCGGAATGGCACGTCAAGGCGAAGATTGCCAAAGATGTGGGAGCAGGAGCTGTACTTGTGGCGGCGATTCTGTCCCTTATCATTGGAGTTCTCGTATTTGGACAGCCACTGTTGCAAAAAGTATGGGGATAGTTTTTACTAGTAGAGAAGAAGAAGGTTTTTCATAAGCCAAAATAAGGTACCGGACGGGTCATTGTAGTTGACCTTTCAGTCTGGTTTCTTCGTGTCTCATTGGACACATTCTGTTGTGAAATGATGTTAAAGATCAACCATATGAGGAATGATGAGAATGGATAAGCAATCATTATTAGCACAAGCAATCGAAGCCAGAAAGCTCGCTTATGTACCATACTCCAAGTTTCAGGTAGGAGCAGCTCTTTTAGCTGAGAGTGGCAAGGTTTATTTGGGAGGCAATATTGAAAATGCAGCGTACTCGCTGTGCAACTGCGCAGAGCGTACGGCTCTTTTTAAAGCGTACTCAGAAGGCGATCGGACTTACAAGGCATTAGCCGTCGCTGCCGATACACCGCAAGCTGTATCACCATGTGGAGCTTGCCGACAAGTCATGGCAGAGCTGTGCCCGCCGGACATGCCTGTATTTTTGACGAATCTCAAAGGCGACATTTGGGAAACAACAGTATCTGCCCTGCTTCCAGGCGCATTCACCAAGGAGGATTTACGTGGATAATCGCAAGACCAAGCAATCGTTTAAATCGGGCTTTGTTTCTATTGTGGGACGGCCAAATGTTGGAAAATCAACATTGTTGAATCATATTGTGGGACATAAAATCGCTATCATGTCGAACAAGCCGCAAACGACACGCAACAAAATTACAGCGGTGCATACGACAGAAGAGGGTCAAATTATTTTCTTGGATACACCGGGGATTCACAAGCCTCAATCCAAACTTGGAAAC
The DNA here is from genome assembly GCF_013284345.1 of Brevibacillus sp. MS2.2. Taxonomy (NCBI): domain Bacteria; kingdom Bacillati; phylum Bacillota; class Bacilli; order Caryophanales; family Paenibacillaceae; genus Brevibacillus; species Brevibacillus sp. MS2.2. Next base: position 193,678 of record NZ_JABSUZ010000006.1, read on the forward strand.
TACATGGTTTCGGTTGCCGAAAATACATTGAATGAAGTAGATCTCGTTTTGTTTGTTGTCGATGCAACTGAAAAACGCGGAGCCGGGGACGACTACATCATCGAGCGGTTGAAGCAGGTCAAAACGCCAGTATTTTTGGTCATCAACAAAATTGACAAGGTGCACCCGGAAGCACTGCTGCCGATTATTGACGATTACCGCAAATTGTATGATTTCAAGCAAATTGTTCCAATCTCTGCACTGGAAGGTAACAATACAGGGTCATTGCAGCAGGCTATTTTGGGCGAAATGGAAGAAGGCCCGATGTATTACCCTGCCGATCAGGTGACAGACCATCCGGAACGCTTTGTAGCAGCCGAGTTGATTCGGGAAAAAGTTCTGCATTTGACGAGAGAAGAAGTACCGCACTCCATTGCTGTCGTAATTGAAGAGATGAAGCGAGGCGAAAATGGTAAAACGCTTTACATTTACGCCGCCATTTACGTAGAGCGGGATTCCCAGCGCGGTATTTTGATTGGGCAAAAGGGTCAGATGCTCAAAGAAATCGGTCAACGTGCGCGCAAGGATATCGAGCGGTTGATGGGGGACCAAGTATTTTTGGAGCTCTGGATCAAAGTGAAAAAGGATTGGCGCAACCAAGAGCGGATGCTGCGTAACTTCGGTTTCTACGACGAGCAATAATATTCCCGGCGCGATGTGTTAATTTTTCCAAGGCATAGAATAACGGGCAAAGGTGATTCTAAGAAGGAAGTGGATAGACCCGATATAGGAAAGGATGATGCTCCATGCTTCGTGACTTTTCTTGGAGAGTTTTCGCTTCAACCGGTGATATCCATGCTTACCTTCTCTACCGTGATCACCATCAAACGGATGTTTCCAGCGAGGAAGCCTCGTTTGATCTCGCCCAGGAAGAATTGGGTGACACGCAGGCATGCTTGTAAAGTGGGAAGGGATTGTCATTCGCAGTGTGGACTATGGTGAGTCCAGTAAAGTGGTGACATTGTTTACCCGGGAGAACGGCAAATTAGGCGTGATGGCCCGAGGTGCCAAAAAGACCAAAAGCCGTCTTGCCGCCGTCTCCCAGTTGTTTTCGCATAGTTATTATCTATGCAAGGCAGGACCCGGGACAGGAATGCCCGATCTCTCTCAGGGAGATATGCTGGATTCGTTCCGGGATATGCGGCAAAGCCTGACTGCTACGGCTTATGCCGCATACATAGCAGAACTGTTGGATCGATTGACGCAGGAAAAGGAGCCCAATCCCTACTTGTTTCAGCTACTCCTTCATACGTTCCGCCATTTGGATGAAGGACGAGATGCCGAGATCCTGTGTCGGATTTTTGAGACCAAGATGCTCATTGTAGCGGGGATATCCCCGCAGCTTACAGCGTGTGTAAACTGTGGCGAACAGCGCGAGCCCTATGCGATCAGTGTGGGACAGGGCGGGCTGTTGTGCCCAGTTTGCTTGCCTTCCGATTCGTATGCGATAGCAGTTACACCCTCGACCTGGAAGCTGTTACGGCTGTTCCAGGTATTTGATTTGGAGCGGCTTGGTGACATTGAAGTAAAACCGGCTACACGCAACCAGCTCAAGCATGTGCTGCGTAGCTTCATGGACGAGTATTTGGATCTCAAGCTGAAAAGTCGAGCATTTCTGGAACAACTGGAGCGTATGGAAAGAATGACCCAAACAGATCAGGACTAATTGACATACGAATTTGTTTTCGTTATGATAAGAACCAAACTTGTATACCGAATGTTGCCGTGAAGGAAAAGAGTAGTCGGCCACTGGCTGTGAATAGCGAATCGGGGATAGTGGAAGCCCGGTCGCCATGCTGATGAAGGGCGTTCTGGAGCAATTTAATTGTAAGGTGGGCGAAGAAGTCATTCGCCAAGTAGGGTGGAACCGCGAGAATCCTCTCGTCCCTACACTGTCGCATCAGGCAGTGTAGAGGCGGGAGGTTTTTTTAGTTTCGACTTAAAGCCAAGTTCTAAAAAGTTTAGAGGAGGAAAAAGCATGAAAATGACATTTCAAGACATCATTTTGACGCTGCAAAACTTTTGGGCAAAGCAAAACTGTCTCATTGTCCAGCCGTATGACGTTGAAAAAGGGGCAGGTACGCTAAATCCAATGACCTTCCTTCGTTCCATTGGACCTGAGCCGTGGAATGTGGCATATGTAGAGCCTTCCCGTCGCCCGGCTGACGGACGCTATGGGGAAAACCCGAACCGTTTGTATCAGCATCACCAGTTCCAAGTAATCATGAAGCCATCACCGGACAACATTCAGGAGCTGTACCTGGAGAGCTTGCGCGAACTCGGAATTGAGCCACTTGAGCATGACATCCGATTTGTAGAGGACAACTGGGAACACCCGGGTCTCGGCGCATGGGGCTTAGGCTGGGAAGTTTGGCTGGACGGAATGGAAATCACACAGTTCACGTACTTCCAGCAAGTGGGCGGTCTGGAATGTAAACCAGTGGCAGTCGAGCTGACTTACGGACTGGAGCGTTTGGCTTCCTATATTCAAGAGAAAGAAAATGTGTTTGATCTGGAATGGTGCAACGGATATACGTACGGTGATGTATTCCTGCAACCAGAATACGAGCATTCCAAATACACATTTGAGCTGTCTGATGTCGACATGCTGTTCTCTCTCTACAATACGTATGAGGCAGAAGCAAAAAGACTGATGGCACAGAGACTGGTTTACCCGGCATACGACTACGTTCTGAAATGCTCCCACACCTTCAATTTGCTTGATGCGCGTGGAGCCATCAGTGTGACGGAGCGTACAGGCTACATCGCTCGTGTACGTAATCTGTCTCGTGAAGTAGCACAAACCTACTACAAAGAGCGTGAGCGCCTCGGTTTCCCGCTTTTGCAAAAAGGCAATGCAGACGCTGCGGATCAAGTGAATCAGGTGAAGGGAGAGGATACAAATGAGTAAGCGCGATCTACTCGTAGAGGTTGGTTTGGAAGAAATGCCTGCTCGTTTTGTCGCACAGGCAGCGGCACAATTCAAGGAAAAAGTAGAAAAGTGGCTGACTGCTGAACGCGTGCCGTTTGATCAAATTACGGCATTGGAGACACCTCGTCGTTTTGCCCTGTTGATCAATGGATTGGCAGAAAAGCAGCCTGACCGCAATGATGAAGCGAAGGGTCCTGCACGCAAAATCGCACAAGATGAAGCGGGCAATTGGTCCAAGGCAGCACTCGGTTTTGCACGAAGCAACAATGTTGAGCCAGACCAACTGTATTATAAAGAAGTAAACGGGATCGAGTATGTTCATGCTCGTAAATCCGAAGCGGGAAAACCGACTACCGAGCTTTTGCCGCAACTGGCTGAAGTGATTACCAGCATGAGCTTCCCGAAAAACATGCGCTGGGGCGCACGCGATTTGAAATACGTTCGTCCGATTCGTTGGCTGGTTGCTTTGTTCGGCGATGAATTGATCGATCTGGAGATTGCAGGTGTAAAAAGCGGACGCGTTTCTCGTGGACACCGCTTCTTGGGAACAGAGGTTACGTTGAATCACCCGAGCGAATACGTGAGCAAGCTGGCTGAGCAGTATGTCATGGTGAATCCGGACGAGCGCAGAGCAGCCATTGTAGAACAGATTCATCGCTTGGAGAAGGAAAATGGCTGGACGATTCCAATGGACGAAGGACTTCTGGATGAGGTAGTCCATCTCGTAGAATATCCAACCGCTCTGTACGGTACGTTTGAGCAAGAATTCCTATCTATTCCACGTGAGGTTTTGGTGACCTCCATGCGTGAGCACCAGCGTTATTTCCCTGTTGAAAACGCTCAGGGTCAATTGCTGAATCATTTTGTGACAGTGCGTAACGGTGACAGCCGCGCTCTGGAAAACGTAGCGAAAGGGAATGAAAAAGTTCTTCGCGCACGTCTGTCTGATGCTCGTTTCTTCTACGTGGAAGACCAAAAGCTGTCCATTGAAAGCTGTCTGAAACGTTTGGAGACAATTGTTTACCATGAAGAGCTGGGAACAATCGGTGATAAAGTTCGCCGTGTACGCAAAACTGCTGCGCAAATGGCAAGCAAGCTGGGTGTGAGCGCGGAAGAGACGAAACAAGTAGACCGCATTGCAGAAATCGCAAAATTTGACCTCGTTACCAACATGGTAGGTGAATTCCCTGAACTGCAAGGGATTATGGGTGAAGATTACGCGCGTAAAGCGGGTGAGACTGACCTCGTAGCAAGTGGCGTATTCGAGCATTACCTCCCGCGTTTTGCAGGGGACAAAATGCCAGCTTCCGCCCAAGGCGCTATCGTCAGTCTGGCTGACAAGATGGACACGATCGTAGGCTGCTTCTCGATCGGGATTGTGCCTACTGGCTCACAGGACCCGTATGGTCTGCGCCGTATGGCAGCGGGGATCGTTACGATTTTGGTGGAGCGCGACTGGCAAATTTCTCTTGCCGATCTGTGGAATGCCGCGATGGAAGGCTATGTAGCGCAAGGCGTAAACAAGCGAGCAGCAGAAGACGTGAAAAAGGACCTCGTAGACTTCTTCGCACTCCGTCTGAAAAACGTCTTGCAGGATCATGGCGTGCGCTACGATGTCATTGACGCCGTTCTTGCTGCCGACCTGACACTGGTTCCAGAAGTGCTGGCAAAAGCAAAAGCATTGATGGGAGCGGTACAAACAGAAGAATTCAAGCTGATTGTGGAGCAATTTAACCGGGTAAACAATCTGGCACAAAAAGCGGAAGCAGACCAAGTCAGCGAAGCTCTGTTCGCAGAAGATGTAGAACGTGCCTTGTATCAGGCATTCCAAGCTGTTCAGAAGGATGTAGAGGGTCTGAAGGATCAAGAGAAGGTGCTCGCAACCTTGTCAACCTTGCGCCAGCCGATCAACGCATTCTTTGATAAGGTAATGGTTATGGCCGAAGATCAGGCTGTTCGTGCAAATCGTCTGGGACTTCTCTTGCAACTTTCTCGTGTACTTTATCGCTATGCAGATTTTTCCAAAGTTGTATTCGCGTAAACAAAATATAACCGGTGCCTTCGTCTGAAAATCAGGCGGGGGCACCTTTTTTCCGCGTGAAAGAAGGAATATCCCGTCGAATAGAGTAATACTAGGAAGAGGTAAAGACAGAACCGGGGTGATTGGTCATCGAGCTTACCAAACGACAAGAGCACATCTTACAGATAGTGAAGGATGACGGACCGATAACAGGAGAGCATATCGCGGAGCGACTGAATTTGACTCGCGCGACGCTTCGCCCTGATTTATCCATCCTCACAATGTCAGGATATTTAGAAGCCAGACCTCGGGTCGGGTATTTTTATGCCGGCAGACCCGCAAGCTCAGTCATAAGTGAACGGCTTCACAAGCTTCTCGTCAATGACTACAAGGCTGTACCGATTGTGGTTTCCGAATCCGCCTCGGCTTACGACGCCATCGTTACCCTCTTTTTGGAGGATGTTGGCACATTATTCGTCGTCAATCAAAAAGGATATTTGGCTGGCGTGATTTCACGAAAAGACCTCCTGCGGGCTTCTTTAGGCAATAAGACGCTGGAGGATGTGCCGGTCAGCATTATCATGTCTAGGATGCCGAATATCATTACATGCGCACCTGATGAGACCTTGTACGCAGCCGCTAAAAAGCTGATTGATTTTCAGATTGATTCGCTGCCTGTCGTAAGGCCTAGCGAGGAAGATCCGAAGCAAATGGAGCTGTTGGGGCGCGTCACCAAGACGACGATCGCGAAAGCATTTGTAGAATTGGGTAGCGAACCGAAAGTGTAGGAGGAGAAGCGATGCAAGGTAAACAGCAAGGACAGCTCATCTATGTAGTCTCAGACTCCATCGGCGAAACGGCCGAACTTGTCGTTCGCGCAGGAGCTAGTCAGTTTGATCGTTTTTTGTTTGATGTACAAAAGTATCCGTATATAGAAGACAAGGAATCGATTGACGAAATCATTGCATCGGCAAAAGAATCGCGGGCAATGATCGTGTTCACTCTGGTCATTCCGGAGCTGAATGCGTATATTACACAACAAGCTGCTCTTCACGGAATTCCGGCTCTTGATGTTATGGGGCCGTTGATGAATACATTGCAGGGCATGTTAAAAGAGCCACCAACAGGAAAACCGGGCTTGGTACGCCGTCTGGATGAAGAGTATTTCCGCAAAGTAGACGCCATCGAGTTTGCCGTCAAATACGACGATGGACGCGACCCACGCGGCCTGTTGCGCGCAGATGTGGTTTTGATTGGCGTTTCGCGGACTTCCAAGACGCCACTTTCCATGTATTTGGCTAACAAGCGACTTAAGGTTGCCAATGTTCCGCTTGTCCCTGAGGTAGAGCCGCCAGAAGAATTGTTCCAACTGCCAATAGAAAGGTGTATTGGGCTTACCATCAATCCGGAGCAACTGAACGGCATTCGAACAGAGCGTCTGAAGGCACTGGGATTGACAGCACAAGCAAATTACGCCAATCTCGAACGAATTGCCGAAGAACTGGCTTATTCCAAGCGCATTATTGAGCGCCTCGGATGTACCGTTATTGATGTTTCCAACAAGGCAGTGGAAGAAACGGCAAATATCATTTTGGAGATGATTCGAAAAAACAATCTCCGTAATGAAAGGAAATAGGCCGAAAGAAGGATTTTGGCGTTTTTTGTAGAAAATCAATTAGCCGAGGTACTTATCATAGCGTGAGTTTCTCAACGTTTATTGCACTTAGAAATGTGGAAAAGTAGAAAAGAAGAAAAGAAGTTTGATGTAAAGAAGGAAATTGACGAATTTTGACGAACTAAATATTCTCACGTGCGATTCTCCTTATAAAGGTGGAAAGACATGACTGGTCCCACTTCAGATGAATTTGTAAATCAAGTGCGTGCCGCTGTCGACATCGTAGACGTTGTAGGAGAGTACGTTCAACTGAGAAAAAGCGGTCGTGCCTTTCTCGGTCTATGTCCGTTTCACTCTGAAAAGAGCCCTTCCTTCAACGTAAATGCAGAGCGACAGTTTTTTCATTGCTTTGGCTGTGGAGCAGGTGGGGATATCTTTTCCTTTTTAATGAAACTGGAGCAATTGACTTTTCCAGAGGCACTGCACAAATTGGCGGAGCGTGCCGGGATATCTGTGCCCCAGCCGCAGCAGGTAGAGGAATCACCTGAAAAACGGATGAAACATGCGATGCAGGAAGCGCATACGTTCGTTTCACGCCTCTACCACTACGTGCTTACGAAAACTCCTTATGGCGCAGAAGCGATGAAGTATCTCGCAAAGCGCGGAATGTCTGAGGCGACAATCGCCGAATACCAAATCGGATTCGCCCCGGATTCCTGGGATTTCGTGACGCAGCAGTTAACAAAGCGGGGATTTTCACAGGAATTGATGGTGGAGGCAGGGCTTTTGGCCAGGAGCGATGCAGGAAAAATCTTTGATCGCTTTCGAGGTCGTATTATGTTTCCGATCCAGGATTCCCAAGGTAACGTCATCGGATTTGGTGGGCGGTTACTGCAAGGATCGAAGCCCAATTCCAACCAAAAGTCTCAACCCAAGTATCTGAATAGCCCGGAAAGCCTTTTGTTCAACAAAAGCGCTACGCTGTTTAATCTTCATCGTGCGCGCCCCATTATTAGAAAGAAAAAAGAGGCGCTGTTGTTTGAAGGATATGTCGATGTTATATCGGCATGGCAGGCGGGTTTTATGCAAGGTATTGCCACTTTGGGAACAGCCTTGACGGAGCAGCAGGCCAGAATTCTTCGTCGCAATACAGAGTCAGTTGTACTCTGTTATGACGGAGATGCTGCAGGACAAGAAGCAACGAGCAAAGCGATTCACGTTTTGCAGCAAGCCGGTTTGATCGTTCGAGTAGCTCCACTTCCACAAGGAGTGGACCCGGATGATTACATCCGCCAGCATGGGGCTGAAGCATTTTCCCAGCAGGTATTGTTACAGGCGATGCCAATTACGGCTTTCCGTCTGAAACATTTACGCAGTCAGTTCGTAATAAAAGATGAGACGGACAAAGCTCGCTTAATCGCGAAGGCGGTCGAAATCATCAACGAACTCAACAGCCCGGTGGAACGGGACATGTATCAACGGCAATTGGCAGAAGAATACTCCCTTACTCTCGGTGATCTCAAATGGGAGTCCAAACGTGCTTACAATCAGCAAAAAAGTGAGCGCCAAAGGGATAAAGTGACGCCAGCATGGAATAATAGTATAAATAATGGCAAAGTTACGCTCGCGAAAACACTGCCACCCGCTTATCACACGGCTGAGCGCATGCTGCTTTACTACATGATGCGGAACGAAGAAATAGCCGCCCGCGTCCAACATGAATGCAGCGCCCACTTTCAAGTGGATGAACACGATGCGCTGGCTGCCTACCTGTACGCCTACTATGCAGAGGGAAACCCGGAAGACCCTGGAAAGTTTATACATTATGTGCAAGACGATTTGTTAAAGCAATTAGCCTCGGGATTGGCCATGATGGAGTGCAACAACGACGTATCTGAATTAGAGATCGGTGACTACATCAAACAAGTGAATAACTACCCGAAGCGTGCCGAGTTGGAACGATTGCGCGATGAGCAGCGGAGCTTACACCTCCAAGCGGCCGCAGCGGACAGCGAGGATGCGCGCAAACAACTTGAACTTCAAGCAGCCGTTACAGGGATGAAGATTCTTGAATTGGAAAATGCTTTAAAAGAAGGGTAGCTTCAGATCATTCCCGGGGAAGGAGGGAAAGTAGATGAACAAGCAAAATATTACTTCCGACATGGAAGCAACGTCCATCGAACAAGTGAAGGAACAACTGGTCGAATTAGGTAAGAAACGCGGCGCACTGTCGTATAAGGAGATTACTGCTCGTCTGGCAGGTTTTGAGCAGGATTCTGATCAAATGGATGAGTTTTTTGAATATCTTGGTGATCAAGGCATTGAGATTAACAACAATGAGAATGAAGATGACGACGATGAAGTCGATCAAATGATCATCAAGGACGAGGACAACGAAGAATTTGATTTTGACGATCTCTCCGTTCCGCCTGGAATCAAGATCAATGACCCTGTACGGATGTATCTGAAGGAAATTGGTCGAGTTCCTCTGCTCTCCGCAGAAGAGGAGATTAAACTGGCACAGCGAATTGAACAAGGTGATGAGGAAGCCAAAAGACGTCTGGCTGAGGCGAACTTGCGATTGGTTGTATCGATTGCGAAGCGTTATGTAGGACGCGGCATGCTATTTCTCGACTTGATTCAAGAAGGGAACATGGGTCTGATTAAAGCGGTGGAAAAGTTTGACTATCGCAAAGGCTACAAGTTCAGTACGTATGCGACCTGGTGGATTCGCCAAGCGATTACCCGTGCTATTGCAGACCAGGCTAGAACGATCCGGATTCCGGTTCATATGGTGGAAACGATCAATAAATTGATCCGCGTTTCCCGCCAGCTTCTGCAAGAGCTAGGTCGTGAACCTATGCCAGAAGAAATCGCTGAAAAAATGGATCTCACTCCGGAAAAAGTTCGGGAAATCATGAAGATTGCTCAAGAACCAGTATCCCTGGAGACTCCAATTGGGGAAGAAGACGACTCCCACTTAGGTGATTTCATTGAGGATCAGGATGCATTGGAGCCATCTGATGCAGCTGCCTATGAACTTTTGAAAGAACAGTTGGAAGACGTTTTGGATACATTAACAGACCGGGAAGAAAATGTACTGCGTCTGCGTTTTGGATTAGATGACGGTCGTACACGGACGTTAGAAGAAGTAGGGAAAGTGTTTGGCGTAACCCGTGAACGGATTCGTCAGATCGAAGCAAAAGCGCTTCGCAAATTGCGTCATCCGAGTAGAAGTAAACGCTTAAAAGATTTCTTGGAATAACCGATATAAGAAGTATGTGGCCTACGTTAGCCGACGTAGGCTTTTCTTATTCATGAAAGTAAACACTTTTTGTCGTAGTTAGGAGGGGCCGCGTTGGACGACCAGCGCAAGCGCACGATTATCGCCGAAATTGAAAACTGGCGACGCAACCATTTACTGCCTGAACATTACTGCATCTTCTTGTTAAATCTGTATACAGAAGGGGATCGGCCAAATACACCGGCGTCCGCAGGCGGGATTGAGCGAATGGGAACGGCACCGGGTGTGCTGTCAGGAAAAGTCAATTCAACATCGTCTGTCACAAATACATATGCACCTAGAACTGTCTCTCCAGTGACGGGGAAAATGGTAGTGGCATGGCTCCTTGGTGCCTTTGTCATTGCTGGTTTGATCTTACTTGCTTTTCATTTTAACCGTTTTCAAACCCCAATGCAAATTACCATCTTTGCCTGTTTCGCTCTCGTTTTCTATATTCTGGGACTCGTATATCGAAGGTCGGCCCCGCCATTAACGCATTTATTCCTGGCTTTGTCTTTTCTGATCTTGATTGCGGGCGGCGTTTATTGTATCCAAAAATTGGAAGGTAGTATGCCGTTTATCCTGTTCTATTTAGGCTTCGTTTGCATGTTACTGTGCATCAGCGCCATTGTTTTCGGATATGCTTATTTGCTCTATGCAGGGTTACTGGGTTTGGCTATCTTGTATGGCATTACGACCGTGCATCGGGTAGGGATGGATTATACGTGGTGGACATCGGAGTTGTACTGGGTACCGCTTGCGTGCTTGCTCACAGGTATGGGCTTCTTGATGAATAAGGCCAATGCAAAATGGGCGGGAGTATTTGCTGTATGTGGACTTGCCTTTTTCTTTGGTGCAGAGATACAGGCGCTGTATATTCCAGCAGCGAAGCGGGACATGATTCAATTGCTGCTGTTCATTAAGGTGTTCATCGCGTCAACTTTGTTTTTCTTCACGCGAGGATATTGGTATGCGTGGTTGCGACTGTAGCACGCTGCGTGACTTCTCGTTTTCCTCCCCCTGCTTATCTGTTACAATTTCAGAAGAGAGCAAACGGGGTGAATAGATGAACAACAAGTGGAAAGTATTAATCGGTATTTTGCTGGCGGCTTTTTTTCTGGGTGGAGAAACAGTAGCCAAGTTTATGGGTGTAAATACATACAGTCTCGGATTCATAGCAGCCTCTGTATCTTTTTTGGGAGCGATTTTATTAGGAGCACGCCGATCATAGGCGTGTTTTTTTTGAGAATTTACCACATGAATTTCAAATCGTGGTGTATAATGGTAAGAGTATTCTGAACAAACGCTCAGTCAAAATTGTGTGTTTCTTGATGGTTCTTTACTAAAGCGTTTTCAAGGGGGCAGCGATTATGAACTTCGATTTGACTTCAGAACAACAAATGTTGAAAAAAATGATGCGCGAATTTGCTGATGAGGTAGTGGCACCAGGAGCAGATGAACGCGATCAAACTAAACAATTTCCTGTCGAAATATTCAAGCAGATGAGCGAGCTGAACTTGATGGGTCTTCCTTTCTCTGAGAAATACGGGGGGGCGGGAGCCGATTCTACGAGTTTTGCGATCGTTGTAGAAGAGCTTAGTCGTGCATGCGGATCTACAGGAATCACGTATTCGGCGCATATTTCATTAGGTGGCGCTCCACTTGCTTTGTTCGGAACGGAAGAGCAGAAGCTGAACTATTTAAGCAAAATCTGTTCGGGCGAAAGCTTTGGTGCGTTTGGCTTGACGGAACCGAATGCAGGGTCTGACGCAGGTGGTACGAGGACGAATGCGGTCTTGGCTGACGGGGAGTGGACGATTAACGGCTCCAAATGCTTCATTACCAATGCCTCCTATGCTTCTTTTCTCGCCTTGACAGCTGTGACTGACAAAGAGCAGGGCTCACGTGGTATTACAGCTTTTATCGTTCCGACAGATGCCCCTGGTTTTCAAGTGCTGGCGAACTATGAAAAGCTAGGCTTACACAGCTCCAATACGACCGAGCTCGTTCTTGAAAATGTCCGGGTGCCAGAGGAAAACGTCCTTGGGAAGAGGGGCGAAGGCTTCAAGCAGTTCCTCATTACACTTGATGGTGGGCGAATCGGGATCGGGGCTATGGCAGTAGGAATTGCACAGGCTGCCTACGACAAGGCGCTGCAATACTCCAAGCAGCGTACTGCTTTTGGTAACTCCTTGAGTCATTTTCAAGCGATTCAGCACAAGCTTGCGGATATGGCGATGCAAATTGAGCTGGCGAGAACGATGGTGTATAAAGCAGCGTGGTTGAAGGATCATGGTCGCAAATTTACGAAAGAAGCAGCAATGGCAAAATTGTATGCTTCGGAGATTGCCATGTCTGCTACTCATCAGGCCATTCAGATTCACGGTGGCTATGGTTATATGCGGGAGTATCAGGTGGAGCGATTTTTCCGCGATGCCCGGCTGCTGGAGATCGGCGAGGGGACTTCAGAGATTTTACGTAATGTTATCGCAAGAGAAATCGGTTGCTAGCCTTTTCGTGTTTGATAATGAAAGAGCATGACTGCCAGCGAAAACTGACAGCCATGGCTCTTTTTTTGTTTTTTACTTTTTATTGATCGCCTGGTTGTACAGTTGGGAATCCAAATCCGCTAGCGATATCGTCTCCTACAGCAGAGTTTGAGCCACCTTTGATGTCATTTGCTTTCGCACGTTTTTGCAATTCTACGCGAACATCTTGATAGCTCCAAGATGGATTGGATGCCCAGATTTTTGCAGCCAAACCTGAAATGTGCGGTGTTGCCATGGAGGTTCCGCTAATGGAATTATAGCCTCCGTTATTCCATGTAGACTGAATAGCGCGTCCTGGTGCTGATACTTCCACATCGCGCTCTTGAATCACGTAGTCTCCCGCTTGCCCGCTCTTGCCACGAGAAGAGAAGTCAGCCACACGGTAGGTTCCGTTTTGTTGAACATTCTCTAACGCTGCTACGGCAACGGTATTCACTAATGCTCCAGGGTAGCCAATGCTATTCACTGTCGGTCCAGAGTTACCAGCCGCAGCGACGACTAATACACCTTTTTGGTTTGCATAAGTGATGGCATTTGCCATAAGGGTACTCTTACCGCTAGAGCCAAGGGACATAGAGATGATCGTTTTCACGCCTAATTGAGCGGACTGGTCAGCAGCGTAACGAATGGCAAAGGCAATGTCATCCTCATAGCCCGAGCCTGAATCATCCAATACTTTATATGCCCATAGCTTCGCATCTGGTGCTACACCATAAATACCAGCGCCACCGCCGCCGTCAGCGAGTACAGTTCCAGCGACGTGTGTTCCATGACCATGCGCATCATTGCAAGCACCAGTAACAACAGGAGAAGCTTGCGTGAAATCGTTGCACTGCTCTGCGTTAGCAGTTAGGTCCGGGTGCTGTGTATACACGCCAGTATCCAGGACTGCAACACGAACATCTGCACCGCCAGTCGCAGCGGAGAGGGACTGGTTCTTATAGATTGCTTTAATTCCCCACGGAACGACTGCCGCAGGAGAGAATTCTGGTTCGCTTACCTGATCTTCTTCTATATACTCAGCGATCTTAAATTTTTTCAACACGGTAATTTTTACGTTGGGATCGCTTTTCAGTTGGTTAAGTTGATCGCTATCTACATCGAGGGTAAAGCCCTCTCCTCCAAAATCATGGCGTACTTCCAAAGGTCCAGCAAAATAACCGGTTCTTACATCTGAATCTGACTGAATTAATACCCGCGCAGTACCTAATCCACTGAATTCATTGGTTGAATCATTACTGGCTGCCCCCACACCAGTGAAGACACTCATCACTAGCGCCGAAGAAAGTAATCCCATTGCCCACCACTTGCCGGTTCTTTTTTTCAAACTATTCTCCTCCTTAAAGATATTTAGTTTGTGTAGTTCATGATGTGCATGGCGTTAATATACATATCTGTAAAAAAATTGTAAATATTTATTTATTAAAATAAAGTTCACAATTTCCTAAAAATTAAGTTAAATTACATAAAATACCATAAAACATGATTATATTTAAAAAATTTGCTTGTAATTCCGAACACTTCATCCGAGGTATGTCCACCTGTAAGCCCCCCGACTGCTATCCAAGCGTCTCCGTTAGTGCCTGGTCCCTGCTGGGTACAAGAGCGAGGATTTTGTCGTTCTTTGCTGATCATCTGTTAGGGAATTAGCATTTCGCAATTGCTGCCAAATAGGGTAGAATAGAGGCAACGGAAGGTGAATATACAGATGACATCAGTATCAATATCCAAGCGGCTACAAACGATTGCCCGCTATTGTCCAGAAGGAGCCCGCGTCGCCGACATCGGGTCGGATCATGCGTTGTTGGCTTCTTATTTGCTTGTAAAAGGAATTGCCTCTTTCGTGATCGCAGGCGAGTTGAATGAAGGGCCTTTTCAAGCGGCACAAAAACAAATACATACATTGCAGGTTAAAGATCGCGCTTCGGTGCGTAAAGGAAACGGGCTCGCGGTAGTACAGCCTGGCGAAGCAGATGTGATCTGCATTGCTGGGATGGGAGGCCAATTGATCGTTTCCATTTTGGAAGCAGGAAAAGACAAACTGGAAGGTGTGCAACGCCTGATTCTGCAACCAAACGTAGGGGAAGAAGCGGTTCGCCTGTGGATGATAGAAAATGGTTGGCAGTTAATCGCGGAGTCCATTTTGCAGGAGGACGGCGTGATTTATGAGATTCTCGTCGCAGAACGAGGCAATCCTATCTTGCCTTATGAGGGCAAAGATCGTACACAGCATGAGCTCCTGCGCATTGGTCCATTTCTTTGGGAAGAAAAATCAGAGGTTTTACGAGAGAAGTGGCTGCATGAGCAAGAAAAATGGCAAAAGGTCATCGTTCAATTAAAGCGTTCGGACAAGCCGGAAGCAGCAGAACGAATCAAAGAAATCGAAGCAGAAGTAAAATGGATCGATGAGGTGATCGCATGCTTGCGCACGGACAAACAGTAATCCAATATGTAGAACGTCTGGCACCTAAATCGTTGGCGATGGAAGGCGACAAGATTGGCCTTCATGTAGGAACCTTGCAAAAAAAGGTGAAAAAAGTGATGATCGCACTAGACGTGCTGGAATCTGTGGTGGATGAAGCAATTGCAGAGGGTGTAGACCTAATTGTGGCTCACCATGCCGTCATTTATCGACCACTCAAACACCTCCGGACGGATCTCGCCGCAGGACGCGTGTTCGAAAAGCTGATCAAGCACGACATTGCGGTATACACGGCCCATACCAATTTGGATGTTGCGTATGGGGGAATGAACGATTGGCTCGCAGAAGCGGTTGGACTCACTGACGTAGATGTACTAGATGTACTTTCACGAGAGGCTTGGAAGAAGCTCATCGTATTCGTACCCGCTACCCATAAGGAAGCAGTGTTTTCCGCACTTGCTGAAGCGGGTGCAGGGCATGTAGGCAACTATAGCCACTGTTCTTTTCAGACAGAAGGCACTGGAACCTTTTTACCTGGGGAAGGAACGAATCCCTATATCGGTTCGACAGGTCAATTGGAAAAAGCAGAGGAAGTTCGCATCGAGATGATCGTTCCCGCGTCCAAGCAATCGGCTGTGGTCAAAGCAATGCTTGCTGCCCATCCCTACGAGGAAGTCGCCTATGACATCATTCCCTTGGAGCAGTCCGGAACCGCATACGGGATTGGGCGAATCGGTACTCTGCCTGCACCACTGACGCTGCGTGAATTTGCTTTACTCGTCAAGGAACGGTTTTCCCTCCATGGCCTGCGCGTAGTTGGTGACTTGGATGCGACAGTCAAGAAAGTAGCGGTAGTAGGTGGCGACGGTAGCTCTTTTGTTTCCAAAGCAATTTTTAAGGGCGCGGATGTTTATTTAACCGGAGACATTGGTTATCACACTGCACATGATGCACAAGCAGAAGGCTTGTCGATTGTAGATGCTGGTCACAATATCGAAAAAATCATGAAGGAAAAACTGGCGACCATCTTGCTTGAACAATTGCAGGCAAATGGTTACGAAACAGAGGTTATTCCTTCGCGTGTGCACACAGATCCGTTCCAGTTTGTATAAGACGTAGCAGGATCAACCTTATGTTTCCTGCCAGATGAAGTGTAGGAGGATTTTATGTGCAGAAACTAATCCGGACAATTTCTTGTGGATTACTGACGTTAAGCTTACTCACCCCCGGCGTCGCATCAGCGGCTGGGGGCTTATTGCCATACAATGACATCAGCAAGCACTGGGCGAGAAACGCAATCATTCAAGGTGTGCAGCTCGGTTTGTTTGAGGCTGGTCCAAATGTTTCGAAGTTTTACCCAAATCGTGACATGACGCGTGCGGAATTTCTTGTCATGATCGATCGTCTTTACTACGGTGGACAGTACCATATCTATCCGCTTACTTTCTTATCCGAGCATTCGGAGTGGGCGCGAGCAGAAGGTTTTCAGGAACCGTATTTGCCGTATAAAGATGTCGATCGCCTGACGTGGATGTACAAACCAACGCTGCGCATTTCCACGATCTTGGATAGACTGTACGGTCCAAATGCAATTCAGTACATATTTCCTGGTGAGATGATGAAGCCGAATCAGCCGATCACCAACGAAGAGGCTGCCAAGATATTGCAAATGTTCACGATGTCTCCAGATAGTAAAAATGCTTGGGAAGAAGTGCGTTCCTGGGGATGGCTAGAGGGAGAAAAAACGGATCGGGTGAAGCGGGGAGATGCTGCTGTCGCAGCTGATCGCATGGTGAATTATTTCCTTCAGGATGGAATCATGCCTCTGTTGGATTACGATGGGAAAAAGTTCCCGATGGTCCCGGATATCGAAGAGGTATTGCCGTTATTCGCAACCTATACAGATCCCAAAACAACAGAAGAACAGATTTATGTAGATGCGGCTGCCGCTATTCGCAGTAGAAATGATAGTGAGGAGACATTTGAACAGCTAAGCAAGCTGGCCGATTCCTCTTTCCCGAATCAAGTCGGTGTTCACTATTTATTAAGCTGGAATCCTGAAACACCGATTGAAACCAATCTGGAGCAAGCTTTTCTTGCTATCGACGCCTACTTCGAAGACAAAATCATTCTCCCTGATACACTCGGGCTATTGAGTGCCAATGTGTATGATATTGCCTTGCAGCTAGGGAACAAGGATCAAAGCCAATACAAAAAAGTACTCGACCGACTCAGTGCTTATGAGCAAAAAGTGAAGCAAGATTCCAAAGAATGGGAAACGCTCGCCTTGTATGTCGGGGCACTGGAAATCAGGAGTGGTCAGGTAGAGCTAGCGTTGGAACGTTACCAGCGATTTGCCGACAGGAGCCCGGAGGCATTGTTGAATACTTCCTACTATTATTTGCAGGAGGGGCGTATCCAGGAAGCAGAAGAAGTTCTTGCTGCGATGAAACCGAAAGCGTCAGACAGCAGAATGAATCAGTTGCACAAAATGTTGCGCCAAGAGTTTGCGTCTTTAAAAGAACAACCAGCTATTATTTCTGATTTGGGATACTCTTTGCGCCAGTTGGACAATGCCGACACCTACCAAGTGAAGGGTGAAGCGGTGTTGAGTGGATTGACGTTCTCATACACGCAGGATATTAACAAGGAGAAACAAATAAGCAGAATTTCCGGCTTTTATCAATCTCCGCAAAAACTAATATCAGACAAGTTGCTCTCCTATACAGACGGGAAAACAAATACGCAATACTCGTATGATACGGATCGGCATACATGGGACAAGAATAGAACGGACAACGTTGACTTTTTGCACGAGTGGGTTGGTGCTGTCAAGGTAGCCGATCGTGCCAAGGAGCTTCATGCTCGCTACTACAAGCAATCATACGGAGAGTACGATGTCATTACGGAGTGGATTCCGGGGTCTATGTTAGTAGAGAAATCCAAGAAGGTTACGCTTGGACAAGGAAAAGTGAAAGACGTTCCGTTGTTCATGAACAAGTATTATATTGATCGGGTTAGCGACCAAATCGTTAAACATACGTGGCGTTATGAAGAGATTTATGAGGGCGACGAATATGTAGCCTATTCGGGTACCGACAATTACGACTTTACAAGCAATGTTGCATTCTCGATACCTGATGATGTTCGAAAAGGGGTGGCACCATGAAGCGAATTAGTCAATGGGCAGTAGCAACTGTCCTGCTACTAACAACTGTTCTTCCTGTGCAAGCGGCAGAGTATCCTTACGAAGAAACAGAAGAAGTGTTCCAGCACGTCATGGAGAGCCACTTGAGCAAACCGGCAGCCAAACAATTGGTAAAAGGGGCTCTAGAGGTGGTCAGTGAGCAGGCTAATCAGAAAAAACAGCTTCAGTTCAAAGTTTCTGAAGAAGATGATACTTGGGACGAGTTGGAATTGAGGCTTGCAGAATGGCAGAAGAAAGGCGGGTTTGATACGCCGACGATGAACACGTGGGCGATTGAAGGAATGCTCTCCACACTCAATGACCCGCACAGCGTATTTTTTACTCAAGATGAATTGCGTTTGTTCCAATCTGATGTTGAGAATCAATTTGTTGGATTTGGCTTTCGTCTGCGGCTGCAAAATGAACATATTATCATCCGTGAAATCGTTCCGAATTCTCCAGCAGCAGCATCTTCGTTGCAACGAGGCGATCAATTGATCAAAGTAAATGAGACCTCGCTGGTTGGAAAGACTTTTGAAGAAGCGTATGCTTATTTGAAGGGCAACGAAGGGACCGAAGCCGTTCTTACTGTGTATCGTCCATCCGACAAACGGGAGCACCAGGTAAAGCTGAAGCGTGCCTCCATGACCTTGCCGGAAGCGGAAGGACAGATGTTTACGAAAGGCGCGGTTGGTTATATCAGTCTTGAAACTTTCGGATCAGAAGGAGCCATCCAGGTAAGGGATAAGCTTGCAGAGCTTTCCCGCGTGCAAAAACCGTTGTCCGGATTGGTGTTAGACCTGCGTGATAATGGCGGGGGATACTTGTCCACAGCACGGGACATCGCGAGCCTCTTTATGGAAGAAGGCTTGCTTATGTACACCACGAATCGTAATGGGGTAGAGGTAGAGACGTGGGTACGAAATGGGCAGGATATCGGCATTCCAGTGCGAATTTTGGTAAACGGTGGAACAGCTTCTGCATCTGAGCTGTTGTCAGGTGCGCTGCGTGATCATGGCATCGCCAAACTTGTGGGTACCAAAACATTTGGAAAAGGGAGCGCCCAACAAGTTATTCCATTGTCGGACGGTGACGCACTGAAGCTTACACTGAATGAATATTTTACTCCTAAGCATACTGTGGTGAACCACGTAGGGCTTCAACCAGATATGGTTGTGGAGGATTATGGAGCACAAGTAGTAGAAGCTCTCCATTCATTGAACGTCACTACGTGGGAACTGAGTGATGCAGAAGGTGATACAGTCATCAATGGAATTCCTTTCCCGACGGTAGATCCTCTCTTTAAACAAACACCTCAAGGGCTGCAAATCCGAGCTGCTGTACTTTCGCATCTACTGGGTGATCCGTCCATTGGTGAAAAAGATTATGTGGAATTTGCTCCGTATTTGAAGAAGTACCCTGCACTAAAACTGCAAACGAATAATGGTATCAACACCCTCACATTTACTTCGTGAGCATGGTCCCCTGTTGCTTTAGGCGAACAGGGGCTTTTTCTTTTTCATGGCGTATACTCGGTAATGGAAAATCGAACACTATCAAGTGCGACTATGACTACTACGACAAGAAGGGTGGCAGCCGGATGAAAAAGGTCATACTTTTCCTGATCGACTCCATGATGCCTGATGTTCTGGAGCGATGCATTGCTGCCAATCAAGCACCGGCACTTCGGTTTTTCATGGAGCATAGCCAGTACATACCAGATTGTGTGACCGTTTTCCCTACGATGACGGCTTCGATAGATTGCTCCCTCATTACGGGTGTTTACCCCGATCAGCACAAAGTACCGGGGTTAGTTTGGTATGATGCAGAGCAGAAAAAGATGGTGAATTATATTAATGGAGCCAATTCCGTCCGGAAAATAGGGGTTTCGAGTTGTGCAGAAAATGTCCTATTTGATTTGAATGAACGTCATCTTAGCAAGGATGTCAAAACCATTCATGAGGTACTGGAAGAAAATAATCTCGTCTCGGGTTCCATCAACGTTATCGCCCATCGGGGACATAAGCAGCATAAGGTGAAAATGCCGACCTTACTTGATACAATCACATCTTTTTCCCTGCGAGAGCATGTGAGTGGTCCAACGATCATGAGTATGGGGACGCTGGTGCGCCCGGCGTTATTTCGTACCGTCCCGTGGGATTTCTCCCAATCTGCTTTGGAAGGCTATGGAATTAATGATGCGTATGCAATCGATGTTATGATTGAGGTAATTCGCAGCGGTCAGCAGCCACATTTTACTTTGGTCTATCTGCCAGAGAATGATCATAAACTCCACAATTCCCCGGAGGATGCCGTACAGCACTTGGCAGATGTGGACAAGCAATTGGCCCGTTTGTTGGATAGCTTCGCGTCATGGGAACAAATGCTGGAGAGAAACGTATGTATTTTGATTAGTGATCATGGACAAACCGTCATTGGAGAAAGTGAAGACCACAATATTCCATTAGATTATCTCCTGGCGAATTTTTCGATCCATGCGCTCGGTACTGACGTGACTTCGGACGTGGAAGTGGTCATTTGCAATAATGAGCGTATGACTTTTTTGTACCCAGTGAATGGAACGGATCCACTTTCTATTGTAGAAGCGGTTAGTGTGGAAGAAAGAATTGATTTAATTGCTTGGAAAGAGGGCGAGAAGGTAAAGGTGCGTCGGGGTGGAACACAACAGGAAATGTGTTTTTGGCGCAATGGGGAGTATCAAGATGCGTACGGTTCTTCTTGGTCTGTTGAAGGGGACGTTTCCGTGCTGGATGTGCAATATGATGGAGAGTGTCTTTCTTTTGATACATATCCAGATGCTTTTTCTCGACTATATGGGGCGCTGTTTTCGCAGAGCGTTGACGTGGTAGTCGTTACTGCTGCCAAGAGCTATGAATTTTTATCGGAAAGTGCTCCTACGCATTTAGGTGGAGGAAGTCACGGATCACTGCATAAGCAAGATTCGCTGATTCCGTTAGTGATTGCAGGTGCTTCGGAGAGGTTTCCACTCCCGGCAAGACTGGTAGATGTCAAAGATTTTATTCTTCGAGAGCTGGGGATTCCGTCAGCCTCAAATCGGCAATGACGGGGACATGATCCGACCAATTGACCGGTAGCAACTCGTAGTTCTCAATATTCCAGTGATGAGAAGCAAAAATATAGTCCAGACGACGGCGGAAGGCTGGAAGTGTTGGTCTTTTTTCCTGACCTGAGACAAGAGCACAGTCCATCAGGTGTGGAGTAAAGGACACATTACTCGCGTTGAAATCCCCCATTAGAAGTAATGGGGCTTTTGCGTGTTGCTGTATCAACGTCGACATGAGCTGTAGCTGGGCCAGTCTGCTTACTTGATTTAAGCTGCAGTGTGTAACGCAAAGCGTAATCGTACGACCGAATCCTTGAAAGGATGCATACAGGAGTGTCCGCTGCTCTTTTCTGGCCGGCAAAACGATGGCGTCGACATTTTCAAGCGCGTACTTTGATAGCAGTGCATTGCCGTAATACCCGCCTCCTATCGCGATCGAAGGGGAGAAGGCCAGGTGATATTGTAATTGATCAGCGATGTAGCTTGCCTGATACCCATGCTTCCCGTTTTGGTGGACTTCCTGAAGGCCGATGATGTCTGGTTTCAAGTCCTTTAAAGTCAGAGTCATTTCGTTCAGGCGTTTTCGCCACCAGAGGTCACGGCCGCTATGAATGTTGTAGCTGACTACACGCACCCTAGTTCACTTCCTTTGTTTTGACGTTATTTTTAACTTATTTAGTTTTCCCTATTGCATTAGGTTTTAGTCTATGCTATATTAAAAAACGTCGCCTCTGCTTGAGGCACAGATGGAATGAAATGCTCCTTGAAAACCGGAATAGAATTAATCTGTGAAATAAGCTTGTGTTTTACTTGAAGTCAGATTCATCTT